>JBBQRA010000323.1:0-5184 GCA_038215275.1 Bryobacterales bacterium | reverse complement strand
GGCGGCAGGCTCAGCACTTTCTGCGCCGCGGGGTCGAGGCGAGAAGGCGGAATGATGTTGTTGGGGAACGGGGCGTTGGTCACCGAATCGAACAGGACAATGGGATTGCCGGAGAAATCGCCTCGGCGGGCGGCTTCGTTTGGAATCGTCGATTGGTTATTGAATGGCGAAATCCGGCGGAGCCCTTCGTAGTTGAAGAAGAAGAACGTTCTGTCCCGGCCGTTATACAACTTCGGAATCAGCACCGGGCCGCCGAACTTGCCGCCGAACTGGTTATAGCGATCCGGCTGCCTCTCCTGTCCGCGGAGGTTGCGGAAGAAGTTATTGGCATTCAGCTTTTCGTTGCGGAAGTACTCGTACAGGCTGCCGTGGAAGTCGTTGGTGCCGCTGTCGGAAACGACGCTGATAAAGCCGCCGGAGGTGCGCCCGTATTCGGCGGTGTAGCCGGAGGTGAGCACGCGAAACTCGCGTATGGCCTCCGTCGACGGAATGCGCTGCACGCCGCCGGTCGAATCGGAAACGACGCTGACGCCGTCGACGGCGAACTCGGAGTTCAGGGTACGCGAACCATTGATCGAAAGCTGCGAGGCGTTGATGCCCGTAGCCGCGCCGCCGCTCGAAACGCCGCCGACGAGAGTCAGCAGGTTGAGGATGTTCCGGTTCGGCATGGGCAGGTCTTTCACCTGCGTCGTATTGATAATGGCGCCCATCGCCGAAGTCTCCGCCTCGAGTTGGCCGAGGCCTTCGCCGACCACGGTAATAGTCTCGGCGACGTCGCCGAGGGTAAGCGTCACATCGATGCGGGCGCGCTGTTTCAACTGCAGCGTGATCGACGAAATCTCCGACCGTTTAAAGCCTTTAGCCTCGACGCGAATCGAGTACATGCCAGCCGGAAGCGCCGGAGCGGTGTAGGCGCCGGAGTCGCTGGTCTTCCCTTGAAAGACTACCGTACCTTGAGCACTTTTGATGACGGTGACATTCGCTCCGGCAACCGTAGCGCCAGAGGAATCGGATACCGTGCCGCTAAGGGCGCCGGTCACATCTTGAGCAGGGAGCGTGGCAGCGCACAAGGCAGCCAGTATCCAGACCTGATTGAAGCGAAACATTGATTCGATTGTCACGGATGAATGCGCCATAAGCAAGAACATTCTTGAAACCCGAATTCGGGTTAAGTATGTTCTCTTCCATCACGTTAAATCCCTAATTTTGCAAGGAGGCCGCCGGTCGTAACTTCTCGCTCGCTAGACGTCTGGCCTAAGCCAACGCCTCCAACGTCTCCGAAGTCTCTTCCCACTCCGCCATCGCCTTCGCCAATTCGCCGCGCTTCTGATCCAGCAACCCAGCGACCCGTAATGCCTCTTCCGCGCTCTCGTAGGGCCGGCCTTCCAGCTCCGCAACATCCGTTTCGGCCTGGGCGATCGCCCGCTCCAACTGCTTGCAGCGATCCTCCATCTGCTTCAACTTCATCGGGTTCACGCGCTTCTTTTGCTCCGTGGCCGGCACCACCGTCACCACCGGCGCCGCCGTCAACTGCTGGGTCATCTTCGCTTCGAGAATCTCGTCCTGCCCGGACTTCTTCCAGAGGTACTCTTCGTAGTTGCCGGGGTAGATCTCGATTCCGCCGCCGCCCACTTCAAACACCTTCGTCGCCAGCTTGTCGATGAAGTATCGGTCGTGCGAGACCAGCACCACCGTACCTGTGAACGAAGCCAGTGACTCGAGCAGCACGTCCTTGGCGCGCATATCCAAATGGTTCGTCGGCTCGTCGAGCAGCATGAAGTTCGATGGCCGCAGCAACATCTTGGCGAGGGCATACCGGTTCCGCTCGCCACCCGACAGCACCCCGATCTTCTTGAAGACGTCGTCTTCGCTGAACAGGAAGCAGCCCAGCAGACTTCGCAGTTCCGTCTGCGTCTTCCCGCCACCGACGCTCGTGATGTCATCGAGCAGCGTTGAATTGACGTCGAGCTCCTTGTATTGATCCTGCGCGAAGTAATCAACGTCCACGTTATGGCCGAGCGCATAGCTGCCCCGGCTTAACGGCTCCGCCCCGGAAAGCAGCTTGATTAGCGTCGACTTGCCCGCCCCGTTGTGGCCCACCAGCACGATCCGCTCACCCCGTTCAATCGTGAAAGAGACATCGGAAAACACCGTTTTCGACCCGTAGACCTTCGCAATCCCCTTGCATTCCGCCACGACCCGACCGCTGGCTTTCGGCTGCGGAAAGGAGAAATGGATGGTCTTTTCTTCGGGCGGAATCTCGATGCGCTCGATCTTCTCGAGCTCCTTGATCCGGCTCTGCACCTGCTTGGCTTTCGTCGCCTGAGCGCGAAACCGGTTGATGAACGCTTCGAGCGCCTCGACGCGCTCCTTCTGATTTCGATACGCCGCTTCGAGCTGCTCGCGCCGCTCCGTCTTCTGCTGCAAGTACTTCTCGTAGTTGCCGCTGTAGAAGTGCATGCCCTTGTTCCAGATTTCGACGATCTTCTTCACCGTCACGTCCAGGAAGTACCGGTCGTGCGAGATCATGACGAAGGCATAAGGGTAGGACTGTAGATAGTGCTCCAGCCAATCGCGCGCCTCGATGTCGAGGTGGTTTGTGGGCTCGTCGAGCAGCAACAGGCTCGGCTTTTCGAGCAAGAGTTTCCCCAACGCAATCCGCATCTGCCAGCCGCCCGAGAACTCTTCGGTCGGCCTCCGCCAGTCGTCCTTCTCGAAGCCCAGGCCATCAAGCACCATGCCCACCTGGGACTCGATGTTGTAGCCATCGCGCGAAGTAAACTCGTTCTCCAACCGATGGAACCGCTCCGTTACGGCGTTATACTCCGGGCTCGAGGGATCGAGCTCCGACATCGACACCGTCAGCGCCTCCATCTCCTGCTCCATCGCCTTCACGTTGTCGAACACGCTCATGCATTCGGCGAACACGCTGCGCCCGCGCAGCGTGAGGCCATCCTGCGGCAGGTACCCAATAGTCATGCCCTTGGTGAACTGAATGGTTCCGTAGTCAAGGGTATCCATCCCACCCAGTATCTTCAGCAGCGTCGATTTGCCGGTGCCGTTCCCCCCGACGAGGCCTGCCCGTTCCTGTGGCGTAATCAGCCATGAGACATTTTCAAAAAGCAGCTTGGGGCCGAAGCGCTTGCCGGCAAGATTTAGCGTGATCATTTATGGCTGGTGGCGAAGAATGCGGCCCGCGCGGTTTTCTGTCAGCTTGCCTTCGGCAACGGCGGCCTGCCCGTTGACGAAAACGTAATCAAATCCCACCGCATAGGCGTGGGGAGCTTGGTAAGTCGAGGTATCCTGGACCTTTTCGGGATCAAACAACACTAAGTCGGCGGCGAACCCTTCCCGCAGGTGGCCGCGATCCTTCAAGTTAAACGTCCGGGCCGGCAAGGAGGTCATGCGGCGAATCGCATCCTCAAGCGTCAACACCTTTCGCTTTCGAACATACTCAGCCAAAACACGGGGGTTTGTTCCGTAGCCGCGCGGATGCGGCATGCCGGCGCCGAAGTCCCGCACGCCGGCATCGCTGGCGATTGCCGTATTCGGGTACTTCAGAATTCGCTCCATATCCTCATCGCCCATCGAGTGATACACCATCTGCGCCCCGCCCTGCTCGATCATGTTGAGGATGGTCTCCGTCTCCGGCTTCCTTTCCAGCTTGGCGATGTCGGCGATGTTCTTGCCTTCGTAATCCTTGTTCGGCCGGAAGCTCGCGACGATCGCGTACGAATAATCCTTGTGGCCTAAGGTGGCCAATTGCGCGAGCATCTCTTTTGTAATCCGCGCACGCGTCTCGGGCGACTTCAGCCGTTCGACGATTGCTGGCTGTCCATCGGCCAGCGCCCAACTTGGCAGTGTGATGCCCAGGTTCGTCGACGAGTGGTCGTACGGATACTGGTCCACGACCACGTCGACACCCTCTCGCCGGAACTGCTCGACCAGTGCGATGGTCTGACTCGAATAGCCCCAAATGGCCGGCGTGTCGATTTTGAAGTGCGAGATCTGCACCCGCAGGCCAGACTCCTTTCCGACGGTCACCGCCTCCGTGATCGCCTCTTTCACCTTCCGTCCTTCGTCGCGCATGTGGCTTGCGTAGACGGCGTTGTACTTTCCCGCCGCCTGCGCCAGCGCCACCACTTCCGGCGTATCGGAGTAAGTCCCTGGAACATAGATCAGGCCGGTAGAAAAACCCACGGCGCCATCGCGCATGGATTGATCGACGATCGCCTGCATTTTCTTGATCTCTTCGGCCGTGGCTTTCCGATTGGCCGTGCCCATCACATCGCGCCGCACGGCGTTGTGGCCGACGAGCGAACCCACGTTCAAACCCACCTTGATCTCTTCGAGGCGCTTGAACCAAGCGGCGAGGTCCGTTCTCGAACCGCCGCAGTTGCCCGTAATTACGGACGTGACGCCCTGATATAGGAAGTTGGCCGCCTGCGGATTCAGTTCGACGGCGCCCTCAATGTGCGTATGAACATCAATGAAACCCGGCGCCAGCACGCGGTCCTTGCCGTCAATGGTCTGCTCCCCGGTCTTGCCACTCAAATTCCCGATGGCGGCAATGCGGCCAGCCTTCACCGCCACATCGGCCCGGAACCAGGGATTGCCCGTGCCATCGATGACCCGGACGTTCCGAATCAACAAGTCAAAATCGGCGGCGCTGGCGGCAAGGGCCAGGGAGAAGAAGAGGAGCAGGCGCATGGAGTAGTCCTTGTTTTGTTGGGCTACGGGGTTTTATTGGGCTACGGGGCCGAGGAAGAAGAGGAAAGCGTTGGCCAGAAACTCGCGCAGCTCGCTGCGTTTCACAACCGCGTCCAAGAAGCCTTTATCCACGAGGAATTCCGAGCGTTGAAACCCGGCGGGCAGCTTTTGGCGGATGGTCTGTTCAATTACGCGCGGCCCGGCGAAGCCGATCAAGGCTCCCGGTTCGCCGATATTCAAATCCCCCAGCATCGCAAACGAGGCGGTGACGCCACCGGTGGTCGGGTCGGTCAGCAGACTGATGAACGGCAGGCCGGCTTCGTCGAGTTTCATCAACGCTGCCGAAGTTCGGGCCATCTGCATCAGGCTCACGGCGCCTTCCTGCATCCGGGCGCCGCCCGAAGCCGAGACGATGAGAAGGGGCGTTTTTTCGGCCAGGCAGCGCTCGATGGCCCGGACAATCTTCTCGCCGAC
>JBBQRA010000322.1:0-5191 GCA_038215275.1 Bryobacterales bacterium | reverse complement strand
AACCTGGGGATGACGTTGCGGTTTGTGGTGCCGGTGGGGTTGTTTGGCGACGGCGGTTTGGGGGCAGGGAGGTTGGGGGAGAACCGGCGATAGGGTCTGTTGTGGCGGCTTGGCGGGGCTCGATGCCCTGCCGGGCCGCGCCGGGTTTGTCTGTTGCGGCCGAGGGCGCTGGCTGGTTGCCAGCGGGTTGGCCGGGAAGTTGTGGGGGGAGAACCGGCGATAGGGTCTGTTGTGGCGCTGGATACGGGCGCCTTAGTGTCCGAAGGTCCGCGGACACCGTTGCGGCTGGGGCTTCCAGCCCGACTTGCCACTCATTGGATGCCAGGACTGTTTCCTGATCTGTCCAGTTAGATCAAGCGGCGGTGGGGGTATGCTGTTTGGTTTTCGGGGAGGCCTAGGAGACTTGGGTGGTCCGTTGTCGCTTGCCAGGCGGCTAGGGCCAGAGCCATCACCAAGTCGTCGTGCTCCTGCTGGTGGCCGGCGGGCTCGAAGTGGATCAGCTCCCTCTGTAACACCTCGAAGCCTGGGGCGGTTTTTTCTATGCTGATTCGCTTCCTTTCGAATAAGAGCTTCAGGCGGGTTAGTAAGTCGGTCCTGGGGATGCTTAAATAGCTATCTTTCAGGTGCTTGGCCGTTCTTCCGGAGGAGATGCAGACCGGACTCAGCCGTAGGCCGTGGCTCTCGCGGCGGAGTAACTCGACTACCGTGTGGCCGTTTCCCGTCGCGTCGATCAGGAGGGTCCCGTTTGTCTTCGGCGAGCCATACCTCGGGGCGAATTTTTGGACCGTCGAGCGGACAAACGCCGGGATGCTGACGGTTTCGGTGTCCAGGGGCAGCCTCGGCGCTTGGCGCACCGTTAACCTTGGGTGCAGCGCAATCCCCTGGGTCGCGTGGTTCTTCTCTCCGTACTCCCAGGTCAGTTCGAGGACGACCAAGGCCGTGTGATCCTGGCGCTTGCCCAGGTCGAGGCCGTAATAGTGCTCGGTCTTCTCTTGTAGTCCGAAGACCGGGATGGGCGCTTGGTCGACCAGCGCCGCGGTGACCTGTTCGCGGGTTAACATTTGCAGGCCGTGGGTGACGAACTGGCAGT
Source organism: Bryobacterales bacterium (assembly GCA_038215275.1). Classification (GTDB taxonomy): domain Bacteria; phylum Acidobacteriota; class Terriglobia; order Bryobacterales; family Bryobacteraceae. The sequence goes on along the minus strand of JBBQRA010000322.1, from coordinate 4,101 downwards.
CGTATTCCTGGGCAAATGAGAGTTCTCCGTGCAACCGCAGTTCGGCGGCCAAAAACTCCGGGGTGAGCCGCGAACATTCGGCGGCGCGGATCTGGAACCGGGCCCAGCCGTTGTCCGGGTCGTGCCAGATTTGGGCGAACATGTTGTTGTGTCCGTACGGCGTCGATAGGGCCCAAAGATGCCCCTGGGAGACGGCTAAGATCGGCGACAGGGCTCGATAGGCCGCCGTCGAGACAAACGCGGCTTCATCGACGATGACGAGCGAGGCCTTCGAAAAGCCGCGGACCGACCGGGCGATGGATGAACGGGCCACGACGCGGGAGCCGTTTGGCAGAAGAAGCGATCGCGGATTGTTCCCGTCGCCGCGGAGCGGAAACCCGAGTTGTTCGGCGAATTCTTTGAGTTTCTGGAGGATTTCGCCGGCCTGCGTTTCGATGGGCGCCACCATGAAGATGAGCGATTTGGCCTGATGGACGGCGATATAGAGCGCGCGCAGCGCGGCGATGGTGCTTTTGCCGACCTGGCGCGAGGTGAGCAGAATGACCCGCGGGTCCGGACAATCGAGGATGGCGGCTTGCTTTTCGTCGGCGACGAAGCCGAAGACCTGGAAGGCCCATTCCGAGGGTTTCAGGCAAGCTGTTTTCGCGAGCGCGGCCGGCGCAAAGATGCCGTTGGCGTCAGTTAACCCATCGCGAAACGCCCACCGCAGAGTTGGAACGTAAATCCGACGCTTCATGCGGTCAGGCCGCCTTTGGCCGTTTGGGAGGGATTAACCGGCCGTCGCTGATTTCGAGATTATCGCGGGCGGCGACCATTTCGAGTAACTCCCTATCGTTCAGTAACTTAGCGACCCAGGGCGGCACTTGATGACCGGGTTCGCTTTTCGCTTTCTCGGCGTGTTCCATGGCTTCAGCGATGATGTGCGGCGGCGGCAGCGGATCCTCTTCGTAGAGCATGTCCACGGCAACACTTACGGGTTCGGCGGGCACCATGGGCGTATCCCGGCGCAGTTGACGGAACATCCGGCGGTAGTTGGCGACGGAGGCCTCGTGCGATTTGCGGTCTCGCTGCAGGGCGCGCCACATTTTGTCTTGGCTCATGCCGGATTGGTAGGACATGGCCTCGCCTTCGTGGCCGCTGAGTTCGGGATAGGATGCGAGCAGTTTTTCCTGATTGGCTTGGCGCAAGGTGCGTTCAATGCGCAGAATCCGATGGACGTGAAAGGAGTGCACGGCAATCTGCCGGATGAGGTCGATTTCGCACTCCGCGGCAGGCTGCATCTGCCGGGCGTTAATCTGCAGGAAGCGGCGATACTCTCTCCAGTCGTCTTCCGAACAACCGGCCAGGCTGGGCGGAATTTCCGCTTCGAGGCGGCCGAGATGTTCGCCAGTGACGATGGAATTCAGGGAGCTGATGTATTTGCCGGTGGGTGTTTTGGGTCCGCGGCTTTTGGCGCCGTTGGCGCGAGCGATTTCGGCGCGGCGCGCCTGTTGCTCCATGGTGAGCGGCTTTTTGGCCATAGGGTAACTCCTGAATGCACTGCTCGAAATGGAAAAAGCGCTGGCTACCGGAATCCGTATGCTGGATTCGGCAACGAGCGCTTTTTCACTGATTACGGTAGCAGGTGGGAGGGGGGCTTCCGGCGCATGGCGCGGGAGGGCCGACGGCGATGTGACATGGAATGAGCGTGTTACGGGGGACGGAAATATTCCAATAGTTCGTGAACGCCACTCTGGAGTGGACGACGTTTGGTGTCCCACTGGTCGCTTTCTGAGGACAAGTAACGAGTCGACGCTGGCGGCTACTTGGGCGGTATCGCGATCATCATATGCACATGGTCAATCATCAAATGCCCTTCTTCGATTCGGCATTCTTGCTGGCCGGCCAATCGCCGGAACACCTCTCCCAAATTCCGCCTCAATTGCCCGTACAACACTTTCCGGCGGCATTTCGGGATAAAGACTACATGATATTTGAAGTCCCAGTTGGTATGGCTTAAACTCTCATTCTCGTCCATCGGGTTTTCTCCTTTTCGTGTGCTTGGCGGCTCACGACTCTCCCCGGCAGAGCCGGGGGGCCTCCTTTGTTCGGCTAGGGCGAACTGAAACCCGGTTCGGTCTGGCGTCGGAAAGCAGAAGTGCTTGCCTGCTTTTGGCTCCACGGCAAGGAATGCGTTAGCGGTTCCCCGGTGCTCGTATTCGCTGTCGCGCCGGGCCTCGCGTTCCGGCTTGGCCGCAGTGGCAGGTCGCACATCGGCATGAAGAGTGATGGGCTTTCGGCCAGGCTGCATCTTCAACCTTGCGGCTGGTATTTTTGTAGGAGCCGTGAGACATCCGACGTCCTGCCCCGACGTGGCGCTAAGCTCAGAGAAGAGGTTTGGGAGGATTCCCAAGGTCAAGTCGTGAAATATAATCTTGCCTACATCCATCCCTCGCTCTGCAGTGTTGATAACGGCCGTGTTCTTGGCTACGACAACAATCACAATTCCCACCATCGCCATTTTCGGGGCATGGTGGAACCGATCGTGTTCGAGGGTTACGAGGCGGTATCGGCGCGATTTCGAGAAGAGGTGTTTGCGCTCTGGAGGGAAGAGGAAAATGGCAGCGATTCTTAGAGTCGGAACGGGGACAGCGGAGGAGTTTTTTGAACGGTCGCTGGACCGGGCTCGACGGCTAGATGGGGGGGAGCGGTTGGCGCCTACCCTACGACTGACTTTTGAGGACCCAGCGGACCTGATTCGTGCGATGACGACCAAACGGGTCGAGATTATTCAGGCGATTCGGCGAAGTGCGGCAGGGGTGAGCGAGATTGCGGCGATGCTGCATCGGGACCGCGCCGCCGTAAATCGGGATGTTCAGGTTTTGGAGGCGTTGGGATTGGTGCGGACGGAGTGGGCAACGAATCCCGGGCACGGGAAGCGGAAAGTGGTTCGGCCGTTGGCGGATCGATATGAGCTGGTGACAACCATCTGAATGACTTGGATTGGTGACTCGCTGTAGCTTGTAGACGGGGGCAATTGCGGCGGCAGCTCGATGCCGGTCTCGCGAAGGAGTGGAGCGCTTGAGAGCGGAAGTCCTTGGTCGAGAAGAAGCTTCATGCCACCTGGAAGCGGATGACGTCTTCCCAGTTGGCAGCAGCAAAGTCGAGGGCCTGCTGCATGTCCTCTTCTTGCAGTTCCGGATACTCGCGGAAGACCTCTTGCACATGACGGCGGTGTACAAGTTTGACATCTTCCCAACAACCTTCTTTGCGCACGGGGAAGACGAGGTGCGGCGGAGGGTGTTTGTGAAGGGTACGGCGCTGGCGGAGGCTGGCGCCGTGCCGATGGTAAGTCCGGAGGACATCATTTTGGCCAAGCTGGCGTGGTTTCGGAATGGTGGGGAGACGTCAGAACGGCAATGGCAGGACCTGACGGGAATCTGGCGGATGCATGCGGCGACTTTGGATGGAGTCTATTTGGAAGAATGGGCAGCGGCGGTGTGTACCGATGATTTGTTGCGGCGATTGACGGCGTGAGTTTGGCCCCGCTCTTGCGGGGAGAAATCGCCGAACGTGCGCGAAGCGTGGAGTTTCGTTGGGCGGTTCCTTGGGGGCCACGGCCGATTGCGGGCGGGGCGATCTCCATTTGACAATTGCCCGCTCTATTGCCGATCTTCGGATTAGCAGTACTGCGGTGAGGTATCCGGATGAGCATGAACATTTCGCTAACGCCCGAACTGGAGCAGTTGGTGAGTGACGAGGTGAACAGCGGCCGATACGAATCGGCCAGCGACTTCATTGGGGAGGGGTTACGCTTGCTTCGGGAACGTGATGATCGAGCGGGCACACTGGGTCTTGATATTCGGGCTGGGTTCGAGGGCGTGGAACGCGGAGAGGTTTCGGAGTACGAGATTGATGATCTGCGGGGGCTTTCGGAGAGGGTAAAGGCGCGGGGGCGAGAACGTTTGCTGGAGCAGGAGCGGCAGACCAGCGTTCGATGAAGCCGATTCGTGTTTCGAATCTGGCAGAGCAAGAGCTGGACGAGTTCTGGCTCCAAATTGCCGAGCGTGCGGGCAGCCTACAGACGGCAGACCGCGTTTTGGAGGCGATCCACAGGGGCTT
>JBBQRA010000321.1:0-5212 GCA_038215275.1 Bryobacterales bacterium | reverse complement strand
GCCCCATCGTCGGCCAGAATGATCTTCGAGTAGCCCGGCCCGTGGATTTCAATCCGCGGATCGCCGCTCCAAGCCTTCGCCGCCGCGACGTCGCCGAACAACATCCCGCGGCCCGTACCCCGCAGAATCTCGCCGCCGCCCGCATGGCTCGTGGGATAGTAGCCAAACACTTCCGCCGGCACGCCCGCTTTCACGTACGCCTGAATAATGCGGTACGGAGTCCAAAGCTCCGAACTCCCCGGCTTCAGAATTAGGGGCGTCTTCAACGCAATCGCCGGCGCCCACAACGAATGCACGCCCGGCGAGTTCGAAGGCAGAATCACGCCCATCGAATCGCCCCGCGGGAAGAAGCTCAGCGCGCGCCCGTCAATGTCGCCCACGCCGCTATCCAGCATGTCCAGATTCGGCAGCCGCGTCAGACCCATCAACACGGTCTCCATCGACGCCAGCACGCCCGCAATCTTGTCCATATTGCGGCGCACCATCACCCACGGCAAACCCGTCGTGGCGGAAACGGCCTCCACAAACTCCTGCGGCGACTGCGCGCTCTCGCCCAGCGGCAAAGTGTCGTTCAGGAAATACCCCGACGCCTGGGCCGCCATCGCAATCAACTCTCTCGTCGTGAAGCCCTGCAGAATCGCCGCGGCCTCATGCTGCTGCATCAGGTCACGCCGGATCAGCCCGACGTTCGCCTGGCTCGCTTCCACAAATGGCTTCCGCGTGCGATAGTGAACCGCCGTAGCGGTATCTACACTGCGGTACGGCTTGCCGTAACGCAAAATCGGTAAATGGAGCATGGTTTAATAAACCCCCTCAACCACGGACTTCTGGAACCGCGAAAACGGCCGCACATTCCGCACGCCGTCCCACGGATACTGCTCGCAAGGCGCTTCCCGTTCGCACTCATCGCGCTCCAGGAACCGCGGAATAAACGTCTCCTTCGTCAGCGTCGTCAGCCGCACGCGCCCTGTCGCGCCATAGTCCACAATCTTCTCGGCGTCGTCAAAGTCCACCACTTCTAACACCGCGCGCGGCATCGGCGGGTAGTAGATGATCGCCCAATTATCTTGCGGCTCCGGAGCGCGATGTGTCGCCAGACCCATCAGCGTGTTGCCATACGTCGGAGCAAAATAGATGTTCGGTCCCAACAACTCTTCTACGGCGAAGCGATGGAACTGCGGAGTCATCTCCGTGCCGCCGCAGAACACGCCCTTGATGCCGGCCTTTTCCAAATTGATCTTCTCGCACAGTGCCTCCAGCAGCTTCGGCGTTGTGAACATGCACTTCACTTCGTGCGCCCGCAGAATGGTCAACGCCTGGTCGATGCAGTGCTGCTTATACAGCTCGGCCTCCTGCAGTTGGCCACGCTTCAAAAGCTTGATCACCCACCGCGGATCCAAGTCCACCGAAAACGCAATCCCGCCCCGATGCTGCGCCAAGTGCTCCACCGCCAGCCGCAGCCGCCGAGGACCGCTCGGTCCCAGCATCAGCCAGTCCGAACCCTTCGGGAAGAACTCATCCGGCAAGGTCTCTGAAAAGTTCTCGTAGTCAATCCGGAAATCGTCCATCTGCACGCGCGATTTCGGAATACCGGTTGAGCCGCCCGTTTCAAATACATAAGCCGGCCGGTGGGCCAAGCCCTTCGGCACCCAGCGCCGAACCGGGCCACCGCGTAGCTCATCATCGTGGAAATTCCCGAATTTATCGAGGCCGGCGTACGACGTCACCTCTTTACGCGGGTCCCAGCCCGCCTCTTGAGCCCAGTTCAGCCAAAACGGGCAGCCTGTCTCCGGGTTGAAATGCCATTCGACAATCTCGCGGACATGAGCGTCAAGGCGCTCCTTGCTCGCTTGTACTTTTGCAAAAAGATCGGGTTGGGTCGCGGTACTCATTGCCATATATCTTATTCTGATGTCATGCCCCCGCGAATGACGCGCATTTTTAAACCGGTCCTTTTCGCCCTCGCCGCAGTCGCTGGCGTGGCTGCGCTCGTCTTCGGTGTCTTCGGCGGCCGGGTCGATCTCGACGGCGCCGGCATCCCCGCCCAAGTCAAATTCGACGCCCCGGAAGCCCATTACGAAAAGGTCGAAGCCAGCCGCGCCCAGCCCGCGCCAGAGCCGACTCCCGCCCTCGTCCCCGCCGTGGTCGCCCCCGCCCCGCCCGCCCCGTACTGGACAGACTTCCGCGGCCCCCTCCGCGACGGCCACTACACCCAAACCAAAATCCTCACCGCCTGGCCCGGCGGCCAACTCAAACAGCTCTGGAAACAGCCCATCGGCGGCGGCTGGGCCAGCTTCGTCGTCGCCGATGGTCTCGCCTTCACCATCGAACAACGAAAAGCGCAAGAGGGCCGCGCCGCGTACGACCCCGCCACCGGCCGCGAACAATGGACCCACCGCTACGACGCCGATTTCCAGGAATCCATGGGCGGCCCCGGACCCCGCGCCACCCCCACCTGGCACGACGGCAAGCTCTATTCGCTCGGCGCCGAAGGACACCTCGTCGCCCTCGACGCGAAGTCCGGAAAGCTCCTCTGGCAGAAAAATATCCTCGAAGACAACAACGCCGAAAACCTCCCCTGGGCCATGTCGGCCTCGCCCCTCATCGTCGACGACCTCGTCATCGTCCAGCCCGGTGGACCCCAAAACAAAAGCATCGTCGCCTACAACAAACTCACCGGCGCCAAAGTCTGGGGCAGCCTCAGTGACAAGGCCGGCTACGCCTCCCCCATTCTCGGCACCCTCAACGGCCAGCGCCAGATCGTCACCGTCACCGCCGTCCGCGTCGTCGGCCTCAACCCCGCCGATGGCAAGCTCCTCTGGGAGTTCCCGTGGAAAACCGAATACGACGTCAACAGCTCCTCGCCCATCCTTGTCGCGCCCAACCAGTTCGTCATCGCCTCCGGCTACGACCACGGCACCGCCCTCGTTGAAGTCGCCCCCGACGGCGCCACGAAAACCATCTGGCAAAACAAAAAACTGAAGACCAAATTCTCCACCGCCGTCCTCCACGAAGGCCACCTCTACGGCCTCGATGAAGCCATCCTCGCGTGCGTCGAAGTCTCGACCGGCGAACAGAAATGGAAAGGCGGCCGCTACGGCTACGGCCAACTCCTCCTCGCCAATGGCCACCTCGTCGTCACCACCGAACAAGGCGACATCGCCCTCGTCAAAGCCACCCCCGCCGGCCACGAAGAACTCGCCCGCTTCCCAGCCCTCGACGGCAAAACCTGGAACGTCCCCGCCATCGCCGACGGCCGCCTTTTCGTCCGCAACTCCCGCGAAATGGCCGCGTTCCAACTGGGCGCGCCGTAACCCTCCTGCAATATCCTCAAGCCATACTAATGCTCATGCGCCTCTGTCTCGTGGCCCTCCTGGCCCTGCCTCTCCTCGCCGCCGACCTCCGGGGCAAGCTCGATAACGCCCCGGTCACGCGCGTCCTCCTCACCGCCCCCAACGGCGCAATCCTCGCCGAAACCACCACCGACGCGAGCGGCGAATACTTTTTCCAAAACGCCCCGCCTGACGCCCGCCCCGTCTCCGCCCTCCTCGTCACCGTCACGGCCATCCGCGGCGCCGCCGTCGATGCCGCCGAATCGCCTCAAGTCATTCTCAACGGGGGCAGCCCCAACCCCACCGCCGCCCACGCCCTCGAAGGCCAGCCCAACGTTCTCATGCAGCAAACCGGCGCAGGCCAGGTCTCCCCCTTCCTCCGCGGCTTCACCGGCTATCAGGTCCTCAATCTCGTCGACGGCGTCCGCTTCAACAATTCGACTTTCCGCAGCGGCCCCAACCAATACCTCGCCTACCTCGAACCCAGCCAGGCCGACCACGTCGAAGCCATGCTCGGACCCACCGGTACCCAGTACGGATCCGACGGCCTCGGCGGCACCATCCAGGTCCTCACGCGTCCCACCAATTTCACTGACGTTCCCCATTGGGCCGGCCGCCTCTCCCTCAACGGCCAATCCGCCGACCTCGGCGGCGGCGCCTCCGCCGAAGCCGCCCACAGCACCGCCAAACTCTTCGTCCTCTTCGGCGCCGCAGGCCATCGCCACAACGATCTCCGCGCCGGCGGCGGTTACGACTCCCGCAACGTCCTCACCCGCCTCTATGGCCTCGACCGCACTCAAGTCAAGGACCTTCTCGGCTCCCGTCTCCAGGACACCGCCTACACTCAGGCCGGCGCTCACGGCAAAATCGCCTACCGCCCCTCCGCCACCCAGTCCCTCACCGGTTGGTACCAGCGCGGCGAACTCTGGGGCATCCGCAACTATAAGGACCTCTGGGGAGGCCTCGGCCGCCTCACTAACGAGTTGACTCCGCAAATCCTCGACCTCGGCTACCTCCGCTACGAAAAGCTCCAAGCCGGGCCCTTTGACTCCCTCTCCGGCCGCTTCTCCATCAACTCCCAGCAGGACGGCGGCATCCGCCAGAACCTCCGCGTCACCGACCCCGTCACCCGCGAATTCAACCGCGTCAACGCCTACGGTTACACCGGCCAAGGCGTCACGCACATCCAGTCCCATACCCTTCTAGCCTTCGGCGCCGAACTCTACGACGAACGCATCCGCTCCGTCCGCACCGTGAACAACGCCGCCGCCCGCCCCCTCTATCCCAATAACGCCTCGTACCGCAGCAGCGGCTACTTCCTCCAAGGCTCGACAGAACTCCCCGCCCGCCTCCGCGCCGGCTACGGCGTCCGCTACAGCCGCGTCAACTACGCCAATCTCACCTTCGCCGATTGGACCGGCCACGGGTCCCTCTCCTACCGTATCACCCCCTCGCTCGCCCTACACGCCACCGGCAGCCGCGGCTTCCGCGCCCCCAATCTCAACGACCTCGGCGCGCTCGGCCTCAACGATCTCGGCTATGAAATCCCCGTCGTCGAAGCTCTCTCCGCCCGCCCCCTCCTCGCGGACTCCGCCGGCGAAGGCGCGCTCTCGAAAGGCGCCGACGCCCGCGCCCTCGGCTTTGAAACCCTCCGCAACGTTGAAGCCGGTCTCCAGTTCCGCTCCACGCGCCACTCCGGCCGCGTCCAATTCTTTGATTCCCTCCTCGCCGATCCCATCGTCCGCCGCACCCTCCTCTTCCCCGCCAACGCCGTGCCCACCTCCCTTGCCGGCCTCCCCGTCACGCCCATCCCCCAAACCGCCGCCCAACGCGCCCAAGGCGTCGTCACCGTCGCCACCACGTTTGATCCCCGGGCGGTC
>JBBQRA010000320.1:0-5243 GCA_038215275.1 Bryobacterales bacterium | reverse complement strand
GAAAGGGCGTTCGGGAAGCCCCCGGACGCCGTGTTGATTGTTGTCGCGTCTTCCTCAAGAGCGTTGTGTTTGGGTCGGCGTTGAGATTTTTGGAGCCCGCACTGGCGATTTTCGTTGATGATCGCCTCGCCGTGAGGTCTGCGTGAAAATCGCTCCAAAAGAACGCTTCATGCCCTTAAATGCAGGGGGTGGAGCGACACAGGGGGTGGAGCTGCAGGGGACATCGGGTTGACGCAGTTGACTTAATAGAATAGTATGATCCTCGCTAACCGTAAGTAGAGAATATTATTCGATTTCCAGAAAGGAGCGCTCCACTTGAAACGCACCATCAGTGTCACCGTCAACGGGAAAAAGCACACCTCCGAAGTAGAACCCCGGCATCTCCTCCTCCATTTTCTCCGCGATACGCTTTACCTCACCGGCGCTCATTGCGGATGCGAAACGTCGCTGTGCGGCGCCTGCACCGTCGCCGTCGATGGGTTGGCGGTCAAGTCTTGCGCCATGTTTGCCGTTCAGGGCGACGGCCGGGATATCGTGACCATAGAAGGCGTCACGGAGAACGGCAAACTGCACGCCATCCAACAAGGATTTTGGGAAGAGCACGGCTTGCAATGCGGCTTCTGCACGCCAGGCATGATCATGGCCTCGCGGCAGTTGATCGAGCGCAATTCCAGTCCCACGGACGACGAGATTCGCCATTCGCTCGAAGGTAATCTATGCCGCTGCACCGGCTATCAACACATCGTGAACGCCGTCCGCACGGCGGCCGCAATCGGGAGAGAGTAACGTCATGACCCCAGTTATTACAGAAACTCCAACGCACGTGGGCAAACGCATCAAGCGCAAGGAAGACCCGCGCATGATCACAGGCACCGCCACCTATCTCGACGACATCAAACTCCCCAACATGCACTTTGCGGCCATCGTCCGCAGCCCTTATGCCGCGGCCCGCATTGACCGCATCGATTTCGCCGCCGCGCTCCAACTCCCGGGCGTGGTGGCTGTATTCACTGGAGCCGATCTGGATGGAGTCGGCAACGTTCCCTGCGGCGTCAGTCTCCCCGGTCTGCGCATTCCGGATCACTCCATCCTTGCTAAAGGCCGTGTCTATTTTTCCGGACATCCGGTAGCAGTCGTCGTGGCCACGGATCCCTATCTGGCGCGCGACGCCGCCGAACGTGTCGAGGTTGATTACACGCCGCTGCCCGCCGTTGCTGATCCGGAGAAGGCACTGGAACCCGGCGCGCCGGCCGTACATCCCGAGTGGCCCGACAACGTCGCGTTCGTTCATAAACAGGAGAACGGCGACATCGATCAGGCCTTCGCCGAAGCGGATGTCATCGTCAAACAGCGCATGCTGCAGCCGCGCGTTGTCGCCAGTCCGATGGAACCTCGTGGCGCGATCGGCGACTACAAGAGTGCAGAAGGCGCTTTAACTCTTTATTCTTCTACCCAGATTCCGCACTTGCTTCGATCCATCGCGGCCGCAGTGCTCGGGGTCGCCGAGCACAAAATGCGCGTCGTCGCTCCCGAAGTGGGCGGCGGCTTCGGCTGCAAGGCAGATGTCTATGCCGAGGAGCTGCTCGTCTGCTTCCTCTCACGGAAACTCGGCTTTCCCATTAAATGGGTGGAAAGCCGACGCGAGCATTTCCAAGCGTGCAGCCAGGGCCGGGGCCACGTCGACTTTTACGAAATCGCCGCCAGGAAAGACGGCACGATCCTCGGCATCAGACTCAAACTGATACAGGATATCGGCTGCCATCAGCAGTTGCTGACCTCGCTGATCCCCACACTCAGCGTCTTGATGCTCCCTGGACTCTACCGGTGCAAAACGTTTCGCGCAGAAGTAGTCGGAGCATTTACCAATTGCTTCCCAACAGACGCCTATCGCGGAGCGGGTCGGCCGGAAGCCACCTATGGCATCGAGCGAATCGTGGACATTCTGGCCAGTGAATTGAAGATGGACGCCGCCGCAATCCGGTTGAAGAACTTTATCGAGCCGCAGGAATTCCCGTTTGCCACCGGAACCGGCTTGATTTATGACAGCGGCAACTACGCCGGAACTCTCAATAATGCCCTCGACACCATCGACTACGCCGCCTTGCGCGAGGAGCAGCTCCAGCTCCGCGCAAAAGGCCGTCTGATGGGTATCGGCATCGCCACCTACGGTGAGATCTGCGCGTTCGGACCTTCGCCGTACACACCCGCCGGCGGGTGGGAATCGGCGACCGTCCGCATTGAGCCGTCCGGCACGGTGACCGTTCATACGGGTATCAGCCCTCATGGGCAGGGCGAGGAAACCACGTTCGCTCAAATCGCCGCCGATGAACTCGGCGTATCCATGGATGATGTCGCAATCGTCCACGGAGACACGGCCGTCGTCCAGTACGGTATCGGCACTTTCGGATCCCGCGGAACGGCGGTTGGCGGGACATCCATGTTCTTCGCGATCGAGGAACTCAAGAAGAAAATCGTAAAGTTCGGTGCGATGCTGCTTGATAGCGACGAAGTCCAGTTCACGGCGGGCCGGGTGGTTTGTGGTAAGACCGGCAATTCCGTGGCGCTGGCGCAAATCGCCGCCGCGTCCTACCGCGCACTCAAGCTGCCTCCTGGCACGGAGCCTGGCCTGGTGGCCACCAGTTTCTGGGAACCGACCAACTTCACCTTTCCGTTTGGCGCTCACATCGTTGTGACCGAGGTGGATGCGGATACTGGCGAAGTGAAGATCATCCGCTATGTCGCCGTCGACGATTGCGGCAAGCTCATCAACCCTCTCATCGTCGCCGGACAAATTCACGGGGGAGTTGCCCAGGGTATCGGTCAGGCGCTCTACGAGCAAATGGTCTATGACGAAAACGGGCAGATCCTCACCGGTGAATACACGGATTATGCTTTGCCTAAAGCGCGCAATATGCCGTGGATCGAAAGCAGCCACACCGAGACGCCTTCGCCTGTTAATCCATTGGGAGTCAAAGGTGTCGGCGAAGCGGGCGCGATTGGCGCGCCACCGGCGGTTGTCAATTCGGTGATGGATGCCTTGTCGCACTTCGGCATTCGCCACCTCGACATGCCGCTCACTCCGGAAAAAGTCTGGTCCGCGATCCAAGGAGCCCGCTCATGATCTGCCAGGAATTTGACTACTTCGCCCCGGCGACGCTGCACGATGCGCTACAGCTTCTTTCCGATCCCGGCGCCAGAGCGCTAGCCGGGGGAATGAGCCTTGTTCCGCTAATGAAACTGCGCCTTGCCACTCCAGAAAAGCTTGTGGACCTGCGTCACATACCAAATCTGCGGTCGATCCGCCGTAAAGACTCGATGATCCATATCGGGGCCATGGTCACGCACTACGAAATCGAATCCGCGCCTCTGATAGGCAGCGACTGCCCGCTCCTGGCAGCGACGGCGGCGGCTATCGGAGACGTCCAAATTCGTAACGCCGGCACCATCGGGGGTAGCGTGGCTCATGCCGATCCGGCCGCCGACTATCCTGCCGCTTTGCTTGCCCTTGAAGCCAGAGTCGAGTTGACCGGCGCATCCGGCGAACGGGAAATGGCGTTTGAAGATTTCCTGATCGACACCTTTACCACCGCGCTTGAACCCGGCGAACTGGTGACCGCGATTTGCGTTCCCGTCGAAGAACCTGGCAGCGGCGTTTTCTATCAGAAGCACCCCCAACCTGCTTCCGGTTTCCCGATGGTTGGCGTGGCGGCCCGGCTAAGTCTCATGGACGGGCTGATCGGCTTCGCCCGCGTTGGAGTCACCGGCTTCTCCGGCAAGGGCTATCGAGCCCACGGCGTCGAAGAGCGGCTGATCGGCAAAGCTGGCTCGGAAGCCGAGCTTCTGGATGCGGCATCCGTGGTCGCAGAAGGAGTCCAGGCCAGCGCGGACATCCACGCTTCCGCAGTCTACCGCGCGCAATTGGCCCGCGTGGCCACGGTCCGCGCGCTCCGCGCGAGTCTTTTGAAGGCTGGGTAACAGGGCAAAAACGACGTGCGTATCGAGGGTTCTTATTCACTCCCCGGCAGCCCGGAAACGGTCTTTGCCTTGCTCATGGATCCAGCGGTGCTGGCCGATTGCATGCCCGGCTGCGAGCAGTTAGTAGCGACCGGCAACGGCACGTACGACATGAAGATGAAGGTCGGGCTGGCTGCGCTAAGCGGAGATCTTTCCGGGAAGATCGCCATTTCGGATGTAGCTCCGCCGGTCAGTTACCGGCTTTGCGTCGATGGTGCCGGCCGGATCGGCTTCTTCAAGGGCGATGGAGAACTACTCTTTTCGGCCGCCGATGACGGCACCGGCACCCTAATTTCTTATAAGGGCGAAGTTCACGCGGGCGGCACGCTCGCCGGCGTGGGCCAGCGCCTGCTCGATACAACAGCCCGGATGATGATCCGGCGCTTTTTTGAGAAGCTTGTAACGGCGGTCAAAGGTCTGCACTGATGCGGCAGCCGCGTTCTTGCGGGCCGCCAGTGCGTTGAGCGAAAGCCACGCAGAGAGACTGGTAAGATCGGCCCAAACGCTTTGCCAGGTCGTTCCCGGGGGATTTTCGGTACCTAGCGCTACCGGTAGTGAGATTGTAGGAATTCATCTGTCAATCTGATTGCGGCTACTACCACTACGACCGGTCTCAAGGTTCATTCCGAGCCGGATACCGGGACCTATCCCAAAGGCGTCAAAGTGTCGGATGAGGAATTGGCCCAACTCAACCTTAATCGAGACGATTTCCATGGTGAGTGGAAGTACCAAATCAGTCCCAGAAATTCCTCCTTCTGAGCCCCCCGCTTTAGGCTGAAACCGCCGCGGTGTTTCCCTCTAACTGGTGAAGCAAAGTGAATAGATCGAATTGCATCCAATGCTCCGCTATGCGGCCATTTTCGATTCGATAGATGATGATCAGTCCGGCCGATACCTCTCGGCCAGCCGGCTCGATGCCCGCAAAGACTCCGCGATGAACCCCGCGAAATGTTCCGCGAACGGTCACCAGATCTCGCTCTCCGAGCATCTGTTCCGATACGATCTCGTACTGCGGAAAAGCGGTTTCTATTTCGGCGATATGTTCCGCGAGCTTTTCGTCCGCGACATAATGGGACACCAGTGCCGGCGGTTTCGGCTGTCCGCTCAATGCGCGAAGATAATTGTTGATTAGTTCTTGGTTTTGACTCATACCAATCAGCCTACGGCTTGCCTCGTTATGAGGTCCTAATGATCGCACACAGAAATTCAAACAATTTTCAAAGCGTCCT
>JBBQRA010000319.1:0-5312 GCA_038215275.1 Bryobacterales bacterium | reverse complement strand
AAATTACGCCAGGAAAGTAAGGCTTGGTGCCGCCGTATTAACAAAGCCGCTACCAAAATCAATTGGCGGTTCGATAGGACAGCCGCACGGAAAGCGTTTGGGTATTAACGCAAATCTTTCAAGCGGTCGCAGCACTAGTTGAACGGAATCTCGGCCACGTACACCTGCGCGAAACCCGTCCGATCGCTTGTAAACACGACGCTGCGCTCGTCACGCGAGTACGACGGATGCGGGTGCGTCCACTGCGGCCCATAGACCGTATCCGTACCCACTTCCATCCAACTCAGCGCCCGTCCGCTTTTCACTGCAATTTGCGCCGCCGCGAAGTCATCGGCCAGCGCGTACCGGCTCGTCAGCCATTGCGACCCCCCGTTGCTCGATTCGGAAACGCAAACTAGACGCCGTTCGCCTGTGGCGACATCCACAATGAAGATCCCCTCATCCGGGTGATTCGTATCGCAGAGAACCGCGGTCCCGGCCCGGTTCGGCGTAATGTGCCAGGCATTGAACGCGGCGATTGTGCGATGCTCCCGCGTCTTCCAATCCATGGTCCGCAGCGCCCGTGGCCATACCGTATAGACGACCTGTCCGGTCTGGCCGAGAAAGGTCTCGTGCACCACGAACTCATTATTGTCGTGGAAATGAAGGCATTCGAGATCCGTCCCGTCCCGTCGCACCCGATGCATGCGCGGCGCCGGGTCGCCTGCAAATTCAATCCACTCCGGCTCGAGCGGGTGGAACTGCGGATGGATCACCGTCCGCGGAAACGGGATTACGTGCCAGCCCGTACCGTCCGCCCGCCCTACCGCCAACCCGGACTGCCCGTCTTTTTTCATCGCCGCCACCAACCATTCGCCCGATGCGTCAAACGAGCATTCGCCCATCGATCCACCGCCGAAATCCACCACGCACCCTTCGGCGAGCGTATCCAAACGAAGCCACCAGATTGCGCTCCTCCGCACGAAGAACACTCGGTCCCCCGCAGGATGAAACGCTGGCGAGAAGGGATGAATCGGCTCGCCGTCCGTAAGTTGCACGATGTCCCCACCAGGGAACTCCGTCACGGCGAACAGCTGCCAGGATCCGCTCCGATTCGAAATGAACAACATCGTCCGGCCGTCCAGGGTGAACGAACTCTGTAGAAAGTAAGTCGCATGATTCGTCGACTCATGGGAGGTCAGTTGGTGCACCCGTGCGCCCGTAAACCGATCCCGATGCAAGGAGTATTCCGTCGGCAGCCGTCGGCTCTTGAACCAATTCATCTAGTCTTTTTTCTTACAAATCAAAATATGCTGCCATGGCAGGACGTCCAGAACCTTGTCGACGCGAAAGCCTTCCGGCTCCAGTTCCATCTTCACCTCGGCAATGCTCATTTTATGCTCCAGCCGGATCGGCACAGTGGGGTCCTCCTTCCGGTACTCGAGCAGCACCAGCCTGCCATCATCTTTGAGCGCCTCCCGCAGCCTCCGCAGCATCACCTGCGGACGCGCAATCTCGTGGTAGACATCCACCATCAGGATCAAGTCCTGCGACTTCGGGGGGAGTTTGGGGTCGTCATCTGAGCTGAGGACCGGCACCACATTATTGATGCCCTCGGACTTCAGCCGTCTGGCGAGTAGTTCCAGCATCTTCGGCTGAATGTCCACGGCATACACCTTTCCGGCAGGTCCCACCAGTCGCGACATCCGCACCGTGTAGTAACCGCTACCGGCGCCCAGGTCGCACACCGTCATACCCGGCTTGATGTCTAGCGCTCGGATTGCCTTCGTGGGATTCTCTTCGCTTTCGCGCTCGCCCCGTTCCAGCCAATCGGCTCCCGCCGCGCTCATCACCGGTGCGATCACCCGGCCGCTCACTGGATGCTTCGCCTGCGCAAACAGTCCGCCTAGCCCGGCCATCAAAAGAGCCGATTGCAATCCTAGCTGAAGTACTCGCATAATTAATGGTCCTTACGATGAGTCCTGATTCCGCCGAGAGCCCAATCGGTGCCTTCGATTGCTTCCCGAGCTTTGCCCAACTGTACCTATGTTAGCCCTACGCTTTACTTCTATCTTATCCGCCGTCGCGCTCTTGGCCTCGTGCCTTTCCTGTACCGGCGATCTCGCCACGCCCAAGGCTAACGTCTATCGTATGGGAGATCGCGCGCCGGCCGGATCTGTCACGTACGTCGGCCTCACCGCCGACTACCGCACGGAATTGTCCGGAGCGAAAGACCCTCTGAAGAACCGCTACCTGGTCATCTTTCTCTCCGCCACGAATGGGGGCGGTGCGGAGGTAACCCTTCCCCACACCCGTCTCATCGGCACCGATGGATCCGAGATCCCGGAGGTGACGGAGATCGACGGTTTCCCGCAGTGGATGGGGATCCTGCGAACGGTCCCCCCATCCAGCACGGAACAAGGATATGTTGTATTTGATGTCCCCGTTGGCGCTTACAAACTGCAGGTTTCAAGCGGGGGCGATCCGGAGAAGGAACAGATTGCCCAAATTGAGATCCCGGCCAAGCTTACTCCCGCTTCCCCTGGTAGCGTGGCTGGTCCTGCTCTCGGCAACTAGTCCTGCCCAAACCCCTGTTGCCCTCGCGATCGACGAACTGACCTTAAGCGCCACCGACGGCGGCGAATCGGTCGCGCGCCCGTTCTCAAGCGGCGAAACGGTTTTCGTCCGCTTCACCGTCACCGGCGCCCGGTCCGCCAAAGCGGACGACGACAGCGACCCGCGTGTCCGCCTCCGGTACAGCTTTACCCTCACCGACGCGGCCGGTCTGCCGTTGGCGAAGCCTTCCGCTGGTGAAGTGGTCGCCGACCTCGCCCCGGAGGACAAACAGTGGAAGCCGAAGGTATTTGCTGAGTTGGAACTGCCAACCGGCCTGGTCCGGGGCCAAGCGAAGCTTGTGATCGAACTCGAAGATCAGGTCGCGAGCGCGAAAACGGCCAGACAGACCGAGATCCCGCTCGCCGGTCCCGCCATTCCGGAGGACGCCCCGCTGAGCGCTAATGACTTCGGGTTCTACCGGCAGGAAGACGCCCCCCAACCGGTCATCACGCCCGCCTACCGCCCAGGGGACACCATCTGGGCTCGATTTACGATCATCGGGTTCGCCCGGGGCGATGGAAACCGGTACGACATCGCGTACGGCCTGGAGGCATTTAACGCCGCCGGGGCGAGTATGTTCCGGCAGGAAGTTGCGGCTGAACAGACCGGCGAATCGGCCTATCCCCGGCGCTACCTTCCAAGCGTACTCAGCTTGCAACTCGGCAAAGACCTCGCACCCGGCGCTTACCGGATCCAGTTGCTACTCCACGACCGCATCAGCGATCGCCACGTGAGCTCGGATCATCGCTTTACCGTCGAGTGAGATAATTCCCGGCCAAGCCCACTCCTGTATCATGGGCCTTTTTCGCACCCGGTCAGCCGCAGTCTATGGCATCGACGCGCATCTCATTGATGTCGAGGTCGACTTGTACAACTCCGGTTCGGCCCGCGACTTCATCACCGTCGGCATGCCCGATCTAGCGGTCCGCGAAAGCCGAGAGCGGATCAAATCGGCTCTCATGAATTCGGGCTTCGGCTATCCGGCCCGCGCCGTCACGATCAACCTGGCTCCCGCGAACGTCCGTAAAGAGGGTCCCGGCTTCGACCTCCCCATGGCCCTGGGCATCCTGGGAGCCATGGGGACCCTGCACCAGAGTGAACACCATCTGTCGATTGGCGAACTTTCGCTCGACGGCGCCGTGCGGCCTATCCGCGGCGCCCTTTCCATCGCGGTCTGCGCCCGGCAGCGTAATGTTCGTAATGTAATCGTGCCGTTTGAAAATGCGGCCGAAGCAGCCGTGGTCGAGGGCGTAAATGTTTACGGCGTCAAGCACATCGCAGAGGCGGTCGGGATCGTCAACGAACCTTTGAAATTCGACCCCGTGCAGTCCACGCTCGACGGCTCTCTGCAGCCAGACTACCCCGACTTTTCGGATGTTCGCGGCCAAGCCACCGCCAAGCGCGCCCTCGAAGTAGCCGCCGCCGGGGGGCACAACGTCCTGCTCGTCGGTCCGCCCGGCTCCGGCAAAACCATGTTAGCGAAGCGTTTGGCCGGTATTCTCCCCCCGCTGACCTTCCCTGAGTCGCTCGAGACAACGCAGATCCATTCGGTTGCGGGTCAGTTGGCCAAAGGGCACGGGTTGTTGCGTTTGCGGCCGTTCCGGTCTCCGCATCACACCGTATCCGACGCGGGCCTAATCGGAGGCGGAAGCGGAACTCCGCGCCCTGGCGAGGCAAGCTTGGCGCACCACGGGGTGCTGTTCCTCGATGAGTTTCCTGAATTCGCTCGCAACGTCCTCGAACAGCTGCGGCAACCGATGGAGGAAGGCGCAGTCACCATCGCCCGAGCCAACTCGTCCACGCGATTTCCGGCCCGTTTTATGCTGGTGGCGGCGATGAATCCTTGCCCGTGCGGATTCCATGGCGACCCGACCCGCGAATGCCGCTGTACGCCGGGGATCATCCAGCGGTTTCTGTCGAAGATCAGCGGTCCAATGCTCGATCGAATCGACCTGCATATCGAGGTTCCCGCCGTGCCGTACAAGGATCTCCGTGGGGCCGACACACCGACCAGTTCCGAGCATTTCCGGCAGCGGGTGGGAGCCGCCCGCGAAAGGCAGCAGGTGCGCGGTTTCTACAACGCGCATATTCCCAGCGCGCAACTCCGTACCCACTGCGGTCTTGACGAGGCAGGGGAACGGACACTTGAAATGGCCGTTCGGCGGATGGGGTTAAGCGCCAGGGCCCACGACCGGATTCTAAAGGTGGCCCGGACGATCGCCGATCTCGATGGCCGTGACCAGATCGCGGCCAAGCATTTGGCCGAGGCGGTGCAGTATCGGAGTCTTGACCGAACGTATTGGAACTGAGCGCCTACCGGTTCCGCAGGCGGTGGCGGAACATCGGCTGCCGACTGGAATCCAAGTAGATTCAGACCCGATCGCCCGACTCAACGGTTGACCCTGGAGCGGGCGATCCTCGGCGGCCTACGCAACAGCCGCCCTGGTGACTGGCGAGCGCGGCCAGATATCTGGGCGAGAAGTGCAGAATCGCCGAATCAACCGGACCTACGGGAACTGAGCGACTAAGGGGTGCAACGCAGCGGCGGGACGTCGGCAATTTCCGGAGGCCAGGCCCACCCTCCCACGGACATTCCCACTGGGTACTTGGATCCCATTCATGACCCGACCTTAAGCCCCCACTCATGCTTGCGCGCCCGGTCACCGTACGCCCATGCGGTCGGCCGACGTAGCCGTCTCAACCGGACCTCTGAAAAC
>JBBQRA010000318.1:0-5317 GCA_038215275.1 Bryobacterales bacterium | reverse complement strand
GTTTGGGGACGATGGCGCTGAACGGCTTCACGGGCTGAGCCAGACTCCGGAACTATCGATGATGACGAGGTAACGTCCGGCCCACGGGGTGGGGCTCCAATCTGGGCGGAGGACCCAGAGGCGATTGCCTTCGTTGACGGCGCGTTGGTAGTCGGCGTCGAGGATGCCGTAGCGATCGAGGAAGAGGTTCAGTTTCGCCGGGATTCGGATGCAGCCTTTGGACTGGGGGGTGCCGAGGCGGCGTTCGAAGATGTCGGGATCGGTGGCGTGCATCTGGAGCCGGAGGACACTTTCGCGCCGGTCGCCCCAGCCTTTGTTGGCGCGGATCCAGCCGAAATCATAGACACGCATTCCTTTGACGCCGTAGCCGCGGATGCCGAACGCGTTCTTGGTGCCTTCAGCGCGGTAGTCCGGGTTGGCGAGGGTGTGTTCGAAAACGCCGAGGGGCGAGAGGAAGTACTCGAAGCGGCCGGGGAGGCCAGTGGAAACGGGGGAAGCACCGATGAAGTGAAACTGCCGGTCGGGGGCGTGCCAGTAGAGGAGGAGGAGTTGGGCCTTGCGGTTGCGATCGACGAGGATGACGAACTGGCCGGGGTTGAGTTCGGGAAGGGGCGTGAGGTAGCTGGCGTAGAACTCCTGCACGGCGGGAGAGACGGCGACGCGGCGGTCGACTTCGGCGGCGAACCGGGCGGCGTAGTCGCGGCCGTCTTCCGCGGTTGCGATGTGGGGGAGAGCGGCGAGGAGGAGAAGTCGCGCTATGAGGGTCATGAAAGATTTCGGTGGACTCTTCCCCGAGGATATCTTCAATGGGCCGGAGACTGAGCCTGGGCTACAGTCCGGTAATGAGGAACGGGGTGGTGGTGGGGGCCGGGGAGCCGCCTTCCGGTTCGACCGAGAGGGCGACGGCGGCGGTGGCCGCAGGGTCGAAGCCATCCGTGCTGCGATGGAGCGCAGCGCCGGAGGCATCGGCGGCAAAGGTGCCGGCCGGGATGGGGCCACCGGATTTCGGGACGAGCCACATCTCGAAGACCTTGCCGGGTTCGAGGCGGGGGAGGTTGTTCGCCATGAGGAGGACGCCTTGGCCGGGATTGACGAAGACGTGGGCGATTGGCTGGCGCTCTTCAGCGGTACCGGATTTCAGGATCGTGGTACCGGGATCGCGGAGGAAGGCGAGGGTGGTTTGGGAGCGGCGGAGTTCTGTTTGGGTGACGGCGAGCTCTTCGCGGACGCCGAAGGCATCCTTGCGCAGGCGCGTGGTTTCGGTGCTGAAGTAGACGAAACCGGCGAGGAGCGCGGCGGTGGCGAGGCCCCATGCGCCGAGCCAGGTCCAGCCGGTTTTCTCTTCGACGCCGGCGGCGCCAAGAATGCGGCGGCGGAGGCGCGGGGGAGGTTCGGCAGAGGGGGCGAGGGAGGAGAGTAGGGCGTTGTTCGCCATGGCCTGCCGAAGCAGGCGTTGGGCCGCCGGGGAACCGGAGCGGAGTTCGGCTTCTATCTCGGAGAGTTCGGGATCTTCGAGGAGGCCGAGCGCGTAGAGTTCGTAGAGGGTGTCCCGGTTGGTATCGCTCATACGGTGACAGGTTCCTCCAGTTCTTCGCGAAGGAGGCGGAGGGCGGTGCGGACCCAGGTCTTCACGGTACCGAGAGGCTGGCTGAGACGGTCCGCCATTTCCGTTTGGGAGAGGCCTTCAAAATAGGCCAGTTCAATGACGGTGCGTTGTTGCTCGGAGAGTTTGTGGAAGGCTGCCTGGAGTAACTTGGCGCGTTGGGCGTTGAGGATGACGGATTCCATATCGAGAAAGAGCGCGGGAGACTCGGCGCCGGTGAGTTCGATGGCGTTCTGCGACATACGCCCATCGACAGACCGGATGTAGTCTATCGCGCGGTTGCGGGCTACGGTGAGCACCCAAGGGCCGATGGCGCCGCGTTCGACGTCGAAGCCGGCCATGCGATTCCAGACGCGGAGGAAGGTTTCCTGGGTTAGGTCTTCGGCGGCGGCGGCGTTGCGGACGACGCGAAAGATGACGGAATAGGCCAAGCGGCCGTACTTATCATAGATTTCCCGCAGGGCCTCCGGCTCGCGGGCTTTCAGGCGCGAGGCGAGAGCGCGGTCCGATTCCGAGTCCAGGGCCGCGAATAAGATGGGGAAGAAAAACATTCTCTGGGAGCGTTACGGTTTCTAAAGGCGACTGGATTCAGTATAACTCTGGCTATACTGGGTTCTTGACCTGGTACACGTGGCAAGACGGTGTCCAGCAGGGACCGTTCGAAGAGCAGCAGGTGAAGGAATGGGCCACGGCGGACGTGCTGGGGGCGGGTACGTTGATATGGCGTGAAGGTGCGGCAGGCTGGCAGCCCGTGGCCGAAGTTTTTGCGTCCGGGGAACCCGAGGGGCCGCGGCGGCGTTGCGAACGGTGCGGGACGATGTATCCGGAGAGTTGGATGGCGCGTTGGGGCGGAGCGGAGGTCTGCGCGTATTGCAAGCCACGGCATGTGGCGGAGTTGCGCGAAGGCTCGGCGTTGCTCCCGGGCAAGGGAGAGTTTGCGGGGTTTGGAATCCGGTTTGTGGCGCGTATGATCGACGGGGTGATTCTGTCGGTGGTGAACATGGTGCTTCAGATTCCGATGTTCGTGATGGCGGCTGGGCTTGGACAGAGTGCGAAACCAGAGCAGATGGGAGCGACGCTTCTTTGGATCTATGGGATGACGGTGTTGGTGCAGATAGGGGTGCAGTGCGGATATGAGGTCTGGTTCGTCACGAAGAAGGGCGGGACGCCGGGGAAACTACTGCTGCAATTGCAGGTACTCGACGGCGAGGGGAACCGGCTGCGGCGGGGCCAGTCGTTAGGGCGCTACTTTGCGCAGTATCTGACCGGATTGACGCTGGGGTTGGGGTACCTGCTGCCGCTGTGGGACAGCGAGAAGCGGGCGCTGCATGACATGGTGGCGGATACGCGGGCGATGAAGAAATGACGGCGATGCCGCGGTGCAACTTGTGCGGAGTGGATATCCCGCCGGAGGATTGGAACCGGGCAGAAGCGCTACCGTGCCGGGGATGCGAGGCGATGGTGCAGGCTTGGGTTTTCCCGGCGGGCTGGGCGGAGGCGAAGGGGAAACCGCCGGCGGCGTTGACGGGAGAGGGAATGGCAACTTGCTTCCATCATCCGGCGAACCAGGCGGAGGCGGCTTGCGGATTGTGTGGACGGTTTGTGTGTTCGGTGTGCGTGGACGGAACCGGCGACCAAGCGGTTTGCAACACCTGCTTCGGGCGGGGGACGGCGGCGGGGGAGCCGCGATTTCAACGGCGGGCGACGCTGCATGATTCGATTGGACTGCTAATGGCAGCGGTGCCGCTGATGACGCTGCTGACGGGTCCGGTGGCGGGCACCTATACCTTGGCGACGTGGAAGAAGACGCGGACGGTGGTGGCGCGGCCGGGCGCGGTGCGCTGGATGGCGCTGGCGATCTCCGCGTTGTGGCTGGCGGTGCTGGTGGGGTTGGTCGTACTTCTGATCCGAGTGGGCGGGGGTAGCCGGTGAGCGAGTACCGGTTGTTGACGGGTTGGTCGCCGGGTTGGCTGCGCTCGGCAGCGCTCTATGATGGCGGGGACCATCTGCTGCAGGTGACTTCGCTACGGGTGCAGCATGAGTATCAGCGGTTTCCGTACGCTGAGATGCGGGCGATTACGGTGACGGAGGCGCCGCTGTGGACGACGGGCCGGGTGGTGCGACTGCTGGTGTTCACACTGCTGCTGGTGTTGGCGATGCTGCCTGCGCAGGTGGCGCTGCGGGTGGGGTTGGCGATTGTGCCGGGGACGTTGTTCTTGTTGCAGTTGTGGTCTCTGGCGCAAGGGCGGCGGTGCGTGGCGCGAGTGATCAGTTCGTCGGGCGAGTGGCCGTTGCGGGGGTTAGGGACAATGCGGGCGGCGGCGGAGGCGATGCCGCAGATCCTCAACAAACTACAGGCTGCGCAGGCGGGACTGCCGCGGCCGGCGGTGATGCCGGCGCTGTTGCCGGGCAAGATGGAGAAGGCGCACCGGCATCCGCGGGAGTTGGGTTGGGCAGTGGCGGCAACGCTGGTATTGAGCGCGCTTTTGATTGTGGTCTATTGGACGCGGGCGGACGCGCGGAAGGAAATCTGGAACGTCGCTATATTTCTTGTGCCGGGGGCGTTGACGGCGACGATTGCGTGGTGGCGGATGTTGCGGCGGTATGAGACCGTGGCGGCGGCGTTGGTGGCGGCAATGGTGGTGGACCTACTACTGTTTGTGTTCTTCCTGCTGCTGGAGTGGCGGCGGCCGACGTTCTCACTGACGCTGGCGGAGCTAACGCTGGCGGCGCAGCAGTGGCAGAAAGTGGCGCTGGCGACGGCGATTGGCTGGCGGGTGGTGGGCGCGGCGGCGGCGGGATGGGTAGCGCAGCAGGGCGGCGAGGAGAGGGCATGATCGCGCACGCGCGATGCCAACAGCACGCAGGGCGAGAGGCGGTGGCTCGTTGCCCGAGTTGTAAGCAAGCGTTCTGCCGGGAGTGCATCACGGAGCACGATGGGCGCATGTTGTGTGTGCCCTGTTTGACGAAACGAACCCAATTGGCGAAGGCGCCGGGCCGAGTGTGGGGACAGTTGGGCTGGGGGCTGGGGGCGGTGGCCGGGTTGCTGCTGACGTGGCTGTTCTTCCTCGGGGTGGGAGAGTTGATTTGGAGGGCGTCGGCGTGAAGCGGCCTTCTTGGACCGAGTCGGCGGATGCGGCAGCGGCGCTGTTGCGGCGGGCGCCGGGGCCGGCCTGGGTGGTGTGGGCGGTATGCACGCTGCCGTTCGTTTACTTGCTGGGACGGCTGCTGCTATCGGCCACATTTGACGCTTACTATGCGGAGCAGGCTGGTGGGTTGACGCTGCTGGTGGCGGCGGCGTACCTGTTCAAGCAAGTGGGAGAATCGTATTTTCAAGGGGAGTTGCTGCGGGTGCTGGGCGGAACCCCTCCTGCGCTGCGGTTGGGTCCGCAAGCGACGCTGCAGCCCACGGCGCTGCTGGTGCTGCCGGTGGCGGTGCTGCTGTTTTTTCCGCTGGCTCCAGCGGTGACTTTCTATAGGACGCTGTCCGTGAGTTCGCCGCGGGAGGCGATGCGGTACGCGACGCAGGACGTGCTGTTGCAGAGTTGGGAGCTTTCGTTGGCACTGGCCGGTGGCTTGCTGCTGTGGGTGAATCTCTTTGTGCTGTGGCTGACGGCTCCGATGTTGTTGCGGGCGTTCTTTGGATGGGAGACTTCGTTCGGCCGGATTGAAGACCGGATGTTCAATCTACCGAGCTTCTGGGTCGTGACGCTG
>JBBQRA010000317.1:0-5401 GCA_038215275.1 Bryobacterales bacterium | reverse complement strand
CACTGCCCGTCGCACCGCCCGCGCCGCGCGCAAGTCGGTCACCGGGTCATAGCCGATCTTCATCTTCATCCGCCGCCACCCGCGCTCCCGCCAAGCGAGCGACTCCTCCGCCAATCCCTCCGCGAGGTCGGGCCAGTCCTGACGGTACAGCGCGGTCAGGTACGGTTGAATCTGGTTCCGGTGCCGGGGGCCCAATAGATCGCAGACCGGCTTTCCCGCCGCCTGTCCGCATAGGTCCCACAGCGCCTGGTCGAGCCCTCCGGCCGTTGCCCCGCCTCGACGTGTCTGGTGCCCCGCCTCCGGCCGCAGGTCATCGAAGATCGCCTCCACTTCGAACGGACTCCGGCCAATCACCAACTCCGGATGATCCGCCAACCATTGCCCGCCCCAGTTGCCATCGCCCCACCCCGTCAGTCCCGCGTCCGTCGTCACTTCCACCAGCGTCGCCGCCCGCATCGTCGTCCAGTTCAACGACCATCCGAACCGACGGCTCAGCGGAGCCCGCAACTGATGAACGGTCACCCCCGTAATGCGAATCGGCTTCATCGGCCCTACGCCAGAATCCCTTTCACCACATTTCCGAAAACGTCGGTCAACCGGAAGTCCCGCCCCGCGTACCGATACGTCAACTGGGTATGGTCCAGCCCCAACGCATACAGCATCGTCGCGTGCAGATCATGAATCGAAACCCGGTTCTCTACCGCCTTGAATCCGAATTCATCCGTAGCCCCGTGCGCCATCCCGCCCCGGAATCCCCCGCCCGCTACCCACATCGTAAACCCGTACGGATTGTGGTCCCGCCCCGTACCGCTCTCCGATACCGGCGTACGCCCAAATTCGCCGCCCCAAACAACAATCGTATCGTCCAACATCCCCCGCCGCTTCAGATCCACGATCAACGCCGACGCCGCCTGGTCCATCGCCGGAATCTTCTTTTTGTACGCCGCCTCAATCTCCTTGTGGTCGTCCCAATCGCCGGACCCCACATTCACAAACCGAACCCCTCGCTCCACCAGCCGCCGCGCCAGCAAACACCCATTCCCAAACGGCGTCTCCCCGTATAACGCCCGCGTCCCCGCCGTCTCCTTCCGCACGTCGAAAGCGTCCGTCGCCTCGAACTGCATCCGGTAAGCGGCCTCCATCGATTGAATCCGCCCGCTCAAGTACTCGTCCGCTCCAAAGGCATCCCCGAATCGCTGATTCAGCGCCTGCACCGCGTCCAGCTGCCGCCGCTGCGCCGAGGCATCCAGCTTCTTATTTCGCAGATTCGGAATCATTTTCTCCGGTTCCACGTCCGCGCCGTTCAACGGCATCCCCTGATGCTCCGCCGGCAGAAAGGCCGACCGCGCCGCCGGGCCGCTCGAATTCAACGCCACAAACGAAGGGAGGTTTTGATTCTCCGCGCCCAGCCCGTAGGAGATCCACGAACCAATCGAAGGCCTGTTCGCCAGAATCGTTCCCGTGTGATACAGGCTCGACGCGGGCGTATGCGTCGGGTTGAACGAGTACATGGACCGGATCACACTGAGCTCATCAATCACCCCGCCCAGCTTCGGCAGAATGTCGCTAACCTCGATCCCGTTCCGGCCGCGCTTGGAAAACGCGAACGCCGAAGGCATCAATCCCCCGGTCTGCCGCTCCGTGCGCAGGTCCACGCCGCCCGGCCGCTGCCCCTGATACTTCACAAGCATCGGCTTCGGGTCGAACAGATCCACCTGCGACGGTCCACCCGCCAGGAACAGGCTAATCACCCGCTTGGCTTTCCCTGGCGTCCGCTGGCCCGTATAGTGGCCCATGGCCGAGCTGATGCCCAGGTTCCCCAGCAATCCAAAAGCAGCCTGAATCAATTCCCGGCGCGCTAAGGCCATAAGATCTCCTCGTTGGTTGACAACAATACCTGCGCGTACTGTTCGAGCGTTCCCTTGGATAAAAAGCTCAGCGCAAGATCCAATTCCGCCGCGCTCGGATCCCGCGAAAGCAGCCGCCGATAAAGCTCACGCATTCGCCGCGACTCAGTCGGTACGTCCTGGACCGTTTTCGAGATCACCGCCGCGGAATCCTGGAAGAACTGGCTATTCAACACGAACAACTGTTGCAGCGACGTCGTCGTCAAATCTCGTCCCCCGCTGCTCTGCATCGGGTCAGGAAAGTCGTAGTGCTTCAGCAGCGGGCTCAACCGGCTCCGGCTCACCCGGCCATACACCGTCCGCCGCACGTTCTCGGCCGCCTCCACGTCCTGCGACGGGCCATACATCGTGTGGTCCAGTCGTCCAGTCACGCGCAGAAGGGTATCCCGGTACGATTCGATGTCCATCCGCCGCGGCGCCATCCGCCACACCAACGTATTCGTCGGGTCTGCCTTCATCATCTCCGGCCGCGGCCGGTTCGCCTGCTGATACGCCGCCGAGGTCATGATCTCGCGGGTCAACCACTTCAAAGACCATCCCTGCTCTACGAAGTCCGCCGCCAGATAGGTCAACAGCTCCGGATGCGTCGGTGCCTCGCCCTGCACACCGAAGTCGCTCGCCGTCGGCGCCAGCGGCCGTCCAAAGTGCCAGCCCCAAACCCGATTCACAATCACTCGCGCCGCCAGCGGTGCGGCGTCTGTGAAGATCTTCTCCGCCAACTCCAACCGCCCCGAACCCTTCCCGAACCGGTTCTCCCCTTGCGAAAGAACCGATAGAAAGTGCCGCGGCACGATCTCCCCCGGCGTCGCCACGTTGCCATTCCGGAACACCGGCACATCCCGAGCCTCGCCGGGCTTATAGACGAGAAACGTATAGTGCGCGTCCGATCCGTCTACGTACTGCGCTGCGTCATAGACGGCGTTCGTGAACGGCTCCGTCGAGACGAGCACTGGCCGCCTCCGCTGTCCTGCCGGCTCCCCGGCCGCCGGCCGCGGAGCTGGAGGAGCCCAGTACCGCTCCACGCTATCCACCAGCTTGGGATACTTCGCCCGCAGCCCGAGCATCTCCGCCTTCAGCGTTTCGATCTCGGCCTTCCACTTCTCTACGCGCTTGTCGCTATCCACCACCGTCGACGCTTCATTCGTCAACAAATTCGCCGAATACCGCAGGTCGATCAACCGCCGCTGCACCCACATGTACCGAGCCTCAACCGCCGGTTCCACTTCGAACAACGGCCGCTCAATCCGGGCAGTCGAGGCAAATATCCCCGCCAAGCCGTAATAGTCCTTCGTCGAAATCGGGTCGAACTTATGATCGTGGCAGCGCGCACAGGCCACTGTCATCCCTAGCAAACCCCGTGTCACGGCGTCGATCCGTTCGTCCCAATCGTCGGCCAGGAACCCGCCGATCACATCCGCCGAAAGCCGTTGATCTTTGTGATATATCGGCGCCGCGCCCAAGTATCCTAGCGCTCGCAAATCCGCCCTCGCCGCGTCCGGCATCAGGTCTGCGGCTAATTGCAGCTTCACGAACCGGTCAAAGGGCACGTCCCGGTTCATCGCCTCGATGATCCAGTCCCGGTACCGCCACGCGTACGGATACGGCTGATTGGTGGCCTCCGCGGTGGAGTTGTCTTCGCCATACCGCGCGACGTCCATCCAATTCCGTCCCCACCTTTCGCCATACTGCGGCAGCGCCTGCAGTTTGTCGATCAGCTTCGGCCAAGCTTCTTGCGAAGCGTCGTCGGCAAACGCCTCTACCTCTTCAAATGTCGGTTTGAAACCCACCAGATCGAGGTAAGCCCGCCGAACCAGCGTCCGCCGATCGGCCTGCCCGGAAGGTGGAAACCCAGCCGCCTCCAGTTTCGCCAGCACAAACTCGTCGATCTTCCCCCGCGCCCACTTCTCATCCCGCACCGGCGGCGGAGCGGCTTTTGCAATCGGCTGAAACGCCCACCACTTCCTCCCCTCGTCGAGCGACATCCCCTTTAGCGCTTTCGATGTCTCGCCCCCCGCAGGAGCCGTCCGCGGGTCCACCGCCCCGGCCGCAATCCAGGTCTCAAAGTCTGCCGCCACAGCATCCGCCAGCTTTCCCGATGGTGGCATCTGCAAATGCGGATCGCTAAACCGCAGCGCCGTCAACAAACGGCTCTCCCCCGGTTTCCCTGCCACCACCACCGGCCCATTCGCGCCGCCCGCCTCCAGTCCTGACTTGGTATCCAATACCAGTCCCCCCATCGGCGCTTTCATCTTCGCCGAATGGCACGCATAGCATTGGCTCGCCAGCACCGGACGGATCTTCGTTTCAAAAAACGCGGGATCTACCTTCTGGCCCCAAAGGCCTCCCACAATCGCGATTGCCAGCCAAAAGATACGGAGCATGGAGAAATCTCTTTAATAGTATCCTGGCCGTGCCCTGAAACGGCAAAAGGCCGGGACCCCGAAGGATCCCGGCCTCACTTTCCAGTTACTGGTTAGTAACGGTTCCGGCCGCCGCCGCGGCTGTTGCCGCCGCCGCCGCCGCCGCTGTAACCGCCGCCACGTCCGCCTTCCGGCTTCGGACGCGCTTCGCTGACGTTCATCGCCCGGCCGTCCATTTCGGAGCCGTTCAACTCGTCGATGGCGCGGTCGCCCTCGTCGTTGTTCGCCATTTCGACGAACGCAAAGCCCTTAGCTTGGCCCGTATCGCGGTCGGTGATCACGTTGACACGATCCACGGTGCCGTACTGTTCGAAAGCCGCACGCACGCCGTTCTCGGTCGCGCCGAAGCTCAAATTGCCAACAAAAATGTTCTTCATCTTAAAATCTCCTGTTATCGAAGTTGCCCTGCAGCGAATTGGGGCACGATCGGGAGAAAGGCTCGAAGGCCGGACTGACGAAAAACACCGAAATTAGCGAACAGACGAACCACGCACTTTTGAGTATGGCACACTCTAACGGAATATTCCGTCTTATTCCCTCTGGGAGTCGTATTTTCTCTTAAAGACGCTCGAGTCCTCTGCTTTCTTATACTCCTCACGCCTCGGAATCTCAGGCCGGTATAGCCCGGTGTCGCTGTTCTCGCCAACTCCGCCCCTTCACGGGGTTTCTTCCCCATGGGCCGGGTTCGGTAAGAGCGCGTAGAAGCGCAAATCCTGCTTCTTATACCCCCGCCGCCGCCACATTTGGGCGCGCGGCAGCGAGGCGGAGAATGCGGTTGTTCCAGCCAGCCGGGTCCGCAGCTCGGGCTTACTCACTCCACCCCTTGCCCCAAACTCCGCGTCGCGCTTCGTTCAGCCGTTCCAGGCAGAGATCCACCCACCCGCCCACCTGCTTAAGTTTCCTGGCCGAGTATTCACAAAAATGGACGCCAATCCTGCTCGCCAGCGTAAGATGGGTAATTGGTTAGCGGGTTTCAAAGGAGCCGTGGGCGTTCAAGACCCCAAGGACAGTGAAGAAACATGAGTCGACAGCCTTGCGAGCGGTCTGAATCACACTCAAAAAAGCGGAGGTGGC
>JBBQRA010000316.1:0-5440 GCA_038215275.1 Bryobacterales bacterium | reverse complement strand
AGTGGTCAAATCGCGTTTACGGCAACTCAAAGCCCGATCGGTGGAGGCCCTCGACACCGCTATCCCACTGGCGCTCGCCGCGATCTCAGCCGAGACGGCGAGAAACTGCTTCAAACATTGTGGATATGCCCTTGGTTAAGTCAAGAATTGCTCTAGAGTTCGGCCGGAACGCAGCTGACGGATTCGAGCGTAGCGCTCCTCCAGCGCCGTTCTTACCGTCTCGGTCAGACTCTCATCCGTCAAGGCGGATAGCTTCCTCGCTAACGTCTCCGTTTCGTCGTTCTTGATACTGATCGGCATTGAAATCCTACCTATCAAGAATTTTATAATGACAACAATACAGCCGTTCTCCTCAGGACCAGGCACGAGCGAATGCTAAACTGTAATCTACTTTGAAAATCGGTTTCGTTAGTCTCGGCTGCCCCAAAAACCTCGTCGACTCAGAAGTCATGATGGGCGATCTCGTCTCCAAAGGGCACGAACTCACCCCCCACCCCGAAGACGCCGACGTCATCGTCGTCAACACCTGCTCCTTCATTGACCCGGCCAAGAAAGAGTCGATCGACACGATCCTCGAGATGGCCCAGTACAAGGAAACTGGCCGCGCCCAGCGCTTGATCGTCGCCGGATGCCTCGTCGAACGCCATCGTGCCGACATCGTTGCTAACATGCCTGAAGTCGACGCCGTGATTGGGACGAACGAACTTGCCAACATCGCTGCCCTCTGCGAAGGCCTCGAACCCGCCAAGAACCCGCTCGAACCCTTCCTCTACCACGAAGGCTCCCCTCGCGTTCGCACGACGCCGAAGCACCACGCCTATATCAAGATTGCCGAAGGTTGCGACCACCCGTGCACGTTCTGTGTCATCCCTCAGTTTCGCGGCCAGTTCCGTAGCCGCCGGTTTGAAGGCCTCATCATCGAAGCCCGGCGCCTGTTCGATGAAGGCGTCCGCGAAATCAATCTCATCGGTCAGGACGTCACCAGCTACGGCGAAGACCTTGGCCTTAAGAATGGCCTCGCCACACTGCTTGCCCGCCTCGCCGAGATCGAAACGCCCTATGAGAAGTGGGTTCGTTTTCTCTACGCCTATCCCAATCGGGTCACGCCCGTTCTGCTCGAAACCATTGCCGCCCACCCCCACCTGGTCAAGTACATCGACATGCCTCTGCAGCATGCCTCCCGCAACGTGCTCAAACGCATGAAGCGCGGCCAGCATGGCGATGCCTTTTTGAAGCTCCTCGAAAATGTTCGCAGGACCATTCCGGGCGTCGCAGTCCGCACGTCGATGATCGTCGGCTTCCCCGGCGAAACCGAAGCCGACTTCGAAGAACTTTGCCAGTTCGTTCAGTCAGCCCAGTTTGACCGCCTCGGCGTCTTCTCGTACTCGGATGAAGCAACCAGCGAAAGTTATCACCTCGATCAGAAGGTGGATTCAAAGACCATCTATAACCGTAAACGCCGCCTGATGTCCATTCAACGGAAGATCAGCCGGAAGGCCAACCAAGCCCTGATCGGCCAGGAGATGAGCGTCCTGGTCGAAGGCCCGTCTTCGGAATCCGATCTGCTCTGGCAGGCACGTCTCTCGACGCAAGCGCCCGAAATCGATGGCGTCTGCTACATCTCCGACCCCGGCGAAGGTGTCCTCGCCCCGGGCCAGATCCGCCGTCTCCGGGTCACCGAAGCCCACGATTACGACCTCGTGGGCAATCTCATTGATTTCGGCTCCCCGGTCCACTCGGCGCAGCACCATTTCCCGATCCTGGCCGCCCACTCTACGCCCAACGCGCTCCCCCATCGATAACCGATCATGAAGTGCCCCATCTGCAAGAAGCCAGTCTCTTTGAGCGAACCCTTCATGCCCTTTTGCAGCGAACGCTGCAAACTAGTCGACCTCGGCAACTGGGCCGACGAGAAGTATGTGATCTCTACGCCGCTCAGCCCCAACGAACTCGCCAATCTGGATCTGGATGACGAATCGGATCGCTAGCCTGCTGGCTACCTGGTTCGGATGCGGCCGAGTTCCGAAAGGCCCCGGCACCGCGGGTGCCCTCGGCGGTTTACTCGTGGCCTACCTCGTGCCGGTTTCCCCGTGGATCCTGACCGCGATCTTCCTCCTCCCTGGCATCTGGGCAGCCGATGTCCATGCTCGGGTCACGGGCCGGAAGGACCCGCAGGACGTGGTCATCGACGAAGTGCTCGGCCAGTGGATTACGTTGGCAGGCGCCGTCCACACGAACTCCTGGCAAGCCTGGCTGCTGGCATTCGTCTTGTTCCGCTTCTTCGATATCGCCAAACCCTGGCCCATCCGCCGCGTCGAAAACCTTCCCGGCGGATACGGCATTATTTGCGACGATTTGCTCGCCGGCATCTTCGGAGCAGTTGTCATGCAGGTGGCCGGGTGGAACAATCTTTATTAGGCCTTCACTACCAACCATGCCCCCCCGCAAAGTGTCCGACCCCGCTCCGCAGATTTCTCAAGTTTCCCCGGAGGCCGCCATTCCCGGAGGGGAGTTGCGGATTCGCGGCAAAGGGTTCGCCCACGGCTCTCGGCCACGCGTGATGCTCGGCGAAAGCTCCGCGCCCATTGTCGTGGGCTCCGATTCGCTCGTCATTGCCCGGGTGCCGGAGAACGCCTCGGGCGAGTTGATGATCGCCAGCGGCCAGACTGTTAGTTCGCCCTGGTTTTGCGATATCGGCATCCCGCTCGCCGAAGGCCTCCACCCCGTAACGAGCCCTGCAGTCGATAGCTTCGGTCAGATCTTCACGACGTTCTCGGGCTCCCGGGGCCAGAGCACGCCGGTCAGCGTCTATCGGATTGCCGCCAACGAAGGCGCCCAGCCGTTTCTCACTGACATCATGAACGCAACTGCCCTCGCCTTTGACAGCGACGGAATTCTCTACGTCTCCTCCCGTCACGAGGGCATCGTCTACGAAGTGTCGCCCCGCGGGGAGATGGCGGTGTACGTGGAAGGAATGGGCGTGGCCACGGGTCTGGCTTTTGACGAAGAAGAAAACCTGTACGTCGGCGACCGCTCCGGCACCATCTTCAAGATTTCGCGGGATCGCCAGATCTATGTCTTCGCCACCATTGAAGCCTCGATCGCGGCGTACCATCTGGCCTTTGGCCCAGAGGGTTATCTTTACGTAACTGGCCCCACCACCTCCAGCTACGACTGCGTCCACCGCGTTTCGCGCCATGGCGAAGTCGAAGTCTTTTATCGTGGTCTGGGCCGCCCGCAGGGTCTGGCGTTCGACATTGAAGGGAACCTCTACGTCGCCGCTTCGCACGGTGGCCGGCGGGGGATCGTCCGCCTGACGCCGGACCGGGAGCCCAGCCTGTTCGTCAGCGGACCCGGCATGGTCGGCCTGGCCTTTACGCCCTCCGGCGCCATGGCAATCGCCACCACCAATACGATCTACCGCCTCGATGTCGGCATCCCCGGCCGCCCCATCTCTTAAGTTTATGAACGCCGAAATCATCGCCGTGGGCAGCGAACTGCTCACCCCTGGTAAGGTCGACACCAACTCGCTCTACCTGACGCAGCATTTAAACGATCTCGGCATCGAGGTCGTCGCCAAGTGCATCATCGGCGATGATCGCGTACGCCTGACGAACGAGATCCGCAGCAGCACCTCCCGCTCCGAACTCGTCATCCTCACTGGCGGCCTCGGTCCAACCGAGGACGATGTCACCCGCGACGCCTGCGCCGCCGCGCTCGGCGTCGAGCAGCATTTCCACCCCGCCATCTGGGACGCCATCATCGAGCGGTTCGCCAAATTCGGCCGTACCCCCAGCGAGAACAACCGCCGCCAAGCCAACGTCCCTGCCGGCGCCGAGGTGCTCCCCAATCCCAATGGCACCGCCCCGGGCTTATGGATCTCTCCGGCCGGGGGCCGCTACATCGCGCTGCTCCCCGGTCCCCCTCGCGAGTTAAAGCCGATGATGCAGGATGAGATCCTGCCGCGGCTCCGCCATCTCATTCCGCCATCGGTCATCCGCACCCGTTGGTACCGGGTTACAGGAATGGGCGAAAGCGACCTGGATGCGCTGATCGCCCCGATCTATACCCAGTACACCAACCCGGTCACTACGATTCTCGCCGCCCCTGGCGA
This sequence comes from Bryobacterales bacterium, assembly GCA_038215275.1. Taxonomy (GTDB): domain Bacteria; phylum Acidobacteriota; class Terriglobia; order Bryobacterales; family Bryobacteraceae. The sequence continues at coordinate 1,326 of JBBQRA010000316.1, read as the reverse complement.
TGTGCACATCCATTTCCGCGCCCGTTCCGATGAGGAAGGGGAGGCCGAGCAACTCCTGGCCGCCGCAGCCGACCCGATCGTCGCACTGCTGGGAGAGCGTATTTACAGCTCCGACGGCGCTACGCTTGAACAGGCCGTCGGCCGTCTGCTGCTGGCGCAAAGCGCCACGTTGGCCACCGCAGAGAGCATCACGGCCGGCCTGCTGGGCGGCCGCGTCACCGAAACCTCCGGCAGCAGCGCCTATTACCTCGGCGGCTTCCAGACTTACACGGACGCGATGAAGACCCAACTCCTTGGCGTCGACCCGGCTCTGCTCGTGGCCCATACCGCCGTCTCCGAGCCGGTGGCCTTGGCGATGGCTCAAGGCGCGCGCGAACGCACCGGCGCGACGTACGCCGTGTCGCTCACCGGCTACGCCGAAGGCGACCAGGCGGGTCTCTGCTTTGCTGGGCTAGCCACGCCGCATCATGTCCATTGTCGCCAATTGAAGCTTTTCGGAGACCGCCACCGCGTGCGCAGTCTGGCGGTGATCCAGGCTCTCGACTGGCTCCGCAAGAGTTTGTTGGCTGGATAGCGGTCCCAGTTCTCTACTGCTTGTCGTAATGGTAGTTGTAAGTGGTCGTCTTCCCGTCTGGTAGCGTTGCCTTGAGGTCGAGCGTCAAGCTTCTCCCGTCGGCGGCCAAAGTCCGCGTCACTGACCCCACTACTTTCCCGGCGCGCTTCAGTTGTACCGTGGATTTTGCTGTTTGGCCGCCTTTAACGATCAGCGAATCCCAGTTGGGGGTGCCAGTGGTCTTCACCTCCTCTCCATCCTTCACGTAGGTGTATCCTCTTTTGATCGGCTCGCCGGTGGCCGATATTCCCTTGGCTGTGTGCTCATAGCCGCTGCCCTTTGGCGTGTACGTCGCGGTTAGCTCTCTTGGTAAGGGCATGCCTTCCGCTTTGGACTTCGCGATATTCAGTTTCCAGGTTCCGGAGAAGTCAGCGGCCATGGCTGCAAAAACTCCGGCGAGTAACAACAATGTTATTTTCTTCATTTTTTGAGTCTCCTTGTCTATCGGTCTAACAAGACCGAAAATAGGCTACGCCTTTTCTCGGAGGAATACAAGGGTGAGTCTTGTCTCATACAAGATGAGCCTGAACAAGCGGTCGATTCTCATACGAGATGAGCCTGAAGGAGAAAGGGTGGTGCAAGCTGGGGATTGATAATCAGCATGCAAGGTGGCGAGAAGTTGAGTTTGGATCAGATCCGCGCGCTGCTCAAAGCCAGTCAGGAAGTTCGCTTCGCCGGGCACAGGCGGGCCGAGGTTTACGCTTGGGTGGGCA
>JBBQRA010000315.1:0-5449 GCA_038215275.1 Bryobacterales bacterium | reverse complement strand
TGGTGTCGAGGGTGTCGCGGTCGAAGTTATATCCGGCGCCGGCGAAGTAGTTATTGACCGTGCCAGGGGCGGTGGGGGTGGGAAAGAGCGCCGCGACGCGGGCGGCAGCGGGGCTGATGCGGGAGGCGGGGATGATGCCGTTGGCGAAGGGGAGGCGGTCGAAGCCTTCGGGGGTTCCGGTGTTGGGGTCGAAGATGGGGCGGTCGGCTAGGGCTCCAGAGAGGTCGCCTTGGCGCATTGCAGTGGTGGGAATGGAGGTGAGGCTGGAAGCGAATTTGCGATCGCGGGTGCCTTCGTAGCTGGCGAAATAGAAGAGCTTGTTTTTGATTATGGGTCCGCCGACGGCTCCGCCGAACTGGTTGTAGACGAGCTTGGGCATGGTCTGACCCTGGGGGAGGAAGAACGGCTTGGCCTTGGTGGCGTTGGAGTTGTGGTATTCGAAAGCCGCGCCGTGGAGGGCGTTGGTGCCGGATTTAATCTGGACGTTAATCGCGGCGCCGCCGGCGAGGCCCTGTTCGGCGTCGAAGGAGTTGGTAACCACGTTTACGGTTTGGATCGACTCGAGGGCGGGGACGTAGGCAACGATGTGGGGGAGCCATACATTAGTGGACGAGGCGCCGTCGATGCGGGTGTTGTTGGAACTGGAACTGGTGCCGTTGACGTTGAACTGGAGGGCGCGCGAGGGGTTGGCGGGGACGGAGTGGGCGTTGCGGGGTGGAGAGAAGCCGGGTATGGTAACGAAGAGGCTCTGGTAGTTGCGGCCCGGGGGGACGGGGACGTTCTGGAGCTCTCTCGTGGTAACTTCGGCGCGGATTTCGGCGCGGTCCGTTTGCAGGGTAGCGACGGAGGATTCGACGGTGACGGAGTCGCTAACCTGGCCGATCTGGAGGCTGGTGTCCTTGCGGGTTACATTGTTGACTACGACGACGACACCTTGTTCGCGCTGGGTCTTGAAGCCGTCCTTCGAGAGGGAGAGTTCGTAAGTGCCTGGGAGGAGAGTGTTAAACGAATAGGCGCCGTTCTCATCAGTAGCGCCTTCGCGGAGCTGTCCGGTGTCGGCGTTCTTGAGGGAGAGCCGGACGCCGGGCATGGCGGCGCCGGTGGCGTCTCGGACGGTTCCGACCAGGGAGCCGTGGAGAATCTGCGACCAGGAAGGAGCGGCACTCAGCAGGAGCGCGGCAAGAGCGAGAGCGGCAAAACGGAAGCTCATGGATATCCCCTTGAATTGGAAACGGCGAAACATAAAAGAACTGGTTTGCAGGATGATAGCATAACTTTTTGAGTGGTTCCACACAAGAAAACCGCCATGTGCCCCGACGCTCCCCAGCTATTCCGCTGTGTTGGTCAGAAGTCCGGACGTAGAATTGGGAGCGGGTATCGGGAGGGAGTACAGTTATGAAAATCACCCGGAGAAGTCTGCTTGTATCCTGCGGTGGCGCACCGCTGCTGGCGCAGGGTCAACAGCGTATCGACGCGGTTCGCGCCTGGGCTATGCCACTCCTTCCCACGGCACGCTTCGGTACAGCCGCATTCAAACACGACCACGATCCCGCCCGCTCCCGCTGGTTCGGCCCCTTCTCCCAACTCGCCGGCTCCATTCTCGTCGAGATAAGAACGAGTGGTGGCCTCACCGGCTACGGTCTCGGCGGTGGAGGCTCTGCCGCCGTGCACGTCATCGAGAACCACCTCCGCGACCTTCTCCTCCACGCCGATCCGGCCAACATCGAAGGCCTTTGGGAGCAGATGTACGCCTCCTCCCTCTTCTACGGACGGAAAGGCATCGCCATCCAGGCCATTAGCGGTATCGATCTCGCCCTTTGGGACCTTGCCGGGAAGACCACTGGCCAACCCGTGTACAAGTTACTTGGCGGAGCCACTAGGTCCCGCGTCCCCGTCTACCTCACGAGTAAGGACGTCGACCTCGGCCGCGCCCGCGGCATAAAAGCCTTCAAGCTTCCGATCGACAGCGCCCCCCAGGAAGGCAGGGAAGGGATGCGCCGGGCCACGGCACAGATCGAAGCCGCCCGCCAGAAGATCGGTCCCGATGCGGAACTGATGATCGACGTGCTCTGCCGCTGGAACGTACCGTACACACTCGAAATGGTGGAGCGTCTCGCTCCCTCCCGCCTGCTCTTTATAGAAGAGCCCCTCTCGCCCGACGACATGGCCGGCTACGCCCAGCTCTGCGCCGCCGTCCGCTCCACCCGAATCGCCTCCGGCGAACACGAGTACACCCGCTACGGCTTCGAAAATCTCATCGCCCGCCGTGCAGCCCATATTCTCCAACCGGATATTACCTGGAGTGGCGGCCTCACCGAACTACGCAAGATCGCGGCATTAGCCAGCGCCCATCAGTTGCCGCTCATTCCCCATCGGGGCGGAAGCGTCTATGGCCTGCATTTCATCCTCGCAACGGCCCACTGCGACCTCGCCGAGAGCTTCGGCATCGGTGAGCCGGGCAACGAAATCATGCAGACGATGTCTCCCCGCTTTGCCGATGGCTATATCTACCCCAGCGAGAGGCCTGGCTTCGGCGTCGAAATCACGGAAGCGATGATTCGCAAGCACGCCCGCCAAGGCCCTCCCGGCTAGAAGGCGAAGTCGCCATCTACGAAACGCCGAAATGGCAACGATGCAGGAAGGAGGCCACCGACGCCGTGCTTTCCCGGTAAGAGGCAAGTGCGGCGGGAATAATCCGTTGAAACAACGAAGGGATTTTTTGGCGAATAATGAGAAACTTCTACAGCTTTCGTCTGCTTGTTAATGGATGCACAATCGGGAACAATCTCCGTCAAATAGTGGACATCTCGGAAATGATGCAGGGCAGCTACGCATCTTAAGAGGGGGTGGGTCAATCCCCTTGCTCGATGCGGGAGGTTGTCACTTCTGCGAGGCCGGTCGGAGGCGCAGACTTCGCCCCAGAATGAAAAGTAATCCCAACGCGAACATTCCGATGGATGCAGGTTCCGGAACAGGTGCCAAAACCATTGACGATGGCGTCGTCACAGGTGGCCCAATAAGAAGGGTCCCCGGACCAGTGCTGGGCGGTTCGGCAAGCGGTTCGGCAATAGGAGTGGCGAAACTACGCGAGTCAGCCTCTGGTATTTCCCAGAATGTGCGCGTGTCTTTCACTGTCCAAACAGGCGCACGCCATTCGTTCGCGAAATATCCAACCAGTCCTCCTTGGAAATGAATCGAGTTCTGAGGTGACTCCCGCTCCAGTGTCCAAAGCTCCAGCGAAACCAGCTCAGCCGGTGCGTTCTGAAGTTGCGGCGCCGGTAAGTGTACGGCGACATTCGGGTGCGGCCAAATCGGGGTGCAAAGGATAAAGATAAAGGCAATCATAGAAATCACGTCAGACCAACCGGACTCCTTCCGGAGGCAATCAAGGAACTGCGCTAGAGCCAAAGCGAAGTCAAAACAATACCGCTAGGGATAGGCCCACAAGTCGCCTGCGCGAAGCACCTGATATCGCCCCACTTTAGCCCAAGTAGATCTTAAAAATAATGGTTCTTTTTTTTAAAGTATATCTAATTGAATGGCCATAATAAAGTCGGAAGTATCTTATTTAATATTGCCTGCCCCGCAAGACTCCCGTATACCGTCAGTCATCGCCTCGGTCTCGCCAAGGTCTCATTTGTGCCGACGGGAAGAACGCGGGTTGGCGCCCCTTGACGCAGGGAACGCGCCTCGGTGGATGTAGCGAGGCAGATCAGGCTCCGATCGCCACTTCGTGTTTCAAAGCACCGATGGCACAGGGTTCGTCCGGCGCGGTTTCCGGTGAGGCCGCAAACCTAACCGTAGATTTCCATGAGGAGTTCCTTCGGCTCCTTGCCGTTGACCACTGAAGGCGACGAACAGGCTGTAACCACGACGCAGACATTCTCAAGCGCCCGCAGCACCAAGTAGTCACCGGCCCGGGCGATCGGTTCACGGACTTCGATATTACCCTCCAGATCGATCACGGGAGAGTTCTGGAACAGGTTGTGCGGGTGGACAATCTCCGGGTGGTTCGGCACCGGGAAGTTGATGGCGCGCAACGCCGCCTGCATATTGTCCCGGCAGTTGGGGATGCTTGCCGGGATACCAGGCTTCTGGGACCCCGAGCAGGCCGGATAGAGCAAGTCATTGCGCCCGGAGGTGTCCTCCTCAAGCACCAGAAGCGGATTTCCGTAGTTGCTCATCAGACCCTTGCCAATCTGGAGGTAGATGTTCCGATTCCGGGTCATCGTGAACGCCGGCGCGATGAACTCCTCGGCTGAGTATTGGGCAAACGCAAACAGATCACCCACCTGCTTCCCTTTCGGATTGATCACCTTCACGCGCTGATCGCGCAGCACGATGACCCCGCGGCCGGACTGCTTCGGAATTGGGATGGACTGGAGTAGCTTCTGTTCACGCAGCGGCACGGGCGCTGGCCGGATCACAATCGGAACCCGCGCCCCCGGAACCGGCGGTTGGCCCGTCTGCGCGGCAAGCTTTGCGGAAAGCATTCCGCCGCCGGCGAGCAGCGCCGAGGCGCGATGAACCAAGCGGCGCCGGGAGAAATCCGGCTTCTGGGTGGGCATCTCAATAGTCTCCTTGCACATGGGACCTGGCAGCCGGAGACAGGAGAGGGGGTTCCCTAGCGAGAGTAACACGGCGCTGGCGACGCCAATTCAGTTCGGTCTCTCTTCCGGCGGACGCATCAAATGAAATCGCAAGAACGCCGTGTCCCCCGTTTCCAAATCCTCGATCACGGTCACCAGGCCCTGATCCAGGTCTTCGAAGTACAGAATCGAAGTTATCTTTCCTTCGAGCGACAGAACCCCGTATACCAGCCGGAACTCTGGAATCTCCGTTAGGTTTGCTTGAACTGCCATCACGTCGCTGGCCGGCCCGTCCAGATAGAGTTCCAGGCAGATCCGCACAAAAAGCTCCGCCCGGGCCACGCTCAACGGCCGCCCCATTTTCCGGAACGCCTCGTCCTCAAAGAAGTTAGCGACGAAGTAGTGGTGGAACTCGGAAAGGTCGGTCGCCGCCACCATGCGCCTTCTCAACTCTGCAATGTCTTCCGCGTTCATCTGGTCTCCTCACGAGAAAGGCGCCGGCGCAAACACCGACAGAATCTCTTTCACCATCGCCTCCCGCGTCGTATACCGCGTCTCGTCATAACACCCGATCGGGTTTTCAATGACGTTTATCAGGCACTTATTGCAGTAGGTGCAGGGAACGGGCGCCCGGTCCATCCCTTCGGCAAACATCTTCGGCAAGTCCGGATTCGCTACCAACGGCCGCGCCATGCTCACGGCATCACACTGCCCTGCCCCAAGCGCCGCCCGGATCACCGACGCCGTCTGAAATCCGCCGGTGCAGATCACCGGAATCCCCACGGCTCGCTTGATCGCATGCGCATCCGCCAGGCAGACCCCCTCAATCACGTCGCCCCTCTCCTTGATCCATTGCCGTT
>JBBQRA010000314.1:0-5584 GCA_038215275.1 Bryobacterales bacterium | reverse complement strand
CTGACTCGAGAAATGCAGGCGATGCAGATCTCTTTGAAGCAGATGGAGACACTGGTGCAGGCCAAGACGAACGAGGCGCAGGATTATGCGTCCGAACTCTTGCGGCTGAATGGGCAAGTCCGCGAATTTCAGAATCGGATTGGTTCGACGCCGATGGCCGACCAGGAGTTTTCGGGGCTAAGCCGTGACTATGAAAGCGCCAAGTCTGAGTATCAGCAGTTGTTGGCGAAGCAGAGCGACGCCAAGCGCGGGCAGGAAGTAGAACGTCGAAATCAGGGTGAGACGCTGGAGCTTCTGGATACCGCGTCGCTTCCGGTTGAGCCCACGGAGCCGAAGCGCCCGATGATTATCGGAGCGGGCGCGGCGATCGGTTTGCTAATCGGTCTGCTGCTGGTGGGCGCCCGGGAGATGAAAGATACGACTTTGAAGAACCTGAAGGACGTGCAGGCTTACACGCAACTGACGGTGCTGGGGTCGATCCCCCTCCTTGAAGAGGATCTTGTTGTGAAGCGCCGGAAGCGACTGACCTTGTTGGCGTGGTCGACGGCCATTCTCGTTGGGATCCTGGTCATGGCCGGGTCCTTCTACTATTACATCGCTACCAAGCCGTAACCTCCAAGAGAACCATAAGTATGAGCAGAGTTCACGATGCCCTTCGCCGCGCCGAGCGCGCGGGAGTTTTCCAGCCGCCACCGCCGGACGCGTCCGCTGCGACCACGATGGTTCCCGCCTACGCACAACAGGCGGTGCAGAGCGTGGCCTCGATGGCGAGCGACCCGGTAAACCTCCAGGGATTATTGGAGAAGATCGAAGAGATTCCGTTTCGACCGTTGGCCGATGCCCATTTGATCGATCCGACCCGGCCGAGCGAGGCGCCGAGCGAAGAGTTCCGCAGTCTGCGGACCCGGCTGAACCATATGCAAAGCCTTAGCCCGATCCACACCATTGTGGTGACGTCGCCTTCCCCGGCCGAGGGCAAATCGTTCACCGCGGTAAATCTGGCTTTGGCTCAGTCGCATTTGGCGGGGAACCTGACCCTGCTGGGAGATTTTGACTTCCGGCGGCCTATCGTTCACTCGCTCTTCCAGGTGGATCGCAGCCCTGGAGTGACCGACTTTTTGCTTGGCCGGGCGAAGCTGCACGAAATTATAAAGAAGGTTTCAGGCACGAATCTCTACATCATGCCCGCGGGTGAGGCGGTGCTGAATCCGCTCGAATTGTTGAACCTGCGCGAAGTGAAGAGCATGATCGACCGGCTGCCCTCGCTGTTCAATTGGGTCATTCTTGACACCCCGCCTCTGCTGTTTGCCGCCGACGCGAATCTGCTGTCGACAATGTCGCAGGGGACGCTCCTGGTGGTTCGTATCGGGACGACGACAATTGACTCCGTTGCGCGGGCGATGCAATCTTTGTGCGAGAACAACGTGCTGGGCATCTCTGTGAATGGCGCACGGCGTGGCGAATTGTATAGCCGCTACACCTACTACCACTCCTATTACTACTCGACCGAAGCGAAGGCCCGTGAGGATGGTGAGGCCGATACGCTGGCGCGGGCCGAAGCAGCCGCCGAGAAACCCGAGGGTTAGGACGGCCGGCGGAGGCAGAGCGCGCTGTTCTTGCTGCCGAAGGCGATACAGTTGGCGACGGCTACTTCAATCTGGAGCGGTCGTGCTGCGTTTGGGACGTAGTCGAGATCGCAATCGGGGTCGGCGGTTTCGAGATTGATGGTGGGAGGGACGACCCCGTCGCGCATGCCGAGAAGGCAGACGGCGACTCCGGCCGCGCCGCTGGCGCCCTGCGGGTGGCCGATGAGGCTTTTGACGGACGATCCGCAAAGCCGGTAGGCGTGATTGCCAAAGGCCAGACGCATGGCGCGGGATTCGATTCGGTCGTTCAACTGCGTAGAGGTGCCGTGGTAGTGCACATACTGGACAGACTCTAGCGGGGCCCCAGCCTCGCTCAGAGCCATCTGCATGGTCCGGGCGGGCTCTTCGCCGCATTCCTCAAGACGGACGCGGTGGTAGGCCTCGCAGGTGGATCCGTAGCCGGCAATTTCGCCGAGGATGGTAGCGCCGCGACGGAGTGCCCGCTCGCGTTCTTCGAGGACAAACATCCAGGCGCCTTCGCCTACCACGAAGCCGTCGCGGTCGCCGGAAAAGGGGCGGGAGCCGCGGTGTGGTTCCTGATTCCAACGTTGGGTCATAATGCGCATCAGTTGGAAGCCGCGAAGGATGAGGGGCGCGAGCGGGGCGTCAGCGCCGCCGGCCAACATGCAGTCGATCATGCCGCATTGAATCTGGCGGTAGGCGTATCCAATGGCGTCGGTGGAGGAGGTGCAGCCGGTGGAGACGACGTGCGACATGCCGCGGAGGCCGTACTGCATGGACACTTCGCTGGCGAGGGTACCGATGGTAGAGGTCGGGATGACGTAGACGCTGCACAGCTTCTGCTCGCCGCCGAACCAGTGGCGATACTGTTGCTCCGTCCACTCCTGGCTGCCGCCGCCGGAACCGAGGACGATACCGATGCCGCGGAGTTGGTCCATGGACATGCTGGCCGTATCGAGGCCGGCGTGGGCCAAGGCTTCACCGGCGGCTGCGCGGGCGAGCGGTGTGACCCGGGAGACGTGCGGCCGTTCCTTGGGGTCAGTCCAAGCGGTTTCGTCGAAATCGGTGATCTCGCCGGCTATCTGAACGGCTAATTCTGACGGGTCGAAACGGGAGATCCGTTTGACACCGCTTTGCCCGTCGAGGCACGCGCGCCAGAATCGCTCCCTTCCCAAACCGTTGGGGCTCATCGCCCCGATCCCCGTAACGACTACCCGCCTAGCTTCCACCCTGTTAGTATATGAATTTCGCATGGAGACTATTCCCCCGCCGCCTCCGCCTGCTCCGGAAGGGCCTCCCGAACCTCCTCCGTATGTGGTGACTCCCGCCCCGGCGGCGCCGGTCGTGGTGGCTGCGCCTCCGCCGCCCATGCCGGAAACAATCCATTTGTTGTTTGCGGGAATGGAGAGCGGGGTACTCGGCGCGGTTCTGATGATGGCGTGGTTTAGCCTGGATTCGTTAGTGGAGCGGCAGCAGTGGTGGGCAGTTTTGAATTTGTGGGGGTCGGCGATCTACGGCAACGCGGTGTTCCGGATGAGCTTGGGCAAGGCCAGCCTGGCCGGGGCGGCCCTGCACATCTTTTTGGGAGGAGTGGCGGGGGCTGTAATTGCTTTGGCGCTGGGCAGGATTCAGCGGTTCGGCTTGGTGGTGCTGGCAGCGATGGTGGCTGGCGTCGTCTGGTACGGCATCCTGCAGCACGGAATATTCCGCTCGTTCAATCCCCTGATCGTGCGGATGACACCGCAGCCGGCCACGCTGTTGGCGCACATACTCTATGCCGCCGTGTTGACGCGGATCCCCGGCCGCGGCATGAGCTTGGCGGCGGCCTGGGGACGGAAAGCGGACTAGTGGGCGAGGGCCGGCATGGGCAGCAGTTCGGCGATGGATTCGACGATGCGACTCGGCTGGAAGGGATAGTCCGCGAGATGGACCCGTTCCGTCGATCCGGTGAGGACGAGGACGGAGCGGAAGCCGAGATCGGTGGCTCCGCGGATATCGGTTTCCATGGTGTCACCGATCATAGTGATCTCGTCGGTGGCGAGGCCCATCCGCTTCCGGGCGGCTCGCATCATGAACGGATTGGGCTTGCCGACATGGTAAGCCTTTTTACCGGAGGCGGCCTCGAGCAGAGCGACTATGGCTCCACATCCGGGACGGGGACCTTCGTCGGTCGGGCACCACGTGTCCGCGTTGGTGGAGATGAGCCCTGCACCATTGGCGATACAGCGATGCGCGACTTCGCACATCTCATACGTGAGGGTGCGGCCCTCGCCGACGACGACAAAGTCGGGATGGCTTCGGGTAATGGCATATTGCACCTCGTTTAACGCCAGCAGAAGTCCACCCTCCCCAATGACAAAGGCGGTGCCGTTCGGCCTCTGCCGGTGCAGAAAAGCCGCGGTCGCCATGCCGGAGGTGTAGACATGCTCCTGGGTCGTGTCGATCCCCATCTTTTGTAACTTGAAAACCACATCCAACGGCGTGTAAGTGGAGTTATTCGTCAAAAAGAGATAGGGGATTCTCTCTTCGTGGAGATGAGCAATGAACTCGGCGGCTCCAGGGATGGCTGTTGCCCCCCGGTAAACCACTCCGTCCATATCAATCAGGTAGCCACGTTTCATGCCCCATTATATAACCTGGGGTGTTGCAATCTGATTAGAAGCTGCGGCTTGGCCGATATCCAGGACGGGCACGGACGCGGTATTTTTTGCCAATGTCGCCGACAATTTCGACTCCGATTTTCCGGAATCCATCGTTCGGATTTGTCTGCGGATAGTAGGTCACGGTGTAAGAATTTCCGAGGTCTTCCCGGATGGATTCGAAGGCTTCCACCTGTTTTTGCCAGGTTTTTGCGAAATAAGCCTTGCCTCCGGTCCGGGTGGCGATGCGCTTGAAGACGCCGGAGGAGATGGCATCGCGGCTGGCCTCGGCGGTGGAGATGACGTAGATGGGGATGCCCTCGTCCTCGGCGACGGCGCGGACGTCGTCGGGCGCGACCATACTGGCGTTATCGGGTCCATTTGAAAATACGATCACCACTTTGCGTCCGGGAACCTTAGCGGCGTCGCGGAGCGTGAGAAGGAGACCGTTATAAAGAGCGGAGTCGTCGCCGGCGACGGCCTTCCTGAGGCCGAGGATAGCGTTGTTCCGATCCTTGGTCAGGTCGGCCGCGCGGGTGAGATTGCGCGAGAAGGTATACACGGCAACGGAGTCGGCACGGTCGAGGCCGCGGACGAAATCGGCGATCGCATCCGAGGCGTAAACGAAGCCGCGGTACATGTAATTCGAAGTGTCGAAAAGGACAAAAACGTTGGTGCCCACAAAGGCGTCCGATTTGACGTCGGGACCGGCCTTCTCGGCGTCACCTCCGGGGTTGAGCGGCTTCATGGTTCCATCGTCCAGGACCTGCATGACGGGCTTGTTCCCTTCAGCGAAGGTGTTCAGCTTCTGAGGGATGCCGTCTTCGAGGATGCGAAAATCGGACGGTTTCAGGCCGTTGACATAGCGCCCCTTGTTGTCGGTAACGGTGAAACCGAGGACGACCATGTCGACTTTAACGCGGAACGTGGGCCGGCTGGTGTCCTGCGCCAGCAGGTACACCCCAGTGCCGGCGAACATTGCTAGTCCAAATCCAAATGCCACAATGCTGCGAAGAGACCTCACAACACCCTCCTCAACTGAGATTCTATTCGAGCCCGGCAGCCGAAGCCACCTTCGTCCGCTTATTTACAGCATCATGACCCACTTGGCGAAGACTCCGCAACAGGGCGGGCCAGTCTTCGAGGTGGGTAGCGAAAATTTGTTCGACGGTCCTGCGCGTCCACTCCGGAATGACAACGTTTAATTGACCGGGATTCATGTAGAGGGCGTCGGCGATGGATGCGTAATAGAGCGCACTCGACTCCCAGCTCTCGGCCATAACACGGCTGGAGTAGCCCATCAGGGTGGGGAAGGTGCGGGGGTAGAGGAGCTCTGGC
>JBBQRA010000313.1:0-5695 GCA_038215275.1 Bryobacterales bacterium | reverse complement strand
AGCGCGGGATTATGGGTTTGCACGGGTACTGCGCGGAGTGGGCGGTGGACCGCGCCGCGGACCTGTTTGCAATTCCGGCAAGTCTGGCCGGAGTTGCTGTATTGGTTGAGCCGATGAGCGTCGTCGAGAAGGCGTGCGACGTCGCGGTGCGTCTGCACCCCGGCGAACCGGCCCATCTGCTGGTCCTTGGTGCGGGCGCCGTCGGCATTTTGGCCGCTTGGGCCGGCGTCCGGCGCGGATGGCGCGTCACTGTCGTCTCCCGGGAGGCGGAGGCCAGCTCTCGAGCCCGATTGCTGCGATTGGGCGGGGTAACCTACCTGAGGGCGTTGCCGGGCATGGTTGCCGACGTGGTGGTGGAAGCCTGCGGCTCCTCGGAACTGGCCGCCGCCGCAGTCGCGTGTCTGACGCCGCTGGGTGTCATGGTCGTGCTGGGCGCACGGAACGAAACCGTGCGCCTGCCGTTCCTCGACTTGATTGTTGGCAACCGGACGATTACCGGGAGTGTGAACGCGGGTCCCGATCATTTCCGGCAGGCGATTGCCACGCTGGCAGCCACCGATCCGGCCTGGCTGCGGCCTATGATCGAGCGGCGGCCACTGGCCCGGGCGCCCGAATCGCTCGCAGCCCCGCTTGGCGATGCAATTAAGGTTGTTCACACCTTACACTAGGAGTTCAATGATCTATCCATTTCGGCAGGCGATCTGCAATGAAGTTTTCCAGGAGTGGGATTTCGCGGAGCAGTGCCGAACCATCAAAAGGCTCGGCTATGAGGGCATCGAGATTGCCCATTTCACGCTGGCGGACGATCCTGCTTCCATTGGCCCGGCGCGCAGGAAAGAACTGGTCGACATTATGGCGAGCGAGGGCCTTGAGTTTGTCGGCCTGCATTGGCTGATGGTGGCACCCAAGGGACTGCATGTAACCACGCCGGACGTGGCGCTGCGGACGCGGAGTTGGCTGCACATTGCGACGCTAATCGATCTGTGTGGGGACCTCGGCGGCGGGAAGATGATTTTCGGTTCGCCGGCACAGAGGAAATCTACGGGCGGTTCGACGAAAGAGGAAGCGACGGCCCGCTATGTGGACGGATTGCGCCAAGCGGCAGACCACGCTGCTTCGCGCGGGGTGACTCTGTTGATGGAGCCGCTCTCGCCCAACGATACCGACGTACTCAATACGCTCGAAGAGGCCGCGCGATACGTCGCGGATATCGGCAGCCCAGCGATCCAGACCATGTACGATTCCCACAACGCCGTCATGGAAGCGGAGCCGCATGAGGTGCTGGTCGACCGCTATTTCGATATCATAAAGCACGTTCACGTCAACGAAATGGACGGCAAACATCCCGGGACCGGCGACTGGGACTTCAAGCCGGTGCTGCATGTCCTCGCCGCCAAAGGTTATACGGGCTGGATTTCGATGGAAGCCTTTGACTTTACGGCGGGCGCGGAACGCATCGCCCATGACTCGCTGCGGTACCTGGAAGCGGAAATCAAAAAACTATGAGACCGAAATTCGTAGTCACGGGCGGGGCCGGGTTTATCGGCTCGGCAGTCGTACGGGGGCTGTTGGCCGAGGGCGCCGACCGCATTGCGGTGGTGGACAACCTGGCGAGCGGCAAATTGTCGAACCTGGAAGAGGTACGGGACCACGTCGAAACGCACGTCTCCGACATTCGCGATTATGACGAGTTGAGAGACATCTTCGCGGGAGCCGAGGTGGTCTGGCATCTGGCGGCTATCCCGTCGGTGCCCCGGTCGATTGCCGATCCGGTGCCTTCGCACGACGTCAATATCAACGGCACCTTTGCCGTGCTGCGTGCCGCTCAGCATGCCGGCGTGAAGCGAGTGGTCTATGCCGCGTCCAGTTCCGCCTACGGCGACACCGATGTGCTGCCGAAATTCGAGTCGATGAACCCGCAGCCGAAGTCTCCATATGCCTTGCAGAAGCTCGTCGGTGAATACTACTGCAACCTCTTCACGGAGAACTTTGGCCTCGAAACCGTTGCCCTGCGCTTTTTCAATGTCTATGGACCGCGCCAGGACCCGTCCAGCACCTACTCCGGGGTGTTGTCTCTATTCATGAAGCACCTGCTCGCCCGGACCCAGCCGACGCTTTTCGGCGATGGGAACCAAAGCCGGGACTTCACCTACGTGGAAGATGTCGCGGGTCTCTGCCTGAAGGCTGCGCGCGCCAAGGGCGTCGCCGGCAAGATGTACAACGCGGGCAACGGCGGCCGTTACACGCTCAATCAACTCTGGACGATGCTGCAGGAGATGGAAGGCGTCTCGTTGCCACCGCTCTACGGTCCCCCGAGGGCGGGCGACGTGAGAGATTCTCAAGCCGACACGACCGCCGCGATCCTTGACTTGGGCCACGCTCCCCGGTTTACTATGGAAGAAGGTCTACGGGCGACGCTTGCCTGGTACCGGACCGCAATGGCATGAACTTTCCCATCCAGAGTCAGTTTGAACGAAACTTCCTGACGACGTCGGTCGATTACGTCTTCAATTGGGCGCGCAAGTCCTCGGTGTGGCCCCTCACTTTCGGCTTGGCGTGTTGCGCGATTGAGATGATCGCTTCGAGCGCCTCGCGGTTCGATATAGCTCGCTTTGGCTCCGAGGTCTTCCGGCCCAGCCCGCGGCAAAGTGACCTGATGATTGTCGCCGGCACGGTTTCACTTAAAATGGCGCCGGTCGTAAAGCGGATCTGGGATCAGATGCCCGAGCCGAAATGGTGCATCTCGATGGGTGCCTGTTCCAGTGTGGGCGGGCCGTTCAATACCTACAGCGTTTTGCAGGGAATCGACCGTATTGTGCCAGTTGACGTCTACGTGACGGGTTGTCCGCCGCGTCCGGAGAACCTGTTCTACGCTCTGCTGAAGCTCCAGGACAAAATCGACGCCACGCCGAATCTGATCCGTCGCCCCACCGAGGTCCGCTTGCATGAGCAGATGTTGGCCGATTTCAAACGACGGGTGATGGTTGCGCAGGTGCAGAGCCCGGTGGCGTGATGGTGACGGCACCGCCGCTTGCGGCGTTCGGCTGGCTCCGGTACGAGTTCGGCACGCGGCAAAGCGGGCCGTTGACCGGTCGGGTAGCGACTTTACGACAGACTCATTCCGACATAGTGTGGTCGGTCCGGCAAGCGGAAGGCTGCCTGGGAGACGGGGATGCGTTGATCACCGACGAACCCGGACTGTTGTTGGCCATTCGGACGGCGGACTGCGTCCCGATCTTGCTGGTGGATCCGGTGCGGCGGGTGGTAGCGGCGATACACGCCGGCTGGCGTGGTACCATGGCGGGGGTTTTGGCCCAAACGGTGGGGCAAATGGAGACGGATTACGAAACGAACCCAAAGGATGTCGTGGCGGCGATTGGCCCGGCAATCGGGCCGTGTTGTTTTGAGGTCGGTCCGGATGTCCCGTTACCAGTGGTAAATCGAAAGGCGGACTTGTGGGCCGCGAATCGGGACCAGTTGCACGAAGCGGGCGTTGGGCGGATCTGGGTAGCGGAGCGGTGCACGATGTGTGAACCCGAAATGTTCTATTCGTTCCGGCGGGCGAAGGATGCCGGACGCATGGTTTCCAGCATTGGAATCCGCGAATAGACGAAAAAAGCCCCGCAGCGGGAAAGTTGCGGGGCTGAGAAATGGCTTCTTTTCGTAAGAGGGAAAAAACCTGACGCGAGCTCGCGGTTCCGCTTAGGCGGAAACGAGCATATCGTCGAAGGTTTCGTCCGCTACGAACTGCTTGCGGTCGTATTGCTCCTGGCATTCAATGCAATACGGAGTCCACGGTACGGCGTTCATCCGCTTCACACTGATGTCTTCTTCGCAGTGCATGCAGACCCCGAACTGGTCTTGTTTAATGCGCTGAAGGGCGGCGCGGACATTGCGCAACAGCGCCGATTCCCGATCGAGCGTACGGATGGCAAACTCGCGCTCGGAGGCCCGCTGAACTTCATCGAGCGCATCCGGGCTCTTCTCAATTTCGATTCCTTCGCGATTGCGGAGGAGATAGGTCAACTCGGCCTGCTTGGCTTCGAGCGTCTCGCGATACTTCTTTATTTCTGCGTTCGTCATGGTGATTCTCCCTCTATTGATTTTTTTGGTAGCGGTAGGTTTTTCGGACTTTAAAGCATCGGGGTAACGCTGCTTTCTGGACTAATAGACGCTTGAACAACGGAATAGGTTCAAGTTTTTTAATAAGATTTTCTGCGCGTGCAAGACGCAGATTTCGGCTCCAGGCCACCCAATCGGCGTTGGGCACCTTGTCGTGTCAGTGAAACGACGTTCAGCCATACATCACTTTTGGAGTCTGCCAAAAGAGTATATCACTCACTTCAAGCAATTCCAGTGCCAACTACCTCTAAAGGCGGAAATGAACACTCGAAGGGTTCAAACTTTAGGTCCGAGCGAGAATTCCGCGAACTGCAGGACTCTATCGGCAACTTTTCGATGGAACGTTAGTACTTTCGGTAGACGATAAATCTCGCTCCGGGTTACAGAATTATCTTCGTTGTTCCGAAAATGGACGATCTGGGGCAAAAGTGGATCATTTGCGTCCAATGGTGCCGAAGGCGAGGCCGAGTTCGCGGTCATCGGGAGGTAGTTTAAAGGATGGACTGACGGTTAACTCCAATTGGAGTTGGGGAACGTTCCAGAGCGCTTCGGGCATTGTGAGTTCGCCTTGGCAGCGGTCACGGGGCAAAGTCAACGTGCCAAGAAGCTGACCCTGATGGCTGACGGTCAGTATGACCGGCCCAGGACGCGGCTCGGCGTCCGAACGGAAGCATTCAACGAACAGAGTCTTGCCGCTTCCGCCGAGGGTGATTTCGGCGCTTGGATGCATCCAACGGAATCCGTGCTCAATCCGCTCCCAACCGCGACCGACTTGTGGCGAGAGAAAGGGGCGGGCGAGTTCGACGACGGGCGCGAGGTCGGCGGCCCATTCGAGCGCGGCAATCTCGCGGTAGTAGCCGGTGATATTGCGCAAGGGCTTGCCGCCGGCGGCATAGACGATGGCTTGGCCGGAAGTGATGGCGCCACGGGCCTCCGGGCGAGGCAGGATGTGGCGGAGAGGATCGCCGAGTTCGGGGTGAGAATCGATATTCTTTTCGCTGTCCGGGACCAGATAGACCCGTGCGCCCGGAATGAGGCGGAACGGATCGTCGAGCACGATGTTCCAGAACTGGTCGGAGTTAACGCCCGCCAGCAGAATGGTTTTTCCGGGGTGGAGCGCCACGGCCTGCTCGACACCCCGCACCAGGACTCGCGCCGATTCCGCTTGCTTCCGGTTGTAGAGCAGGATCTCCTGAGAGAGAAGGTACGAGCCGGAGACATACGCGATGCCCGGAAGTGCCAGAAGCAGGGGCCTCCGGGATATCCCCACCCCGAAGGCGAGGCTCAGGCCGGCGGCTGGAACGGCGAGGTAGTAGTCCGTGATGTGATGGGGCAGGAGGAGGACTGGTCCCAAGCAGATGACGAACCAAGCACCTCCATAAGCCATGAGCCGGCTGCGTTCGAGCAGACCTACAAGCAGCAAACCAGCCAGGGCGAAGAGGGTGGCACTGAGGGCATAGGGGGAAAGTGGGGTCGCCGACCACGGAAGATACGACCCCATCGACATGAGCCCGTACTGTCCCAGAGTGTGGAGGATCGAGGCAGGACTTGCGTCCATGGCGTAGACCGGGTT
>JBBQRA010000312.1:0-5701 GCA_038215275.1 Bryobacterales bacterium | reverse complement strand
AGGTCTTCGTAGGTGGCCTGGCCATGGGGTTCGGCTTCGAGGTCGGCGGGTTCGAGGCCGGCGGCTTCGGCGCGCTGCCAGTCGACGGGGATGGGGCCGGCGAGGAGGGGGGTGAGGAAGGCGACGTCCTGGGAGAAGTCGACCTTGGTTTTGGTGTCGGTGAAACGGACGGTGGCGGCACCCATCAGAACGGGGTGGTACGCGGCGGGACCTTGGCCGCGGTAGGGGAGGAAGTGCTGTTCCACGTCGGGGGGAAGGACCGGGCGGGGGCTGGTGGCGGGGGCGGCAGGGGCGGCGTAGATGGGGGGCGGTGCGCTGGCTTCGGAGGGCTTTGCCCGGGTAAGCGTTTTGATTTGCGACTTGGTGAGGGGGCCGGCGAGGTAGGACATGCACCAGCGGGTTTCGAAGACTTCGAGGCCGCCGCGGTGGACGTTGGACATCAGGAAGATGCGGGACTTGAGACTCGACAGGAGTTGGTCGAGCGCGGCGGGGTTGAATGGCGAGCCGGACTGGCTGGCAGCGCCCTGCAGGCCGTCGACGAGGCGCTGCTTGTCGCGTTCGGTCTGCAGGCGGCCGATGAGCCACGTTCCGCAGTTGGCAAGGCCTTTGTAGTCGAGATCGACGGGGTTTTGTGTGGCGAGGACGACGCCGACACCGAAGGCGCGGGCTTGCTTGAGCAGGGTGAGGAGGGGGAGCTTGGAGGGCGGGTTGGCGGTGGGGGGGAAGTAGCCGAAGATTTCGTCCATGTAGACGAGGGCGCGGAGGGTGGTGGTGCCGGACTGGGTGCGCATCCAACTAACGACCTGGTTGAGGAGCAGGGCGACGAAGAACATGCGCTCGGCGTCCGAGAGATGGGCGATGGACATGATGGCCATGCGGGGTTTGCCGGCCGCAGTGTAGAGGAGGCTGGAGATATCGAGGGGGACGCCTTCCATCCAGGCTTCGAAGCCGGGGGAGGCGAGGAGATTGTTGAGGACGATAGCGAGATCGAAACGCTCTTTTGCGGGGAAGAAGGATTCGAGTTCGAGGACGCCGATGCGCGTGATGGGGGGCTTCTGAATCTGATGGATGAGGGTAGCGATGTCGAGATCGCTGCAGTTGGTCCAGGAGGTTTCGATGAGCTTCGAGATGAGGATGTGTTCGCGGCTCTGGATGGGGTCGTCTGCGAAGTTGAGAAGGGAGAGGAGGGCGGTGGCGGTGGACTGGATGCGCTCCCGGAGGGCCTCGCGGTCGTCGAGAATTGCGGCGGAGGGAACGGAAAAAGAGCGGAGGACGGAGATGGGGACGCCGGCGTTGGAGCCGGGGGTGTAGATGGTGAAGTCGGCGGCGTCGCGCATCTTTTGGATTCGATTGCCGTCCTGGCCCCACTGGCCGAGGCCGTCCTTCCATTTGGCGGCGGTGTCGGCGGCGAACTGTTCCCTGGAGACGCCCTTTTGGCGGGCGGTATCTTCGTTGACCCAGGGGAGGAAGTCGGTGGGTGCGAGGTTGGGGAAGGTGAGGAGGAGGTTGGCGAGGTCGCCTTTGGGGTCGATGATGAGAGCGGGGATGCCGTCGATGGCAGCCTCTTCGAGGAGGCCGAGGCAGAGGCCGGTTTTGCCGGAGCCGGTCATCCCAACGCACACAGCGTGGGTGACGAGGTCCTTCGAGTCGATTAGAAGCGGACCCTGTTCTGTCTTGCCTAAGTAGAAGGCGCCAAGCTTTTCAAAATCGAACATAGACTCGTAGTTTACAATCGGACGAATGACGCTGCGCTGGTTCAGTTGGGTTTTCCTGGTGGGTCCGCTGTTCGGGCAGGCGGCGGGCGGCGACCTGCTGGAGGCGAAGACGCTGGCGAAGTTGGCCGCGATGGATGCGGCTCTTGACGGGGCGATGGGTGTGGCCGTGATTGATTTGAAGACCGGGGGCCGGCTTTGCTACCACTGCGATACGTGGTTTCCGACAGCGTCGACGATTAAGGTTCCCTTGCTCGTGGAGGTGACCCGGCTGATCCGGGCGGGGAAGATGAGTTACGAGCAGCGGGTGCCGGTGAGCAAGAGCGAAGTGGTGCCTTCGAGCGCGGCGTATGAGAAGGCGGTGGCGGAGGCGGGATCGTTATCAGTGAGGGAGCTGATCACGATTATGATTCAGAACTCGGATAACTCGGCGACGAATAAGTTGATCGATCTGGCGGGCGGGTTTGCGGCGGTGAACACGCGGATGGACGAGATGAACCTGCCGGGGATTCGCCTTCGGCGGAAGATGATTGACCTAGCGGCGGCGAAGGCGGACCGGGAGAATATTGCGACGCCGAGGGACATGGCGCGGTTGGCGGAAATGCTATATAGCGGTAAAGTGCTGGATCCGGTTTCTTCGCGGGAGATTGTTGAGTTTATGGGTTTGGTGAAGGGGGATGTTCGCAAGGCCGTCGTGCCGGTGGGGACGGCTACGAAGACGGGATCGCTTGAAGGGGTGAGGTGCGAGTTCGGGATTGTGTTGTTGCCGAACCGGCCGTTTGCGATTGCGGTGTTTGGGGCGTACTTGGGCGAGGAGAGCCCGGTGCCGGGGGCAACCAAGATTGTGTTTGACCATTTTCGAAAGCTCGACCGCGCGAACGCGGCCGGGCGATTTTTGGAGTAATTCTTATGGAACTAAAAGGCAAGCGAGTGGCGATGTTGGTGGACAAGCTCTACCAGGAGATGGAGGTTTGGTATCCTCTATACCGGCTGCAGGAGGCGGGCGTCGAGGTGGTGACCGTTGGTGCCGAGGCGGGGAAGACGTATGAGAGCAAGTTGGGATATCCCTGCGTGGCGCAACTTTCTTATGACGAAGTGAGCCCGGACGATTTTGACGGGGTGATTGCGCCAGGCGGGTTTGCGCCGGATCATATCCGCCGGCATCCGAAGGCGACCCAGTTTGTAGCGGACGTGAATGCACAGGGCAAGCTGGTGGCGGCGATTTGCCACGGGCCGTGGGTGTTGTGTTCGGCGCACGGGATGTTGAAAGGCCGGAAGGTGACGAGCTTCTTCGCGATCAAAGACGATGTGGTGAACGCGGGGGCGGAGTGGGTGGATGAGGAAGTGGTGGTGGATAAGAATCTGGTGACCTCGCGGAAGCCGGAGGATCTGCCGGCGTTTGCTTTGGCCTGCGTGCAAGTTTTGAAGGGGTAACCGATTGATGCACCGGATGATCACCCTGTTGATGGCCGTGGGTGTGGGCGTGTGGGCCCAGGACGGTTCGACGAAAGAGAACTGGCCGGCCTACGGCGGGCAGAACTCCGCTTGGCGGTACAGCGCGCTCGACCAGGTGAACGTGGAGAACGTGAGCCAACTGGCGGCAGCATGGGTGTTTCAGACCGGGGACAACGATGGTGGGTTGCAATCGACGCCGCTGGTGATGGATGGGGTGATGTACGTTTCGACGTCGCACAACCGCGTGTTCGCGCTGGACGCGGTGACGGGGAAGCGGCTGTGGAGCTACATCTACGAGTTGCCGAAGACGTTCACGACGTTTTATGGGCCCTGGAACCGGGGCGTGGCGGTGGCGGACGGACGGTTGGTGATGGGTACGCTGGACAACCACGTGGTGGCGCTGGACGCCAAGTCGGGACGGCAGTTGTGGAAGGTGAACGTGGAGGACGCCAACCAGTGCGGCTGTAACATTACGGCGGCGCCGCTGGTGGCACGGGGGAAGGTGATCGTCGGGGTGACGGGTGGTGATTCGGCGCACCGGGGATATTTGAACGCGTTCGACTTGAAGACGGGCAGGCACTTGTGGCGGTTTTGGACGATTCCGGGTCCGGGAGAGAAGGGGCACGAGACGTGGCCGGGGGATAGCTGGAAGTTCGGCGGTGGAGCGACCTGGATGACGGGTTCGTTCGATGAAACCCTGGGGATGGTGTACTGGGCGGTGGGGAATCCGGCGGCGGATTTTTATGGGGGGAACCGGAAGGGGGACAACCTTTTCACGGATTCGATTGTGGCGCTGGACGTGGAGACGGGAAGGCTGAAGTGGCATTTCCAGCAGGTGCCGCACGATGTCTGGGACTGGGATGCGGCGTATGAGAACGTGCTGGTGGATCTGCCAGTGAACGGACAGGTGCGGAAGCTGTTAATAAACGTAAGCAAGGGCGGCTACACGTATGTGCTGGACCGGACGAACGGGGCGTTCGTGACGGCGTGGCCGGTGGCGAAGAACATCAACTGGATTAGCGGCGTGGGGCCGAAGGGGGAGTTGCTGGGGAGGAACGAGCCGGTGGTGGGGAGGTCGAAACTGATTTGCCCGTCGATTGGCGGCGG
The DNA here is from genome assembly GCA_038215275.1 of Bryobacterales bacterium. GTDB lineage: Bacteria > Acidobacteriota > Terriglobia > Bryobacterales > Bryobacteraceae. The sequence continues at coordinate 1,427 of JBBQRA010000312.1, read as the reverse complement.
GCGGAGTTGGAACCACGGGGCTTGGTCGCCGAAAGCGGGATTGTTCTTTACGACGGGGATTGAATGGTGTCAGGAAGTGGCGGCGCAGGCGGAGACACCGGTGGAGGGGAAGACGTATTTTGGCGGGACATTCAAGCTGGTGAAGACGCCGGACGGGAAGAGCGGTGGGCACTTGGCGGCGTACAACCCGATGACGGGCAAGGCGGTTTGGCAGTATGACTACAAGTACCCGCTGCTGGCTTCCGTGCTGGCGACGGCGGGGGACCTGATCTTTACAGGCGACGCCGAGGGCGACTTCTTCGCGCTGGATGCGGGCACGGGAAAGAAGCTGTGGCGCTTCAATACGGGTTCGGGGCATCGGGGGAGTTCAATCACGTATGCTGTGAATGGGCGGCAATATATAGCGACGCCGTCTGGATGGGGGTCGGCGGTGGCGGGCTTGATGCAACAGTTTTGGCCGGAGACGGAGCAGTTTCCAAACGGGTCGGCGGTTTTCGTGTTTGCCTTGCCGGAGCAGAAGCGATGAAGTGGATGGCGGGTGTGGTGATGGCGCCGGTATTGCTTCTGGCGGATCCACAGGGAAGCCTGGGTACGTCGGCCGTGGAGGCGCGGGGCGACCAGTTGTTTACGCAGGGGTGCGCGGTGGGATACTGCCATGGGACGGCGGGGTCGGCGGCGCGAAGTCCACGACTGCGAGGCCGGACGTTTGAGAAAGATTATCTGGTGAAGGTAATTCGGGACGGGATTCCGAATTCGGCGATGCCGGCTTGGGGCGACCGGTTGACGGACGACGATATTGGTGCGCTGGTGGTTTATATTCAGAGCTTGGCTGCGGCATCGGTCGAGGTGCCAGCACCTGCGGAGACGGCGAGCCTGGCGCCTCCGGTGGCCGTGAAGGAATCCGAATTAGCGCCGGAAGTGCGGCAGGGCAGGGAGCTGTTCTATGACCCGCAGCGGCTGCAGCGGTGTTCGAACTGTCACCGGCTGCAGGGGATTGGCACTCCGGTGAGCGTGGACTTGGCGAAGCTGAGCAAGCAGCAGTTGGCGGCGGATGCCGTGAACGCTCTGCGCTATGGAAGGCCTCGGCGAGTGCGGGGCTTGGTGCTGAAAGACGGCGACCGATTCCCGGCGGTGGTGGTGGAGCGGGGCGCGGCGGAAACGCGGGTCTACGACTTGAAAGGCGTTCCGCCGGTGCTGCGAAGTCTGCAGAGCACGGAGATCCAGGGGCTTCAGCAGGAGAGCGGCTGGCGGCATGCGCAGGCGGTGAAGGGGTATACGACGGACGACTTGAAGGCCGTGTGGGCTTTTGTGAATTGGGCGGCCCAGCGTTAATCTTAAGTAATGCTAGATCGTCGCGAGTTTTTCACCCTGTCCGTGGCCTCGGCGGTCGCGATGAAGGCAGATGCCGCGCCGCAAACCGCGAAGGG
>JBBQRA010000311.1:0-5707 GCA_038215275.1 Bryobacterales bacterium | reverse complement strand
GCGAAGTTGTTGGAGGCGAAGTGGGCGAGGGTCATGTAGCGGATGCCGAGGCGGTGGAAGAGGCGGAGGACGCCGAGGCTGTCGGCTATGAGGTGGCCGCCCTCAAGGCTGGCCATGGCGGCGAGTTTGCCGGACTTGTGGATGCGTTCGACGTCGGCGGCGGTGTAGGCGAACTCCATGTCCTGGGGGTTGGCTTCGACTTCGGCGTGGAGAGCTTCGAGGGTTTCGAGGGCGCGGGGGAGCCAGCGTTCCGGGGGGAAATCCTGGGGCTGGGCGTAGAGGCCGAACATGACGGCGCCGAGCTTGCCTTCGCGCATGCGGGGGATATCGAGTTCGTAGTAGGAGTGGCGGTCGCGGAGGCGGTAGGCTTCGTCGGCGAAGTAGCGGGGGGTGTCGATGTGGGCGTCGAAGATGAGGATGTCCTGCATGAGGCGGGTGAAGCGGGCGTCCTGGGCGGGGAGGAGGAGGGCGGGGAGGAGGAGGAGGGCGAGGCGGGTCATGGGTGACAGTATACCCGGGGGCGGGTGGCCAGTGGGCGGATTCCGGCCGCATAATGGAGACAGGCGCAGAGCTGGGAGGATAGCTTCCTGAACTATCAAGAGCGGTACATTCGCGTTTCGACGGCGGCCGGATACGAGGGCCCATCTGCGGTTACCGGAGTGGAACGTGCAGTTAGCCGGGACGCAGGGGCTACTCGACGGCGGGCCTTAGGGCCGCGGGCGTTTTTGGTGCCAGTTCGTCTGGCGCTGGTAGGCCGCGGCGGCGGCGATGAGTTGGTCTTCGCGGTGGGGGGCGGCGACGAGTTGGAGGCCGATGGGGAGATTGTCCTTGGTGAAGCCGCAAGGGATGGAGAGGGCCGGGAAGCCGAGGAGGTTCCACTGGGCGGCGTTGCGGAGGTAGACGAGATCCTTCTTGCCGAAGGCGAAGGCGGGGCCGGGGGCGGTGGGGAGAACTAAGATGTCGGCCTGGCTGAACCAGGGGGCGGGGGCGGCGCGGAGACGGTGGAGTTCGCGGAGGGCGGCGGTATAGCGGGCGGGGGTGACTTCGGCGCCTCCGGCCAGATTGGTTTTTGTCGTGGGGTGGAAGAGTTCGGGGTTCGTTTTGAGGCGCTGCTCGTGATAGGCGTAGGATTCGGCGGAGATGATTTCGACGTAGGCGTGGGGGAAGCCGGCGAGGACGGGGGAACGTTCGAGAGGCGGGAGGGTGACGTCGCGGGCGCCGGCGGTGAGACTGGCGAGAGTCTTGATGGCTTCGGCGAGGAGGGCGTTGGTTTCGGGGTCGACGCCGTCCCAGAAGAGCTGGCGGGCGATGCCGAGGCGGAGAGATTTGACCTTGATGGACCTTTCGTTGATGGGCGGGGCGCCCATGGCTTCCTGGAGGCGGGCGGCATCTTCGGCCGAGCGAGCGAGGGGCCCGAGATGGTCGAGGCTGCCGGCGAGGACGGCGGCGCCGGCGGTGTTGACGGCTCCGTAGGTTCCTTTGAGGCCGGTGACTCCGCAGAAGGCGGCGGGGAGGCGGATGGAGCCTCCGGTGTCGGAGCCGACCGTGCCGAGGCAGAGGCCGGCGGCGATGGCGACGGCGGATCCGCCGCTGCTGCCGCCAGGGGAGTGGGCGGGGTTCCAGGGGTTGCGGCTGGTGCCGTAGGCGCTGGTTTCGCCGCTGAAGTTATAGGCGAACTCATCCATGTTGAGTTTGCCGAGGAGGATGGCGCCGGCTTGGCGGAGCTTGGCGAGGGCGGGCGCGTCCTGGGTGGGGACGTTCTTGGCCCAGTGGCGGGAGGCGGCGGTGGTGGGGACGCCTTTCGAATCGAGGAGGTCTTTGACGGCGATGGGGATGCCGTGAAGGGGGCCGCGGGGGCGGCCGGCTGCGAGTTCGCGGTCGGCGGCGGCGGCTTCGGCACGGGCGGATTCCGAGAGGACGGTGATGAAGGCGTTGAGGCGGGGTTGGGCGGCGGCGATGCGGGCGAGGCAGGACTCGGTGAGCTTGGTGGCGGTGGTTTGGCGGAGGCGGAGGGCGGCGGCGGCCTCGGCGATGGATTGGTATTCGAGGGGCTGCGAGGCGGCGGTGGCGGCGGTGAGGAGGGCGGCGAAGTGGCGGCGGGTGAGCATCGGAGAGCTTTTATCTTACGCCGTTTGGGGGTATCGTCAAAAAGATGAGACGGCGTGCGATGGCTGGTTTGTTGACGAGTATATCGGGATTGGGGGCGGCGGGGCCGGAGGTGCTGCTGCTGCGGCGGAACGGCTGGGTGCCGAATAATGAAGCGTTGCCGGTGTTGCTGTACCGGGGGGTGATGGCAGCGGGGAAGCCGGAGGCGTCGGAGGCGTTGTTCCGGAAGCACGGGTGGACGCCGGAGTGGCGGAACGGGGTTTATGCGTTTCACCACTACCATTCGACGGCGCACGAGGTGTTGGGGTTTGCGGCCGGGGAGGCTCGGCTGCTGCTGGGCGGCCCAGCGCCGGGCGGGAAGGAGGTGACGGTGCGAGCGGGGGATGTGGCGGTGTTGCCTTGCGGGACGGGGCATTGCCGGGTGTCGGCGTCAGGGGACTTTTTGGTGATTGGGGCGTATGCGTTGGCGCAGCGGTGGGATTTGTGCCGGGAGGCTCCGGACGCGGCGGGGGTGGAGCGGATGCGGCGGCTTCCCTTCCCGGCGGCGGATCCGCTGGGGGGCGAGTTGGGGCGGGTTTGGCGGTATGCGGGGTAGTTAGTACTAATTAGTCCTCTTTCCGGAGTTCTCCCTCACCGGTTTCATTCCGAACCATCCCGAGAGCAGCCATGCCTCCTGGCTCCGAGAAGCGCTGATTTCGCCCGTCACATCGCCGAACCGCTTTCCGGACCGGCCGTCAACGCGCTCTCCCACTTTGCCCGCCAAAGCGGCGATTACCTCCATGTTTGAAATGCCCTTCTACGATGGCGGCCCCCGGACCATCCTTCGTTCATACCCCTCTCGGCCGCCTCGGCGTCAATATCTGTTTTGACGCGCTCCTTCCTGAATCCACCCGTCTGCTTGCCGTCCAAAACGTCGAACTCGTGCTCTTCCCGTTTGCTGCCGGCCCCGCCCCGGTCACCCCCCAAGGCTGGTCCGCCTGGGCCGGACCCGCGCTCCGGGCCCGCTGCCAGGAAAACGGCGTTTTCGGCTTGGCCTGCAACTATCGGGGTACCGTCTCGTGCCTCGGCGTGGAACAGACGTTTCCCGGTGGTGCCCTCGCCGTCAGCCCCCGCGGGCAGATCCTCGCCGAGCAGACCGAAGGCGACCTCGTCATCCGCGAACTGAACTACGCCGACCTTCGCGCGGCCCGCGCCGAACCCGAATATCTCTTCCGCTTCCGCCGCCCGGAACTCTACGGGCCCTTGGCCAACTGAGGCCCACTTAGCCCCTACGGCCGAGCCCAATACCGGTTCCGCGACTGCACCACGAGTCCCGCCTGCCGCGTCGTCAAGGTGAGCTTGCGGAACTCCGAAACCTCGGCCGGCGTATCGGAAACGTAGCCCAAGTTGTACTGGCTCCGCAGCTCATTTTGGATCACCGTGAAGATCGCATCGATCGGCAGTTTTTTCGTTACTTCGAAGAAGGCGCCTCCGGTCTCCTGCGCCAATTTCTGGAGCACCCCCCGGCCGGCGTCGCCATTGCGATCGGCAAAGAGAATTGAATAGATAAGGGTGTCCTGCTTCTGGGCCGCCTCAATCGCCTCCGCCATCGTCGAACTGCTCCCATAGTCCACCCCGTCTGTCAGCAAAATCAGAGCCTTTCGGCCGCCCGCGTCTTTCAGCACGAATCGTGCCGCCGTATCAACGGCGTCGAACAGCTTTGTCCCGGCACCAATTCCGTTGCGGAGTTCATTCCGGGTCGGCGTATCCACCTGGGAAAGCGCCTCTTCCAGCTTGAAGTAGGAGCTGGTTCGATTCTGTCGCACCATCACCCGGCTATCGAACTGGACCACGAAGACGTTGTCTTTTTCTATCCGCAGGACCTGATCGAGAAACCGTAGACAGGCGCTCCGCTCGGCCACCAGTACGCGGTCCTGGCTCATGCTCGTATCAACCAGCAGCCCCAGCGTTAGCGGCAAATCGCCTTGTGAGGAGAAGTACTGAATCGTCTGGGGTCGCCCCTGTTCGAGCAGGACGAAGTCATCCTTGGTGAGGTTAGCGACAATCGCGCCCTTCTTCGTTCGAACCGAAGCCAGGACATTCACCACCCTGACGCTGGTCGTAAACGTAACCTCCTGCCCCCAGACGGCGATCGGCCAGGCGAGCAAAACGCGTCGAGCGATGGAAGTAGGCACCTAGCTCCTATCATGCACCTCTCCAAGCCGATCCTCTTACCGGGAACTCCGGCAAAACGGGCTTCTCTCGCCGCCGAATGACCAAACAACTTCATCAAACTGCAAACTCTCTCTCCTAAACTCAAGGGATGCTCCGCTTCTGCCTCGGTCTCCTCTCCGCCGCCGCCCTCTTAGCCCAACCGGCCCTCCGCCTCACCGACATCCAACTCATCGGCAGCCACAACAGCTACCATCTCGGACTCGCCCCCAGCGAAGCTTCCCTCCTCCTCAAAGCCAACCCCCGGGCCGCCGCCGCCCTCGACTACCGCCACCCCGCCATCGAAGTCCAACTCGACCGCGGCGTCCGACAATTCGAGTTCGATATCTTCGCCGATTCCAAAGGCGGCCTCTTCGCCAACCCCGCCGCCATCACCCAAGTCGCCAAAGCCGGCCTCCCCCCCGATCCCCCTTTCGACCCCGCCGGCGTCATGAAGAAGCCCGGCTTCAAAGTCATCCACGTGCAGGACCTCGACTACCGCAGCTCCTGCCAACCCTTCACCCACTGCCTCTCTCTGATAAGTACCTGGTCCAAAGCCCACCCCGGCCACCTCCCCATCTTCATCCTCGTCGAAAACAAATCCGATCGGCCCCGCCCCGATTACATGACCATCCCCGAAAAGCTCACTTCGGCATCCTTCGACGCCCTTGACGCCGAGATCCGCTCCGTCTTCTCCCCGGTCCAACTCATTACCCCGGACGATGTCCGCGGCTCCCACAAGACGCTCGAAGAAGCCGTGCTCACGACCGGCTGGCCCTCCCTCGCCTCCGCCCGCGGTAAAGTGGTCTTCCTCTTCGACCAGGAAAGCGTCACCCCCCTCTACTCCGCCGGCCGTCCCTCCCTTGAAGGCCGCGTCCTCTTCACAAACGGCAAACCCGGCTCCCCCGACGCCGCCTTTCTCAAGCTGAACAACCCCGTCACTGACCCCACCCTGATTCCCAGCATGGTCCGCAAAGGCTACCTCGTCCGCACCATGACCGACCCCGGCCCCGCCAAACGCGATGCCGCCCTCGCCAGCGGAGCCCAACTCCTCAGCACCGACTACCCGTTCGACTACCGCGCTCCCAACTCGGACTACTCAGTGCATTTCGAATCCGGCAACGCCCGATGCAATCCCGTCGTCCGCCCCCCATCCTGCAACCTCGCCGCTCTCCAGGAAAAATAGCCGTTAGAGAGCGCGCTCCGGCATACGCTCGAAAGCCGTCTGGAATCCAGTGCGGGTTCCAGACGGCTTAACGAGTCGCAGGGTCTAGAGCAAAACCTGACATACTAGAGGGGCTCTGGATTTTTGGCGGCAAATCGATATGGCGCGACCATACTCAGATGATCTGCGTGAAAAGTTCGTATCCGCCTACGAGGCTGGGGATATCGGGCTGGAGAAGTTGGCATC
>JBBQRA010000310.1:0-5717 GCA_038215275.1 Bryobacterales bacterium | reverse complement strand
TCGCCGGCTTCTTATTTGGGTGGGGAAAGACGGGTCACCGGGTGACCGGGCAGATTGCGGAGAACCATCTATCTTCGAAGGCGCGGAAGGCGATTCAGGAGTTGCTGGGGGGCGAGTCCCTGGCCGAGGCGGCGAACTGGGCGGATGAGATCCGGTCGGATCCAGCCTGGAAGAAGTCCGACCCGTTGCACTATGTGAACATCACCGATGGGGTGTCCTATGAAGACGCCAAGAAGAATCCGGCGGGGGATGTGATCTCCGCATTGCGCCAGATGGAGGCGACGCTGCGGAACAAGAACGCGCCGAAGCAGCAGCGGATTGAGGCGTTGCGGTTCTTCGTGCATTTTGCCGGGGATTTGCACCAGCCGCTGCATGCGGGGCGGGCCGACGATCTGGGTGGGAACCGGGTCTCCGTCCGGTGGTTCCGGGGGGCGGAATCGACGAACTTGCATTCGGTATGGGACAGTGCGCTGGTTGATCAAGAGCAGCTTTCGTTTACAGAGTGGGCCCGGTTTCTGGACCGTGCGTCAGAGGCTGAGATCAAGACCTGGCAGGCGGCTTCGTACACCGATTGGATGGAGGAGTCGCGGCGGGCGCTTCCGCAGGTGTATGACTTTCCGCGGGATTTGCCGCTCAGTTTTCCTTACGTGTATAAGAGCATGCCGCTGGTGAAACAGCGTCTGCTGCAGGCGGGTATTCGCATCGCCGGGGTGCTGAACCGCATCTATCAGTAGACGCTTGCGCTTCCGTCTTCCTATCCTCGGCTTGCTGTTGGTTTGGTTCCTGGTGGACCGCGAGTTCCTGCTGATCGCGCCGGCAGTGCGGCGGGTGCAGCAGGCTGCGGCTTCGGACCTGGAGAAGCGTTATGTGGACGCGGAGCGGGCTCGGCGGCTGGGGGCTTATTTGCGACAAAGGTCGCCGGAGTGGGTGACGGCGGGGCCATGGTTGGCTGAGCGTCTGGGGGAGGAGTTGCGGGCGCAGAGCGGGGACTTGCCGTTTGGTGCGGGTTACAACTGGAAGGCGGCGGACCTATCGCCGGTGGACAACGCGACGGCGCCTCCGCCGACGGCAGAGGAGGTAGTGGGGGATCGCGTGGACAGTTTCGGGATAGGGGCCGTGACGATGAAAGACGGGACGGCGACGGTGGCGATCCGGCGGTTCGGATTATTGGAGACGGCGGAGGCATCGGTGGCAGAAGTATTCCGGCAGGCGTCGGGGGCGCGGGCGTTGGTGTTGGATCTGCGGGATTGCCGTGGCGGGGTGGCGGGGACGGCGTTGCTGTGGGCGAGCTATTTGTTTCCGGAGCAGGTGCACTGGGCGACGCTGCAGTATCGGGGGTTCACGGAAGAGTATTGGACGTTGCCGCGCGTGGTGGGGCAGCGGTTTGGAGGTCCGGTGACGGTGTTGGTGGGACCACGGACGATGGCGGTTTGCGAGGGGTTCGCGTATCACTTGCAGGCGAGGCGCCGGGCGGCGGTGTTGGGGCAACGGACGGCGGGGGCAGGCCACTATGCGACGCGGCGGCAGGTGACGGAGCACTTTTCAATTGAGCTGCCGGAGGCGCGGGCGACGGATCCGCTGACGGGAACGGCTTGGCAGGGAATCGGGGTGGCGCCGGATGGGCCGGGGCTACCTTAGAGTTTAGCTTTGGGATGGGACTTGTCGTAGACGGTCATGAGGTCTTTGAGAGAGACCTGGGTGTAGCGCTGAGTGGTGGAGAGTTGGGCGTGGCCGAGGAGTTCTTGAATGGCGCGGAGGTCGGCTCCGTCGCTGAGGAGATGAGTGGCGTAGGCGTGGCGGAGGGTGTGGGGATGTAGACTCGAATCGCCGTTGGCTAGCAGGCCGTATTTCTTGACCATCAGTTGCACGCTTCGTGTTGTGAGGCGGGTGCCTCGACGGTTGACGAAGAGCGCGTTGTCCTTGGCTTGGCGGACGCCTAGGTAGCGGTCGAGCGCCTCGGCGGCCTTCGTCGCATAGGGGACTTGCCGCTCCTTGCGGCCCTTGCCGCGGACGCGGAGCCAGCGCTCGTCGCGGTCGAGGTCCTCGAGGTTGAGGCCGACACATTCGCTGACGCGGAGGCCGCAGCCATACAAGAATTCGAGGATGGCGTGGTCACGCTCGGGTTGCTCCTGCTCGATGACGGCAACCACTTGCTCTTCGGTGGGGACGGCAGGGAGTGTCTTGGGAAGCTTGGGGGTGAAGAGGAGCTTGGCTGGGTTGTTCTTCCGCCAATCCATCTTTAGGGCGTGTTGGAGAAGGCTGCGGACCGCGGCGATCTTCTTGCGCATGGTGGCCGGGTGCTGCTTGCGGCTATAGAGGCCGGCGAGCCAAGCGCGGAGTTGGGGAAGGTCGAGTGTCTCGATGGTGGCCGCGGCGCCGAGGTGGGCGGATAGGTCGGCGAGGGCGATGCGGTAGGTTTCGATGGTCTTGGGCGAAGCGTTGGCGCGAGTGAGGGCGGTGAGATAGTGCGCGGCGGCTTCGTCGAGACTGATCATGCAGGCACCGGCGCGAGGTACTCTTCGAGGGCGGCGCTGGCGCGGCGGCAGACTTCGGCGTGGCGGGCCTTCTTGTCTTTGCGGAGCATCTTTCGCGTCTCTTCGTCTAACGCGGGCAGGAGATCGAAGGTGATGTTGGCAGGCTGATAGTGCTTGGGGTCGGCGCCGGTGATGTAGTGGAGCAGCGAGCCGAGCGCCGTTTCACGCGGCAGCGGACGCGGGTGGGGGTTGACGGCGAACTGGCCCGCGAGGAGGCCGGTGGCGATGGATTCGACGTAGCCTTCGACGCCGGAGATCTGGCCGGCGAAGTAGATACGGGGTTCGGCGCGGAGCTGGAGGAAGTGGTTCAGCAGGGCCGGGGCGTTGATATAGGTATTGCGGTGGATCTGGCCGTAGCGGAGGAAGACCGCGTTCTGCAGGCCGGGGATCATGCGGAAGATGCGGGCTTGTTCGCCGAACTTGAGCGAGGTCTGGAAGCCGACGAGGTTGTAGCTATCAGCGCGGAGATTCTCTTGCCGGAGTTGGACGGCGGCGTAGGGCCAGCGGCCGGTGCGAGGGTCGTCGAGACCGGTGGGCTTCATGGGGCCGAAGCGGAGCGTGTGAGGGCCGCGGCGGACGATTTGATCGATTGGGAGGCAGCTTTCGAAGTAGGGCGTGTTGTCTTCGGGAATGTGCGGTTCGTAGGATTGGGCTTCGAGGAGGGCGGCGATGAAGGCTTCGTACTCGAGCTTGTTGAGAGGGCAATTGACGTAGTCGGCGGAGTCGTCCATGGACTTGCCGTAGCGGGAGGCGCGGAAGGCGACGGAGTAGTCGACGGACTCGGCGTCGACGATGGGGGAGATGGCGTCGTAGAAGTAGAGGCGATCGGAGCCGGTGAGGCGGGCGATGTCCTGGGCTAGGGGGTCGGACGTGAGGGGGCCGGAGGCGATGATGACGGTGCCGGAGGCGGGGACCTGGGTGATTTCTTCGCGGCGGATGGTGATGCGCGGATGGTTGGTGAGGCGGTTGACGATGAACTGGGAGAAGACTTCGCGGTCGACGGTGAGGGCTTGGCCGCCGGGGACGCGGGAGGCGTCAGCAGCGGCGAGGAGCATGCTGCCGAGGCGGCGGAGTTCCTGTTTGAGTTGGCGCGGGGCCGAGTTTTCCGCTTCGGACTTCAGGGAGTTCGAGCAGACGAGTTCGGCGGGCTGGTCCGTTTGATGCGCCGTGGTGGACTTGTGGGGACGCATCTCATAGAGCACGACGTCGCGGCCGGACTCGGCGACCTGCCAGGCGGCTTCTGAACCGGCGAGGCCGGCACCAATCACGATCACGGGACTGCTCACGATCCTATTGTACGGGCCAGGCCGTGCTTCTCCATGCGATAGATGAGCGTCTTGCGGCTAATGTCGAGGTACTTGGCGGCGTGGGTCTGGTTCCAGTCGCACTTTTCGAGGGCCTTGAGGATGAGCTCCTTTTCAACGTTCTCGAGGGAGATGCCGGAGGTAGGGAGATCGAGTTGCACGGCGCTGAGCGTGGAGTTGGCGGCGGCGACTTTGGGCGGGAGGTCGGCGAGGGTAACCTCATTCGTGCGGGCGAGGACGGCGATGCGTTCGAGAATGTTTTCGAGTTCGCGGATATTGCCGGGCCAGCGGTAGCCATGGAAATAGGGCAGCAGCGCGGGCGGGAAGGCTAGCTGGGGGCGGTTGACGCGCTGCTTGGCACGGTCGAAGAAGAAGTTGACGAGATCGGGGATGTCGTCCGGACGTTCGCGGAGGGGCGGGAGTTCGAGGGGGATGACGGCGAGGCGGTAGTAGAGATCTTCGCGGAAGGCGCCGTCCTCGATCATGGCGGCGAGGTTGCGATGGGTGGCGGCGACGAGGCGGACGTCGACGCGGGTGGGCTCGGTGGCGCCGAGCTTCTCGATCTCGCGTTCCTGGATGACGCGGAGGAGTTTGACCTGGAGTTCGCCGGGCATTTCTCCGATTTCGTCGAGGAAGAGGGTGCCGCCGTGAGCCATTTCGATGCGGCCTTTCTTGTGGGCAATCGCGCCGGTGAAGGAGCCTTTGAGGTGGCCGAAGAGTTCGCTTTCGAGGAGGTCGCGGGGAATGGCTCCGCAGTTGATGGCGACGAAGGGTTGGTTTCGGCGGGGTGAGTTGAAATGGATGGCTTTGGCGAGGGGTTCCTTGCCGGTGCCCGTTTCGCCGTTGATGAGGACGGTGGAGTCCGATTGGGCGGCGCGGCCGGCGACGTCGAGGACGTAGAGGAGGTTGGGGGAGCGGCCGATGATGTTTTCAAAGCCGTACTTGGCGGAGACGGAGGAGCGGAGGATTTTGACCTCTTCGCGGAGGCGCTGGGTTTCGAGGGCGCGGGCGACGGTCATGAGGAGGTCGGTGGATTCGACGGGCTTAGTGAGGTAGTCGAATGCGCCGGATTTCATGGCGTCGACGGCGGACTCGACGGAGCCAAAGGCGGTGAGGAGGATGACGGGGGTATCGGGGGCATCGGTTTTGATGCGTTTGAGGAGATCGAGACCGGAGAGGCCGGGCATCATGAGGTCGGAGACGACGAGGTTAAAGGGTTGGCGCTCGAGTTCGGCGATGGCCTCTTCGGCGCTGGCGGCGCAGGTGACGCGGTAGGGGCCGGCTTCGAGGCGAAGCTGCATGATGCGGCGGAGGGAGACGTCGTCTTCGACGAGGAGGAGGGACGGGATCAAGGGGCGGTCTCCTGGCGGACGGGGAGCTCGACGACGAACTCCGTACCGTGCGGTTCTCTGGAATTGACGGTGATTTGGCCTTGGTGGGCGGTGACGATCTGGGCGCTGACGGCGAGGCCGAGTCCGGTGCCATCGGGTTTGGTGGTTACGAAGGGATCGAAGATGCGGTCGCGCTTATCGGCGGGGATGCCCGGACCGGTGTCAGCGATCCGGATATGGACAACGGTGGGGGAGTTGTCAATGGAGTACTCGACGGCGCCGCCGGTGGGCATGGCTTGGATGGCGTTCATGGTGAGGTTGAGGAAGACCTGGATAAGCTGCTCTCCGTCGCAATAGAGGGGGACCGCCGTGCGGGGCGGCTCGAATCGGAGGTCGACTTGGCTTTGGCGCGCGCTGGGGGCGGCGAGGGCGATCATGCCGCTGAGGAGTTCGCGGACGTCGGAATCGCGGAACTCGGGGGGGCGGGGCTTGGCATAGTTCAGGAGGCCGGCGAGGAGTCGGCTGAGGCGGCGGGACTCTTTACGAAG
>JBBQRA010000309.1:0-5885 GCA_038215275.1 Bryobacterales bacterium | reverse complement strand
GAAAGCGTTCATACCATTTCTCCAACAATTGAGTGCGGTTCTCCGTGACCAGCCGCTACATTCGTCGAAGCCCTGCCGGGACAAAGCCGAGATTTCTAGAGAGCGCAGCGGGTTCCAGCCAGAACTTCGCCGACTGGAAACCTGGGCTGCACAACTCGTCAGGCCCGCAGCGGCCAACACAGTCGCGGGCGAGGCCAACGTCGCCGGTAAACTCAACCTCGTGCTCGAACCGGTCCGGACGGACGCCAAACAATTCAGGCTTCTACTGTGCTCGTTCCTGTTGATGACGCGGAAGGGTACGCTATCGAGTGGGCCGTCGTCGTACTTGTCTGACTGCGACGACGTCGCTACCTCGGCGACGCCCCAGTGGATGCGTGCGCCGACGCGACTCCCGAGACAGCTTCGCGACGCGAAGCCCGGCAATACTGCTGACTTTTTGTATCGGCACTAACCGCCAAGTCGCCGTCTTTACTCATGGGCAGTTCCTCCAAGCCCTTCGGCTGGCAGTTCACTTCCCTGCTTTGAACGAACCAGCGATGAAGAGGCGTTTTTCAGGCGCTCGGACCGTGAGCACCGGAGTGAGAATGGAACTCGAATTGGGCCGCGGCTGCTCGCCTATGGGCATGCGAGGGTTGTGGAAGACGGTCAGCATCTCACCGTTCTTGCGTTGGCTTTCTTTAAACGCTCGACGCAACATGACCATCCCGCGCCGGTAGATGTCGCATACATCTCGCCGCCTTCGGACGCCCAGATACGTGCTGGTCAGATCGTAAAGCAGCACGTCGAAGCGGACCTGGAACAGTTCGTGCCAGCGTTGCCGGAGAAAGATGAACAGGTCTTGCTTATGTTCCAGGATTCTATCCAGACACCGGTAGAGCCGGTCCTTACATTCTCCGCGGCATACACTACAACGGCCATTGCAGCCTGGTTTATGAAGGTACCGAGGACCAACTGGCGGCGATCCCGGGGGGCGGGCGGTTCTTACGGCAGAGAATGATGGGCGCCTAAGCGGTGTCCATCCCGCGGGCGTAAGTGAACCAGGAGAGTGCGGCGAGGCCCGTTAGTCCAGCTACGACGACGAAGTAGCCTCCGAACTGGGTCAACAATAGCGACGCCAGGAGAGGCCCGGCAGCCCGGCAGATGATCGCAGGGCCCATCAAGGCGCCACTAGCTGCGGCATACTGTTCGGCGCCGAACCGCTCCCGAATGCTGACGCCTCGGACGATGGTCATAACCCCGTTGCTTGCGCCATACAACGCCACCGCTAGTCCCAAGGCCAAGGCGGGGACCGTTGGCCACCACAGCAACAAGAGCGCGCCGACAACCAGTAACTGGGCCAGGCTGCCGGTGCGAGAGATGGGCCAATGCTCGCCCAGTTGGAACTCTAGTGCACGGCCCAGCACCTGCACCGGTCCAGCGAGGGCGGCCATCCACGTGGCCTCCCGCAGCGCCAAGCCCCGGGCTTGCAGGAGAGGAACGAGGTGGACGGACAACGCCGAGAAAACTACAGCGTGCAGCATGAAGCTGATGGCCAGCCAGCGAAACTCCTGGCGGCGGACGAGGCCTCGCGTTTCCTCCCGCCAGTTTGCGGTGACAGACCTGTTCGAAATCGACGACTGCCTTGGGAGAACGAACCCATGGAGCGGAGCGCAGACCGTCCACTGCAGGAGGGCATAGATACCGAGGCATTCACGCCAGCCCACGGCGCTGGTCAACGCCTCCGTCAAGGGCCAGAACACGGTGCTGGCCAGGCCACCGGCCAGGGTGACGATCGTGACGGCTTTCTTGTAATCGGCGTCATAGATTCGAGCCAATACGGCGAAAGCGGTTTCATAGAGCGTGGCGCCCATGGCGATTCCAGCGACCGCCCAAGCGAGATAGAACTGCCAAAGCTCCTGGGACAAGGCAAGAGAAGCGAGGCAAACTCCGGCAAGCAGCGAACCGCCAGTCATCACTTGGCGGCCACTGGCGCGGCGCAGGAGCAATCCCGCGCCAAACGTCGAGACGCCGGTTAGCAGCAGTCCAAGTGAGAAGGCTCCCATGAGAGCCCCGGCGGACCATCCCATCTCTCTAGCAATGGGCTGTTGGAGGATGCCGAAGGCGTAGTAGAGCGATCCCCACGAAAGGATCTGCGAGATACAGAGCGCCTGAACCGGCCGCCATCCGGGAGGCGCGCTCATCCGTCTCGCCGGGTCAGAATCAAGTAGCGCACATCGGCCACGGCACTGCCCACAATGCGCAGGGCACGGAGCGATAGTTGATGGCGTCCGGCGGGAAGCTGAATGACACCCAAACTCCACGGTTTGAAGTCCTTTGCGTAGGACTCTTGGCCCCGGTCGTGGCGGTCGTCCTTGGCTCCAAACAAGGGCGGATCGTGGGCGACGGGAACGGCCGACTCCAGGCGGGCCGTGCCGCAACGGAGTTCGACCACTGAACCCGCGGCCGGTGCCGTGAAGTGCAGCACGGCGTTATAAGCGCCGCCTTTGGCTACCTCCACATCCCAATAGATCCGGTCAGCCGTCTGTGTCCAATTGGTGAAATACGAACTGTTGGGCGCGGTGTTGCTGCGGCGCACGCCGCCGGTGGCGAGGCCATCGCGAGCGGGCAAGTAGGTCAGCCGGGAATAGCCGACCGGGTAGGGGCGATCATCCGGCCCGACGAGCGGCAACACTTCCCTGCCCCAAGCGGCGACGGCGGACCGGAGGCGTTGGGCCTCAGCCGGTTCTTCGGCGGCGATGTCGCGGGATTGGCCCGGGTCGTTGACCATGTCGAACAGGCGACCGTCGGCATCGAGGCGATGGCGCTGCGTCCTCACGCTGATGCGCTTGTTCCAGTGGGAGAAGATCATGCGGTCCGGCCAGACCGCCGCCGGTCCGCTCAACAAAGGGGCGAGGCTGCGGCCGTCGAGTGGTTTGGCGCTGCCAAGCGGTATGCCGGCCAACGCGGCCAGCGTGGGCAACAGGTCGATGGCGGCGGCGATGTGGGGAACGGTCCGGCCTGGAGCGATGCGGCCCGGCCACCGGATGAGCAGAGGGGAGCGGACGCCCCCTTCGTCGACAGAGCCCTTACGGCCTTTCATGCCGCCGTTCCAGCGCCAACTGTTTGGGCCGTTGTCGCAGAAGAAGACGACGATAGTGTCCTGCTCAAGGCGCAGTTCCTGGAGCTTGGCCAGGACGCGGCCGATGTTCCAATCGATGTTCTCGACCATGGCCAGGGCGGCACGCGTCATCGCGAGATCCTCCTGGGCCGGGTCGGTGGCTTTCAGCGCCGGTTGGAAGTGGGCGAACTTCTGATAGTAAGAATCCGGCACCTGCATCGGGGAGTGCGGAGTGTTCAGGGGGAGATAGCAGAAGAAAGGCTGCGTTCTTTTTTGACTCAGGAACGCAATGGCATGATCGGTCAGATCGTCGGTGATGTACCCGCTCCCTTTGACGAGTTGGCCGTTGTGGTCCATTTCTGTATCGAAATAGTGGGCCCAATGGCCGGAGGTGAAGCCGTAATATTCGTCAAATCCGCGCGAATTCGGATGATACGGCGCCTGCGAACCGTTGTGCCATTTGCCGAAAGCACCGGTCGCGTAACCAGCCGTTCGAAAGGTTTGGGCGATGGTGTGCTCGTCGAGGTTGAGCCGCTCCTGTCCCGTGCTGACGCCACGCACCCCGGCGCGCGGATGATAGCGGCCCGTGAGAAACTCCGCTCGGGTGGGGGCGCATACCGCGCAGACATAGAAGCGTTCAAATTGTGCTCCTGCGCGGCCGAGCGAGTCGATGTGCGGCGTTGCCAGATTGCTGTTGCCGTGAAGACTGAGGTCGCCCCAACCCTGGTCATCGGTCAGGATTACCAAGACATTGGGTCGTGGGGCTCGCGCTTGAGCGGACAAAGCAGTTACCGAAAGGCAGCTTAGAAATGCGCGGCGGGAAAGGGCCATCGCTTCAATATACCGGCCGCTCGAAACGACTGTCGAGGCTGTACTATTATGGAGGCTCAGCGGTACGCGATTTCTATGAGTACGATTCGATTCGGCGCCACTCACGAGTACCAGATTTTGCGACGGGAAGAGGTGCGTTCCCGTTGGACCCTAGAGACCGCGCTCCGTTTCCTCGGCCGGTTTAAGAACGATCCGACTGCCTTGGCCGGATTCCGCAAAATGGTCCCGCGGGCTCGTGGAGAGCAAGGTGTTCTGTCCGAAATCGCCCGCATGATGGTCTCCGGGCAGTTAGTGATTGTCGAGCAGCGCGGCATTGTCGACCACAACCATCTCAGCTTGAAGATCAAGGCAAGCGAAGAGCCGGCGGCCGCGCCGCAGCGGGTATCGGAGCCGGAGCAGGAAGAAGAGCAGGCGACTTTCGCGGCACAGCACGATGGTCAGGCCCAGGCGGCGACCCTGATCGCGGCCGCGCGCTCCGGCGTGCCGTTCTGCGAAGAATGCGCCCGCGCCGAAGCGGAAGCGGCCTGATCCTCATGGCCACCGACCTCCGTAGTGTCCTTTGGCCGAAAGGGCCCCGTTCTGATGTCTGGGCCATCCTCGATCCGGCTCGCGACCCCAAGTCGTACTGGACATTGGTGAACTCCCATCTGAACTACAGTTGCCTGTTCGCTGGCCGCTTACCTGATGCGCTCGAACAAGTTGCGCCGCACTTGGTGCAGCTCGATCCAGAGGACGAATTCACGGACTATCTGGCGGGGCAGGTGGGCAATAGTCTGGGCGTTTTCTTCCAGTGCGATGCGGCCATGAAAACGGTGCGTCATCACCTGCGGAAACTTCTCACAGTCAGAGATCCGCGAGGGCGCAAACTACTCTTCCGCTACTACGATCCGCGCGTGCTCCGCGTTTACCTGCCCACGTGCGACTCCTCTGAACTGGATCAGATGTACGGGCCGATCAAGGCATACTGGACCGAAGCGCCCGAACCGGATCAGGTGATCGAGTTTCGGCGCGGCCGGCTGGGCCTGGAAGTTGCCAATCTCAAAATTGTGGGTGACCGGGCCGCCTTCAGCTCCGAGGAGGAGGACTTGCCCGCCGCGGTTTTGCCCTCGGCGCCAGTGGTGCTCGTGCAGCGGGGACGGCCCAATCCACATCGTTTGCCGGTTGTTTTGCAATCGGCTGGTTTGGGCGGGCAACTGCTCCGGTCGACAGGATTGCTGCGCATATTCCGGACTTCAACCCTCGGCGAACCGATCTCGTTCCCCGACAATCGCTTCGATTTACCGGTGGCAAACCTGCATCCGGACCTGACAGTCTACGCAGAAGCCGCCGCTCCTGGTACTGAAACCCTTTCTCTCGAACTGGGCAAGCACGGATTCGCCAGTGCGTCGTTGACGTTGGTCGAGGTCAAACTCGAGACGGGCGCCGGGGCGGCGCAATACGCAGAGGGGATCCAGGTAGGCCTGCACGAGCGGACCCGGATCGTGATTCACCCCGCGGCGCCTGAAACGTTTAAGGGCAAGTTGACCTTACGGGTAGTGGGTGGCCCAAGCCTGCTCCTGTTCCGGGATGCCGAGGGCGGCGAGGGCGAATCTTTATCCGACGCAGTCACACTGCCCGCGCCGGACGGACCGCTTTCGCTTTGGGTGCAAGCCGAGGCGGCCAGCGCCAAGGTGGGCGATGCGATGCTGCAATTGGGCGTGGAGGGAGTGGAAGGGGTTGGAGACTGGTGCGTGGTAACGGCCGTTGCGGTGGAAGTTCGGGCTGTCGGCGCAGGCGAACTGGCTCTATTGGCCGGCGCCTCGAGTCCGTTGGCCTTTACGGCGACTACCCGGCCAATGGGTGTGACCGTTCAATGGATGATCGAGCGGAAGAACGACGATAGCGAAAGCGTCGTCAACGCTTCGCCGAAGCCGCTCCCGACTTTGGTCATCGAGGCCGGCAGCGCCGTCGTGTCGGC
>JBBQRA010000308.1:0-5929 GCA_038215275.1 Bryobacterales bacterium | reverse complement strand
TGCGATACCTCGGCTCAGATTGATCGGGCCAAAGCAGTCCTGGAGGCCTCGGGCGCAGAGGACATCTCATCGGCTGGGGAAGCGAACGCGGACTATCCGGCTACACGGTCGTCACGAGCGGCTGGCGGACTATAGAGGCGTTATGACGAATATTGCCGGGCTTTTCTTGATTGCGCTGGGCGTGTCAGGCTTGGTGTGGGGTGGGATTTCTTTCACCACCACGGAGACGGCAGTTGACTTGGCTCCAACCGAGGCTACGCGGGACCAGACCCGGACGTTGCCGGTGCCCCCATTTGCGGGGGCACTGGCGCTGGCGGGGGGAGCGGTGCTGTTGGCGTCGGTAAGAGAGTAGGCAAGGGAGACTGAGACTTATGTTACTTGTATTGATACTGGTGATCCTGCTCGTCGGTGGCGGGACGGGTTTTTATGGACATAGCAGATGGGGTGCCGGCGGCGGAGCGGGCGTGGGTTTGGGGACGATTCTGGTGATTCTACTGATCGCCTATTTACTGGGTTTCTTCCGATAGCTCGTTTTGATTCGGAGGCGGCCTTGGCTGGGGTGCAGATCGCCAGCCAAGGCCGTAATTGTTTAGTAGAAGAGGTATTTTCGCCAACGGGAGTCGGTGTTGCCGAGCATCCGCATGAGATGCCGGCTGGTGTGGAGGCTGAAGGGCCGGGGTTGTTTGCTGAGGCGCATGCCGGCTTCGTCCGGGGTGCGATTCCCCTTGCGGTTGTTACAGGGGTGGCAACAGCCGACGAGATTCTCCCAGGAGGAACCGCCGCTGCGGGAGCGGGGCATGACATGATCGAGCGTGAGTTCGCCCGAGGGTAGAACACGGTGGCAATACTGGCAGGTATAGCGATCGCGCATAAGTATGTTTTTGCGCGACAGGGCGCGGGTTTGCTGGGGAATCCGGCGGTATTCGAGCAGCCGGATGACGCTGGGAAGGGGGACGGCGCGGTTAAAAGAGTGGATGTGGCTGGCAACATGCTCTTCGGCCGAGGCGAGACCCTTAAGGATGAGAACCACGGCGCGCCGGGCAGCGCAGACGTTGATCGGCTCATAGCTGGCGTTAAGGACCAGAACGGGCTGATGTAAGCGGTCGATAGCTGGCATTCTGACGAGGCTCCTACAGGACTTCTGTTTTGGATTGGGCGGTTGGGGGTGGAACGAACGGTTGATCGGGAGCCGCTTTGGCGAGGGCGGCCCACGAGGGACGGCGGTCGACACGGGCGAGCGTGAGGACCGCGACATGGCTGGCGCCGGCACGCCGCAGGACAGCGGCGGCCGAACCGACAGTGGCGCCGGTGGTGAGGACATCGTCCACCAGCAGAATCCGTTTGCCGCGAACGTTCGAGCCGCGGCGTAACGCAAAAGCGCCGGCCACGTTGGACCGGCGCTCAGAGGGGCTCAGGCTTGCCTGGGTATCGGTGTTGCGGCTCCTGACCAGCGCTGCGTCGACCGGTACTCCGAGACGATGCGCCAACGGCCGGGCCAGCAGTGCGGCCTGGTTGAAGCCTCGCCAGAGGCGTCGCCTCCAATGCAAGGGCACGGGGACTACAACATCGAAGCGCTGATCGAGGGGGATGGCGCGGAGGAGGTACGCTCCCAGGGGGTCACCGAGGGTTTCGACACGGGCGTATTTGAAGAGATGGATGAGATCTTTGAGGGCTCCTTCGTAGTAGCCGTAGGAGTAGGCGGAGTCGTAGCCGGTAAGGCCGGAACGGCAGCGTCCGCAGACCCCATGGTCGTCGAGAGGCGCCTCGTTGAGGAATGGGGTGCGGCACTGGGTGCAAAAGTAATCGGCCGCCAGAGGAGCGGGCGCAGCCAAGCAGGTCTCGCAGACCGGAATCCGGCGGGCGTGCCGGACAGGCTGGCCGCATACCTTGCAGTCTTGGGGGAATACAAGGTTGAACAGGGACGCGAGGGCCCGCCGAATTACGGCAGGAAGGAGCGGAGTGTGCGCATTGGATACGGGCCCTTTCGGGAAGATCCACCTCCTAAAATTGCAGTGTACAACATTGTGGGTCTGATTTGTTATGATCCGGGGACTTATGCTCAACCGCCGCAGTTTTCTTGCTTCCGCCGCAGCCGCCGCGGGTGTAGCCGCCCCGGCACGTCCGGTGAACGTGATTTTGATTTTTTGCGATGACTTGGGATGGGGCGACCTGTCTTGCTACGGGTCGCCGATCGCCACGCCGAATATTGATCGCCTTGCGAGAGAGGGGGCGCGGTTCACGCATTGCCTGTCAGCGAATCCGGTGTGCAGTCCGTCGCGGGCTGCGCTGCTGACGGGGCGATATCCGACGCGTGTGGGGGTGCCGCGGGTGCTGTTCCCCGCAGACAAGACGGGGCTGGCCGAAGGGGAGCAGACGGTGGCGAATCTACTGAAGGCGAAGGGCTACCAGACGATGTGCGTGGGCAAGTGGCATTTGGGGCATTTGGCCCCGCATCTGCCGACTTACAAGGGTTTTGACCACTATTACGGCATTCCCTATTCGAACGATATGAACCCGCGGTGGTTGATGGCGGATGAGAAAGTGTTGGAGGAGCAGACAGATCTCGATAGCCTGCAGGAGAAGTACACGAAGCGGGCGGTGGAGTTTCTGGAAAGCGCCAAGGATGGTCCGTTCTTTCTTTATATGCCGCACACGTATCCGCATATTCCGTTGGGGGTGGGGAAGGCGTTCCGGGGGAAGTCGAAGCAGGGGATCTATGGGGATGTCTTGACGGAGCTCGATTGGTCGGTGGGGCAAATCTTGGCAACGTTAAAAAAGCATAAGTTGGAAGGGAACACGTTGGTGGTGTTTTCGTCCGACAATGGCCCTTGGTTCCAGGGCAGTCCGGGGTTGCTGCGGGGGCGAAAGGGAATGACTTGGGAGGGCGGCATACGCGTGCCGCTTCTGGCGCGGCTGCCGGGGCTGGTGAAGGCTGGGTTGGTTTGTGACGGCCTGGTTTCTACGATGGACTTGTTGCCGACGATTTGCGCGATGACGGGGGCGTCACTGCCGGCGCGGCCAGTGGACGGACGGGACATCGGGCCGCTGTTGGCGGGCAAGCAGCGGGAGTTTGAACGGGCGCCGATTTTGTATTTTGATGGGTTGAACGTGCAGTGCGCGCGATGGGGGAAGTGGAAGCTGCATTTCTCGCGGTACAACAACGTGACCTACAGCCCGGCTCCGGCGGGTGGACGAAAGAACGTTCGGCTGGCTCGGCCCGAGCTTTATGACGTGGTGACGGATCGGGACGAGAGTTACGACGTGGCGGAGGAGAATCGGCAAGTGGTGGCAGCGATGTTGGGGGAGATCGACAAATTGATGGCCGGATTTCCGGAAGAGATTCGGAAGGCCTATGCTGAGGTGAAGGATCGTCCGGCTTCGACGCGACCCGCGGGAGCTGTGACGCAATAAAGGAGTGGTGACGATGCGTTATTTGATGTTGGCCTGTTTGGCGGTTTCGGCTTGGGGTGCGGAGGATGGCTTCGTTTCAATAATTGACGGCAAGACGTTGAACGGTTGGCAGCTCATTAACGGCCGGGGGCCGGGCTACGTGGTGGAGAACGGGACGATCGTGTGCCCGAAGGAAGGGGGCGGGAACCTTTACACGGGCAAGCAATACAGCAACTTCGTGTTCCGGTTCGAATTTAAGATGGAGCCTGGCGGGAACAATGGAGTGGGGATCCGTTCGCCATTGACGGGCGATGCGGCGTATTCCGGGATGGAGATCCAGATTCTGGACCATGACCACGAGATCTACAAGGGCAAGCTGAAGCCAACGCAGCGGCACGGCAGCGTGTATGACGTGTTTCCGGCAACGGCGGACGCGTTGAAGCCGGCGGGGGAGTGGAATGCCGAGGAGATCCGGGTGGATGGTTCGAAGGTGACGGTAACGTTGAACGGGAAAGTGATCTCGGACGCCGACCTTTCCACGGTGACCGACCCGGCGGTATTGAAAAAGCATCCGGGGTTGCTGCGAAAGACCGGATATCTGGGCTTTTTAGGCCACGGGACGCGTGTCGAGTTCCGGAACCTTCGAGTTAAGGAAATTTAAGCGTCGGATTTGTGTCCTCTTCCGCTAGCCTTTATCGCTATCACTTTTATGGGGTAGACGAGGTCTTCGACCGGGCAGAGTATGGCTAAAGTACCTGTAGGCATCGACCCGAAAACACCCTCGAAAGCGATAATGGCTAGCGGTCAAAAAGAGTGTAACGGGGAGTGGTCCTGTAGCACATCCCCCATTTAGGGGACACGATTCTAAATCCGACCATGTTTCTAGATCAATTCGATAAATTGACCGGTGAGATCTACGAGGCCTCGCGGGATGCGAGCCGTTGGTCTCGAGTTTTGTTGCAAGTCTGTGAACTTCTTGGCTCGTCGCAGGGAAGTTTTTGGATTCATTCGCGAGCCAATGGGGAGCTGAGTACCAGCTGTTTTTGCGGGCAGAGTGACGACGATCGGAGAGAGTACCTGGAGAAATGGGCATCGCAGGACCCGTGGTACCAGAGACTGGACCGGTTTCCGCAGGAGGAAGGAATTTTTGCTCCCTCGCACGGCGTGATTACGGACGAGGAGTTGGAAGCGACTGAATTCTACCGGGCGTACCTGGCGCCGCGGAAGCTGCATTATGGGGGTGGCGCGTGGATCGCGCGGGGGACGGATGTGGAGTCGTTTCTAACGGTGATCCGTTCGAAGGAGGCGGGCCCGTTGACCGAGCACGAATTGGCGATGGGGACGCGAATTGCCGCGCACATCCGGAGGAGTGTGCAATTGATCGAAGAGCGGCACTTGGAGTCGCAGGGTTGCACGGGTGTGAAGATCTGTTTCGAAGCGCTGCCGTTTGCAGTCGCCATTCTGAATCAAGAAGGAAAAGTTGTGCAGAGCAACGGGCGGTTTCAGAAGTTGACCGGGAGGGCGGACGGACTGGCGCTGCGGGAGGGGCAGATTGTGTTGGAGTCCGGGGACTTGGTGCAGCCGGAGAAGCGGACGCGATCGTTCGCAATTCGGCGGCGTCGGCGAGGAACTCCGTACTGGGCGACTTTGCGGCCGATTCAAGCGGAGACCTGGCATCCGATGGGGGTTGTGCGGATAACGGCGATTTTGGAGGTACGCGATCCGGACCGGGCGACTTCGGCCGACAGCGCGCAGCTTGAGACGCTGTTTGGACTGACTCCGGCGGAGGCGCGATTTGCATCGATTCTGGCTTCGGGTTTGTCGGTGAAGCAGGCGGCGGAGCATTTGGGGATTGCCGAGCAGACAGGGCGGACGCATCTGAAGCGGGCGATGTCGAAAACGGGGACCCGGCGGCAGGCGGAGTTGATGAGCCGGATTATTGCACTGGACTGAACTCGATGGCGGTTTCGGCGCCGAAGCGGCGGTAGTTGGAGTAGGTTTGCTCGGTTTCGAGTTGAAATCGGTGGTTGCCCAGGGAGATGGTGCGCAGGAGGTGGATGCGGCCGGTGAGGGGGAGATCCTCGTGCCAGAAGGCATCGTGGGTTACGATGGAGCCTTCGGGAAAGCCCTGCCAGCGGCGGCGGAGGACGGCTTCCTCCTTGAGAATCCAGTGGGATTCCTGGTCGATCCAGAGAGTGCCGTCGCTCGAGGCCATGCCGCCTGAGCGGGAAACGTTATCTGGGGCGCCGGGGTCAAGCCGGCCTTCGAGAACCCAGCAGAGGCGGCCAAGGACGGTAGCTTCGCCTTTGATGGAGAGGGTATGATTGCGCCGGAGTTCTTCGATGTTGAAGGAAATGCGGTCGTGTTCCCCCTGCTGAGGGCGGGCTTTGCCTCTGCGCGTCTTGACGGGTTTGCCCTTTTTGGCGACTAGGCGGAAGACGCGTTCTTTTCCGATGACGAAGACGTCGAAAGTGAGCCAGTCGGTCATCTCGCGTGGGCCAGGCTCGTGGGACTGGTAGTAGCGGATGTCTTCGCGGCC
>JBBQRA010000307.1:0-5959 GCA_038215275.1 Bryobacterales bacterium | reverse complement strand
CGCTGGCGGTATATATATGCGTGATGGGGGCGACTTACTTCCTGATTCTGCGGCATTTTTGGCATCCGGTGGGGCTGGAGAAGTACGCCGACCAGGTGCTGCATTATGCGGTGCCGGGAGGGTATTTGTTGACGTGGCTTTGGCTGGGGCGGAAGGAACGGCTTGCTTGGGGGAGCGTGGGGTGGTGGATGCTGTATCCGGCGGGGTACTCGGTGTACACGCTGGTGCGAGGGCCGCGGGTGGGATGGTATCCGTATCCGTTCGTGGATGTGACTCAGTTGGGATATGCGCGGGCGTTGGGGAACGCGGCTGGGGTACTGGGCGTGTTTGCGGTGCTGAGTTTGGCGGTGGTCGCTTATACCCGGAAGCGCTTCACGGCGTCCTCATCGAGTTCGACGCCGAGGCCGGGCTTGCGCGGCACTTCGATGTAGCCATTGACGGGTTCGAAGGGTGGCGTGATGAGGCTGTGCTGGCGGAGATAGCTAAGCGTATCCGAGCCGATGGTGCAACTTCTGGTAGCTGCCGCGGCGTGGATGAAGGACATGTCGCGGATGCCGAGTTCGACGCCGGAGCCGTGCCAGCAGGGGATGCCGGCCATTTCGGCCATCGAGGCCAGACGGACGAATTCTCGCATGTTGCCGCCGAGGTTGAAGATATCGACGGCGTCGGTCTTGATGGCTTCGAAAAGCTGCTGCGGGCTAGAGGGGGTGATGGCCAGGGGAATCGTCGTTCGTTGGCGCATCTGGCGGAACCAATCTAAGCGCTTGGGGAAGGGATCTTCAATGGTGAGGTTGTAGCCTTCGAGGCGCTTGGCGACGGGGAGGAAGCTGGCGAGATCGGGATAGGACGAGTTGAAATCGACGATGAAGTTGAGATTGGGGGAGGCCTTGGCGACGGCGGCCATCTGCTTCTCGATGGGATCGCCGAGGCGGGCTTTGAATTTGAGATTGCGGAAGCCTTTGGCGACGGCGGTTTCGCCGACTTTGACGAGATCGTCGAAGGTGCGCTGGGCGGTCCAGTAGGAGACGGCGACTTTGTCTTGCAGGCGACCACCGAGGAGGGCGCAGACGGGAAGGCCGGAGGACTTGCCCATGAGGTCGAACATGGCGATTTCGAAGCCGTCGGCGGTGGAGGGTTCGGGGAGGTTGTTGTCGAGTTCCTCCATGCGCTTGCCCTTGATGAAATCGGCGTTGCGCTGGGCGGCGGCGTCGGTGACTTCGCGGGCGGTTTCACCGAGGCCGACCATGCCGTTATCGGCATAGAGTTTGATGAGGAACTTGGGGTAGCTATCGAAGAGCACGAGGCGCTGATCGAGCGTGGGCCCGTAGTTTTCGCTGTAGACAACGCCGGGCTTCATGCGGACGATGACCTTGATGAGTTCGACGCGTTCAATCTTGACCGAGGCGGCTTGGGCAGCCGCCCCGAATAAGCTGGCGAGGAAGAGTCGACGTTGCATTGGGCTTTAGAATAACAGCCGGAGGCCGAGCTGGGTGAGCCGGGGATCGCGGGCCGAGGTGATCTGGCCGAAGTTGGCAGCGCCGACGGCGGAGGAGACGCCGGCCCATTGGGTGTGATTGAACAGGTTGAAGAACTCGGCGCGGAACTGGAGCTGGACGGCGTGGTCGGCCGAGGTGCGGAAGAGGTCGGCCTTTTTGCTGAAGGAGACGTCCCAGTTGGCGATGCCGGGGGTGCGGACGACGTTGCGGCCGAGGTTGCCGAAGGTGCCGAGGGCGGGCGCGGTGAACGTGCCGCTGAACCAGCGCTGGAGCGTATGGTCGAGCGTGATGGGGCCGGTGACGTTCGGGCGCTGACCGCCGGTGCCGGTGCCGGCGCGGTCGCCGGGGACGGTGATGGAGAACGGGGTGCCGGATTCGAAGCGGCTGATGCCGGAGACCTGCCAGCCGCCGAAGATCTGCTTCATGGCGCCTTTGCTGCTCCGGAAGAGGGGCAGTTCGTAGACGTAGCTGAGGACGAGGACGTGGGTGCGGTCAAAGTTGGACAGGCCACGTTCCATGCCGTTGGCGGCATAGGCGTTGAGCGGGGTGACCACGTTGTCGATGGAGCGGGAGTAAGTGTAGGACCCTTGCAGCGAGATGCCGCGGGAGAAGCGGCGGGTGGCGGAGGTCTGGAGGCTGTGATAGACGGACTGGCCGGTGGTTTCGTTCGTGTTGATAGCGGCGAAGCCGGGGTAGGGGCGGGCGGCGTTGACGTTGAGGCGGCCGGCGGCGACATCGGCGGAGGCGACGGGCTGATTGATGTCGCGGGTGCGGGTGAGGGCGACGCCGCGGGAGCCGACGTAGCTGGTATCGAGCAGAATTTCGCCGGGCAGCGCATGCTGGAGGCCGAGCGACCACTTCATGTAATAGGGGATGTTCCAGGGGGAGGAGAAGCTGGTGAGCGCGATGGGGAAGAAGCGGCGCTCGCCCTGGGCGGGATTGGAAAAGGCGGTCCCGAAGATGGACGCGCTTTGATTGAAGGGCCAGTTGTTGCGGGCGCCGGAGACGAGTTGGACCCAGCGATCGTGGAACATGCCGAAGCCGCCGCGGACGACCGTGGAGTTGCTTTTGCCGAGGCCGAGGGAGAAGCCGCCGCGGGGGGCGAAGGTGTTGTAGACCGAGTTGGTCATGGCGTTGCCGAAGGGCGAATCCGACTTGCCGACGACGGCGACGCCGTTATCGTAGTTCTGGGTGCCGGTGACGATCTGGCCATTCGTGGGAAGCACGGTGGCGGCGGCGGCGCGATTGAAACGGGAGGGGAGGAAGAAGGAGTAGTTGCCGTCGTCGTCCTTTTCGGGTTCAAAGATTTCGTAGCGAACGCCGTAGGTGATGGTGAGGCGGTTGGTGGCGCGCCACTGGTCCTGAATATAGAGCGACCAGTTTTCCCAGCGGGACCGGCCAAAAATGTGATTCGAATTTTCGGTGTACTGGAAGGCGTTACCGATTAAGAGGTCAGCGAGGGAGTCGCCGGTGGCTTGGCTATTGAAGGTGAAGGTGCCGTTGTTGTTGGGAACGCTTTGGTTCTGGGACTTGTTTTCCTTGTCGATGGCGCCGCCGAACTTGATGCTGTGGCGGCCGGCATTCCAGGAGAAGTTGTCGATGATTTCCCAGGTGTAGGAGGTGATGTTTTGCGGCCAGCGGATATCGATGCCGGCGTAGCCTTGGGCCATGGAGATGGACGGGATGAGACCGGCGGCGGCGACCTGGGTATCGAAGACGCGGGGGACGCGGAAGTTGGCTTCGCGAGCGCGGGCGGCGTTGGCGGACGTGGAGATGGCGAGGGAGCCGCCGTAGAAGGACGCGGTCAATTGGTTGACCATGTTGGCGTTGGCGATCCAGGTGGTGGAGACGTTGGCGCCACGGATGACATGGGACTGTTCGCTATCGGCGACGTTCTGCATGGGGTTGCCGGAGAAGAGGCCGTAGGGGCTGATGAGGCGCGTGGAATCGAGATTGTAGCGGGCGAAGACGGTGAAGTTCTCTTTGGCGTTCCAATCGAGGCGGGCGAGGCCGGAGCGGTAGTTGGTGCCATCGGGTTCGGCGGAGGTGAAATTGAGGGCGCCCTGCTGGAAGTTGGGACGTTGATAGTAGGTGCGGATGAGGGCGACGGCGTTGGGATCGAGGCGGCTGGCCGGGATCTGCCGGTTGGGGAAGAGTTGGCCGGTGAGGGGGTCGCGGATGTCGCGGGTGGCGGAGAAGTTGCCGGCGATTTGGGCGTCGGTGGGGACGATGCTGGTGCGGGCGCCGGTGCTTTGCCAGATGCGGCGGTATTCGTTCGAGAGAAAGAAGAAGACCTTGTCGCGTTTGATGGCGCCGCCGAGGGTGCCGCCGAAGTTGTTGTAGCGGTTCTTGGGGCGGCGGGCGGCGAAGAAGTTGCGGGCGTCGAGTTTGTCGTTTCGGAAGAACTCGAAGAGGGTGCCGTGGAAATCGTTGGTGCCGGACTTGGTGATGACATTGACCTGGGCGCCGCCGTTGCGGCCGTAGTCCGTGGTGTAGGCGTTACGCTCGATGCGGACTTCGGCGATGGCGTCGAGGTTGACCATGGCGAGGTTGTTGCCGTTGAAGGTGTCGATGTTGCGGCCGCCGTCGAGGGTCCAGTTGTTGGCGCTGGTTTGGCTGCCGCCGAAGGAGAAGGGGACGCCGGTGTTGGAGCCGAAGCCGGGCTGCTGCGCCTGAACAGAGCTGACGCCGGGCTGGAGGGTCATGAGCTGGGTGAAGCTGCGGGTGTTGAGGGCGAGTTCCTGCACCTGGGTGCCGTAGACGGTGGAGCCGATGTTGGCGGAGGCGGTGTCGACCTGGGCGGCGCGGGTTTCGACGCGGACGGTTTCGGAGACGGAGCCGACGGTGAGTTGGGAGTCGATGCGAACGGTCTGGGCGGCGCTGACGTTGACTGCGGAGGTTTCGGTTTTCTGAAAGCCGGATTTCTCGAAGGTGAGGGTGTAGGAGCCCGGGGGGACTTGGGGGAGGAGGTAGTTGCCGGAGGAGTCGGTGACGGTTTCGCGGCGGAAGGCGGGGTTATCGCGGGAGACGCGGACGGTGGCTCCGGGGACGGTGGCTCCGGAGGGATCGGTGACGGTACCGAGGAAGGTACCGTTATTGAATGTCTGCGACAGGGCAGAAGTCGCTAAGGACAGCAGACAAGCAAGAAATAGTCTCATA
Source organism: Bryobacterales bacterium (assembly GCA_038215275.1). Taxonomy (GTDB): domain Bacteria; phylum Acidobacteriota; class Terriglobia; order Bryobacterales; family Bryobacteraceae. Next base: position 1,304 of record JBBQRA010000307.1, on the reverse strand, counting down.
ATGCAGGTTACATTTAACGAGATTTCATACAGCGAATCCGGTCAGCATGCTGGACGAAATCGGACGGGGTGGAGAGCCTACACTGGGGGGATGCGGTCGATCTTCCATGTCGACATGGACGCCTTCTTCGTTTCGGTGGAGGAGTTGTACGACCCGTCGCTGAAGGGGAAGCCGGTGGTGGTGGGTGGGGCTTCGGATCAGCGGGGGGTGGTGTCGGCGGCTTCTTACGCGGCGCGGCAGTTTGGGGTGCATTCGGCGATGCCGCTGCGGACGGCTTATCAGCTTTGCCCGCAGGCGATCTTTGTCGAAGGGCATCCGGAGCGGTACCGGAAGTATTCGAATCTGGTGAAAGAGGTGCTGCAGCAGTTTACTCCGCTGGTGGAGATGGCGTCGATCGATGAGGCGTATCTCGACATGACGGGGACAGAGCGGCTGCACGGGCCTCCGCTGCTGGCGGCGCATAAGTTGCACAACGCGATTCTGGCGGCCACGGCGTTGAACAATTCCATCGGCGCGGGGACGTCGCGGCTGTTGGCTAAAGTTTGTTCGGATCAGGCGAAGCCGCATGGCATTGTGTGGATTCCTCCGGGGGCGGAGGCCGCGTTCCTGGCACCGCTGGACGTGCGGAAGATTCCGGGCGTGGGGAAAGTCACCGAGCAGAAGCTACACCGGCTGGGGATCCGGCAGGTGGGCGATATGGCGGCGTTGGAGCCGAAGTTTCTGGCCGAGCACTTCGGGCAGTGGGGGTTGGCGCTGGGGGGCAAGAGCAAGGGCCTGGATTCGGGGGGATGGTTCCAAGGCGAGATCGGCGAGGAGCAGGACCCGAAGTCGATTAGCCATGAGCATACCTTCTCCGTGGATACGGCGGACGCGGATGCCTTGGAGGCTGCCTTGGCCCACTTGAGCGAGAAGGTGGGCCGGCGGCTGCGGGAGCACGGGCTATGGGCGCGGACGATTCAACTGAAGCTGCGGTACACAGACTTTTCAACGTTTACACGGGCACTAACGCTGGGCCATGCGACGCAGATCGATACGGAGATCTATCAGACGGCCCGCGACCTGCTGCGGAAGAACCGGCGGGCGGGGGCGACGATCCGGTTGCTGGGGGTGCAGACGTCGGGGTTTTCGCACGAGGCGGGGCAGTTGGATCTTCTCGACGGGGCGCAGCATGAGCGGATGGGGAAAGCGCTCAATGCAATGGACAAGCTGCGGGACAAGTATGGGGAGATGACGGTTTCGTTGGCGTTGGGCATGAAGGGACGCTTCAAAGAACGAACCCACGACGCGCTGCCGAACGACGGGAA
>JBBQRA010000306.1:0-6025 GCA_038215275.1 Bryobacterales bacterium | reverse complement strand
CGGAAATTACGCCAGGAAAGTAAGGCTTGGTGCCGCCGTATTAACAAAGCCGCTACCAAAATCAATTGGCGGTTCGATAGGACAGCCGCACGGAAAGCGTTTGGGTATTAACGCAAATATTTCAAGCGGTCGCAGCACTAGCTCGTAGCCTCGGAGTCCGTCGATTGGACTTTGTAGTTTTTTCCTACCTAAATTTACAGGACCGGCCCGAGACTGGCAGAACGAATTTGATAATTCGGACGAGCGAATCCGTCGTATAAAGCCTGTCTTTACAACATTAAGCAGGACAATCTGGACTCTTGACGGTGGCCGTATGCAATCGCGATGCAGCGCCAAATTCTAGTTGGCCGTTAGATTGCTAAAAAGAAGAAGCTGTACTACTGGTACGTCTAGTACTGGTGGGTCGAAGCGTCGGATAAGATCATATTCTGTGGTCTGGTTCCGGCAATGAAAATGGAGGATCACGCATTGAATCACATAGAACTGGGGATCGCTGCGACGAGCGCACTACGTTCGCAGGGGCCCGGATTAGCAGTAGAAGAGCAATGGCCTATTAGGGCAAATTGCTCTCCGCACCAAGGAGAATCGCCTACATACGCCCGTCGCATAGTACTTGAAGATGGGGATGACTACCAGAGATCCGAAATTGGGGTCAACGATTTCAACTTGAGCGATTCATAATGCGACTTTCCACCTTGTTGTTCAATACCGCAGCCTTTTGCGGTGTGATGGCCTTTGCACAAGACAGGACACTGCAGCCGGTAGCAGATTCATCGGCGAACAGTCTGGATAGATTATCCGCCGACCGGGAAGGGTACAACCGCTCTCTTCCGGTTCCCGAAACCGACCAGGTATTGGTTCGCGAAAGGGACGGGGAATGGACGTTAGGCGTTCGCGTGGCAAGCCCTGGCGCAGCCGGAGTACAGGTGTTTATTGAGAATCTCCGCCTCCCCGCGGGCGCGAAACTGGCCCTCTACGAAGTTGACACGACCGGAGGCCGGGGCCGTCAGGTCGCTGTCTACGAAAGTGTTGGCCCCCTGTTTGGGGACCCGTTCTGGACTTCGGCGGTCGCTGGCGCCGAAGCGATCCTCGAAGTCACGTTCGCGGGCGGCGAATCCGGCGATCTGCCGTTTCACATGACCAGCCTCCGGCATCTCACCGCCGACGGCCTGGAAAAACTGACCATGAGCCCGCCACCAGTGAATTTCCGGACTGCAGAGTTGGAGGGAGCCCGCGGATATACGAGCTTCCGGGGAGCGATCGTTCCGTATGAAATCCGCGACGGCATGGCATTGTTTGAGGGGGATATCGTTCTTGGCCCGGCTGAACTTGTTCAATCTGCCTCCAGCAAGGAATTGAATAGACATCGGCAGAGCATGGGCATCACGAATACCTACTATCGGTGGACCGCTGGTATCGTCCCCTACGAAATCGATCCGACACTGCCGAACCAGTACCGTATCACCGATGCGATTGCCCACTGGAACACTCAGCTGGCGGGAACAATCACGCTCCGGCCTCGCAACGGAGAGGCGTATTATGTTCGATTTACGAACACGACCAGTTCGGGTAGTTGCTCTTCGTATATTGGAAATATCAAGATGGCTGCCCAACCGATTACCATCGGCAGCGCTTGTGGTACAGGAAACGTGATCCACGAAACCGGCCATGCAATTGGGCTTTATCACGAACATACCCGCGAAGACCGGAGCACGTTTGTAAAGATCAATGCTGCGAATATCGACCCTACAAAAACCGGGAACTTCGACCAGCAAATCTCGATGAGCGATGACCTGGGCGCGTACGACTTTGGATCGATCATGCATTACCCGGGCTACGCATTCTCCATCAATGGCCTTCCCACGATTGAAACCTTCCCTGCTGGTATCAGTATTGGCCAGCGTACGGCTCTATCGGCTGGCGATATCGGCGGCGTACAGCGGATGTATCCAGCAGTCACGCAAACCGCTGTCCCTGTGACGGTTGGATCCAATCCTTCTGGCCGTCAGTTGATTGTCGACGGAGTTGCGGTGACCGCGCCGGCCTCTTTCCAGTGGACGGCCGGCAGCGCGCACTCTGTTTCAGCGCCAAGTTCCACGAGCGGTACAACCCGGTACCTGTTCAAGAACTGGAGCGATGGTGGTGCCCAGACCCATACCGTCACCGTTCCCTCGTCCAGTTGGACAGTGACAGCCAACTTCCAGAAGCAGTTTACGTTGACCTCCTCCAGCTCTAACCCGAGCCTGGGTACGGTTTCAAACTCACCGGTATCGGCGGACACGTTCTACAACGAAGGGGCATTGATAAGCGTCTCGGCGACTCCCGCATCCGCGGCCTGCTTGTCCAGTTGGACTGGGGTCACGGCCCCGCCAACCGCACTGATTTCGGTGACAGTCAATCAGCCTTATAGCATCACCGGCAATTTCCAATCTGGCAGTATTTCGGCGGCGCCAACTCAATTTAATATGGCGGCGGCGGCCGGTACGGGAACGATTTCGGTCTCCAATAGTGGCGGCTGTTCGTGGACGGCGAAATCCAACGCCTCCTGGATCACGATTATTTCGGGCGCTTCCGGAACGAGTTCCGGAACGGTCGGATTTGCGGTTACGAAGGTGAACGGGAAAAAGGGCAGGACTGGGACGATTACCATCGGCGCGGTCACGGTGACCATTACTCAGTAGCAATCGATTCGATCGAAAAACGAACGGCCGCCTCTCGGGGCGGCCGTTCGTTTTTCGCTCTCGGGAGTCAAATTCCAAACCGGATCGAGTAGACGCGATCAATCGATGGCTACCGAATACACATCGGCACAGCCAGTCTGTAGTTGCTACGACCTCAGAATTGCGTTGTGGGTGGGTCATGAGCCCGATCGGCCCCGAATCGAGAACGAGAATCGAGAACGAGGAAACGGCTCACGGAAAGATCAGACGTGCTCCTTTCGCGGCTCGGTCTTCATTCATCGCCCTCTTGAACTCGGCAACTTCCTCATCGGCTTGACGTAATTTCTCGGGATCCGTCGTCGCGTCTTCGGCCTTTCACGCCACGAGAACCTCAAGCGTAGCTGCACCGCTCACCGCCCGTTCCGCACCGCATACCATGGTTTTCATCGTGCGGCCCTTCGCCAGGCCGCACGATGGGCCCATGACAATCGCATCCATCGCCAACGCCGCCTTCGCCCTCGCCGCCCTCACCATGGCCGCGGCCTTCGCCACGCGCGTCCGCCTTCACGGTCGCGCCATCCTACTGCTGTTCACGTTGCTCGCGCTCGCGGCGTTCTACTCGGTCGCTGCGCTCGGCCCTCCCTGGGCCGTCGCCGCTCTCGTCCTGCAGGTCGCCGTCGCCATGCTCTGCCTGCACTATTTCGGCGCCAGCGCCGCCACATTGCTCGCCACGGTCGGCGAGTCGAAATGGAACGGCTACTTCCCCGTCCTGTCCGCCTATGCCTTCCTGGCCATCTTCGCTGCCAACCCCGGCATTGGCGCTATCCTCACACGTGGCGTCGCCATCTTCCCCGTCTCGGCGGTGGCCATCTTTCTCTCCGCGATGGGCCTGCTCTTCCGCCACCTGCCCAAAAGTGAAGGCGTCAGCCCTAGATGGATCGGCGGCGCCCCTCTCGAAGTCATGTCCCTCAACCTCACCCCCTCCCGCACTCCGGAGCCCATTACCATCCCAGCCACCGCCTGGGACGTCCGCACCCTCGCCACCGCATTTCTCCCCCTCCTTCTGGTCGACGCCGTCATCTGGTCCTACCCCTACCCGACGCTCTACACGCTGGCCCAACTCGCCATGCTCCCCAGCATCGCCGGACTCGTCTACTTCCAAACGCGCGCCACCTTCTTTGACCTCCTCATAAAACGAGGCGCCGTGCTCGGCGCACTCCTCCTCTTCGCACTCCTCGCCGCCCCCACACTGGGGGCGGCCTTTGCCATTTCCGGCCTCGCCGCCGCCTACGCTCTCTTCCTCGCCGTCGGTCCCATCGACGCCGCCCTCGACCGCGTCGTCTTCCGCCGTCCCGACTACCGCAAAACCCTCACCGCCATCACCGCCGGCATCGCCAGATGTACCGATGCGTCCTCCGCCATCGACCACATCACCGCCGCCCTCACCCACGCCCTCCACGCCGATTGGGTCCGCTTCGGCCCCACGGCGGACCCCGCCGCCGCCGTCATCGCCACCCTCGCCCAACGCGGCGTCCTCTCCCTCGGTCCCCGCCGCAGCGGCCAGCCCTACCAGTCGCAGGACGCAACATTCATCGATGGCGTCGCCGCTCACCTCGCCGCCGCCCTCGAAGGACTCGACGCCCGCGCGCAGCGCCAACTCGCCGCCGAAGCCGAACTCCGCGCCCTCCGCGCCCAAATCAATCCCCACTTCCTCTTCAACTCCCTCAACTCCCTTGCCGACATGGTCAAGGACGCTCCCCTCACGGAACAAGCCGTTCTCAACCTCGCCCGCATCTTCCGCCACGCGCTCGACTCCACTCGCCAATCCACCGTCCCCCTCGCCAGCGAAGTCGCCTTTCTTACCGCCTACCTCGAAATCGAACGCCTCCGCTTCGAACAGCGCCTCAGCTACACCATCGACTTCCCGCCCGAACTCGCCACCCTCCCCGTCCCGCCCATGCTCATCCAGCCGCTCGTCGAAAATGCCGTCAAACACGGCGTCGCCCCCCAACTCGGCGGCGGCGCCATCACCGTCACCATCGCCCTGCCCGCGCCCACGCAAATTAAAGTCACCGTGGCCGACACCGGCGCCGGCTTCCACCCCCAACAACCACGCACCGGCGTCGGCCTCGCCAATGTCCAACAGCGGGTCGAAGCCCTGCCCAGCGGCCGTTTCACCGTAACCTCCACACCGGACGCCGGCACCCGCGTTACCCTCGAATGGAATCCTCAATGCGAGTCCTGATCGTCGACGACGAACGCCGCGCCCGCGAACGCCTCGCGCGTCTTCTCGCCGCCTTCGAAGGCCTCACCATTGCCGGTGAAGCAGGCAACGGCCTTGAGGCCATCGAACAGGTTCAAGCCCTCCGCCCCGACGCTCTCTTCCTCGATATCCAAATGCCCGGCATGGACGGCTTCGAGGTCCTGGAGAACTTGCCCACCCACCCTCACGTCGTCTTCGTCACCGCCTACGACCAGTACGCCCTCCAGGCCTTCGCCGCCAACGCGCTCGACTATCTCCTCAAGCCCGTCGAACCCGAACCCCTCGCCCGCGCCGTAAGTCGCCTCCGCGAACGCCAGGCCAACCTCGATGCCCTCGTGCATTCCCGCCCTCCCCTAAAGCGTTTAGTGGGCAAGCGCCTCCAACGCCTACACGTACTTCCCGTCGAGTCCATCTCCCACCTATTCGCCGAAGACGAACTCGTCTTTGCCGCCACTGCCGACGGCCGCTTTCTCCTGAACGCCACCCTCCGCAATCTCGAATCCCGTCTCGACCCCGCCCAGTTCATCCGCGTCCACAAAAGCGCCATCGTAAACCTTGCCCACGTCGCCGAAATCGACCCAGACACCCGCTCCAGCGGCAGCCTCCGCCTTCTCTCCGGCGAGACGCTCGAACTCAGCCGCCGCTACACCGCCCGCCTCCGCGAACTCCTCGGCTGGTAAGCTCACCAGTGCGCGACCGTTCATCTCCTCGGGAGTCTGCATGAGGTTGATCCGCGAAAGACATTTCATGTGAGGGAAATCCGCACGAAGGTCGTTGGCCAAGCGCTCAACCACTTTGCTCCCCCAGTCCTCTTCCTGCTGCCGGGCACCAATCTCTCGACCGATGCCCCAGTATTGCAATGGCAGCTCTCGATTGACCGTAGGTCTCAGGAGCGTCCAGTGCAAATTTGTTCGAATCAAATCCTCACCGCACCCGCAAAAACCACCCCTCCACAAAAACCTGGTCACAACCCAAAAAAATAAACTCCATCCTATTCATTCCATTAGGCTTAATCCCGATTCTCACCCCCTCCCCACCGCCCGAAATTTGGTCCCCCTCTGCTACACTCCAATCAGAAAGTGAAAACAACGCCCTGACCGGC
>JBBQRA010000305.1:0-6056 GCA_038215275.1 Bryobacterales bacterium | reverse complement strand
GGACCGTTCGTGAGATCGAAAGCCCGGAGGCCGCGCGGGGCCGAGGAGTAGGCGCTGCGGCCGTCAAGGCAGATGAGACAGAAGGGCAACGCCGGGCGGACCTCGGCCTGGCTCGTGATGGCGGCACGGCCTCCGCCGGTCGTGAAGTTGACGGGGCTCGACAGCGCACTCGTGAGAACGGCGTCGCCGGGCTGGACGGGTTCGCCGCGGAGGAGCGGCACGCCGCCCACCGCTTCGGCGTAGAAGCGTAGGCCCCATTCAGCGTTCACCCAGAGCCGGCCGCCGGGGGGCGTCACGAAATCGCGGTACGCCTGCCAGTGTTGGTAGTTGGTGAAGGCCAGCGCGGCGGAGAGGGCGAACTGCAGGGCGATGGCGGGCCGGGCTAGCCGGTAGTGGCTGGCCAGGATGGCGATAGGCAGGGCCAGGGGCAGGAGATACCGGTTGGCTCCGGCGAAAAAGATGACGACGGCGGCGGCGAAGAAGAGGGCGATCCATTGGTGGAGCCATTCGGTCTTCGGCCGGAGGGAGAGCAGGAGGCTGGCGCCCAGGGAAAAGGGCAACCAGAAGAGGGGGTGCGGATCGTAGAACGCGCCAGCAAGGGCGAAGGGTATGGCATAGCGCCAAAGCACAGGCAGCGTGGCGAGGGGGAAGATGAGCCAGCCGAGGTGCGTCGTGAGTGCTGCGGCGTTACGGGCCTTGTTGATGAGCGATTGCAGCGCGTATTGAGAGAAGTAGCCGGTGAGGACTTCCGCGGGGAGGGTGCCGGTGCTGGACCGTTCGAAGAGTTGGAAGGCCGCAATGGTTAGGGCGGGGGTCAGGGTGACTGGCCAGTATTGGCGGTTGAACAGGAAAAGAATGGGAATTAGGACGACGGACTGGTAGGCGGTAAGGGCGGCGAGGATGAGCGGGGCGATGGCGAGGTAGGGGCGGTTGGCGGTATAGAGGGCGGTCGCCAGGAGCCAGAAGGCGAGAAGCGGGACGTCGGTTTCAAGGCTATTGCCGTTGATGACGAAGGCAGGTGTGGCGAGGAAGAGGAGCGTGGCGGTGAGCGGGTGAGGCGTGAAACGGCGGGCGAGCGAGAGAGCGCTGAGGGCGGCGATCAGAGAGAAGGGGAGATAGGCGGTGTGGAAAGGGACTTCTTTGATGTCCCCGAAAATTGCGAGCAATGCTCCCAGATACCAGGCGTTGAAGGGACCATGGGGATGGCCCTGCATGGAGACCATTTGCCCTTCAAAGGCAAACTTGGCGCGGAGGGGATGGCCGGGGTCGATCTGGGCGTGCTGCGCGCTGACGAGGTAGTAGACGTCATCGCCCTGAATCGGGTGGTTCAGATACGGCACGCGCAGGGCCAGGACGATGGCGATCACGAGCAGCGCGTGCCGCATTAGAGGCTTAGCCGAGGTAGGCCTGATAGTCGGCGGCGGAGAGCAGGCCGTCAATTTCGGCGGGCTGCGAGACCTTCACCTTGATGAGCCAGGCGGCGCCGTGCGGGTCGGAGTTCAACGCTTCTGGCTTAGCGTTGAGATCGCCATTCACTTCGATGACTTCGCCGGTGACGGGCGCATAGAGGTCGGAGACGGCCTTGACACTTTCGACGGAGCCGAAGGTCTTGCCCTGTTCAATGGTGGCTCCGACTTTGGGCAGGTCGACGAAGACGATGTCGCCGAGTTCGGACTGGGCGTGGTCGGTGATGCCGATGGTGCCGGTGTCACCGTCGGCCAGAACCCATTCATGCTCTTTGGTATAGCGGTAGTTTTCTGGATACATGGGCTATTTCGCTCGCTTATAAAAGGGGGTTGGAACTACGACAGCCCCAACGGGCTGATTGCGAATACTGATTTGGATGGCTTGGCCCGGGTTGGCGTAGGCAAGGGGAAGATAGCAGAGGCCGATGTTTTTGCCTGTGGTGGGCGAGGGACCGCCGCTGGTGACCCAGCCGGCCTTTACGCCGTCAACGGAGATTTCGTATCCGTCGCGGCCGATGCCGCGTTCCGTCATCTCAAAGCCGCAGAGCTTGCGCGTAATGCCCGCGGCCTTCTGCTCAGCGAGTTTAGCGCGGCCATTGAAGTCGCCTTTGTCTAACTTGACGATCCAGGCAAGGCCGGCTTCGAGAGGCGAGATCGTTGCGTCGATCTCGTGTCCGTAGAGGGCCATCGCGGCTTCCAGCCGAAGGGTATTGCGGGCGCCGAGGCCGGCGGGTTTCGCGCCGAGTTCGACGAGCTTCGTCCAGATGGCGGGGGATTCGGCCGAAGGTATATAGATTTCAAACCCGTCTTCGCCGGTGTAGCCTGTGCGGGCGATGCGGGCGGGGACGCCGGCGACCTCGCCATCGACGAAGTGGTAGTACTTGATGGGGGCGAGATCGGTAGAGGTGAGGTGCTGGAGAGTTGCCAGACCGAGCGGGCCCTGAATGGCCAGCTGGGCATAGTGGGCGCCGGCGTTTTCAACTTCGGCGTCGAACTTGTTCTGGCTAACGATGTGGGCGTAGTCGGCGTCCTGATTGGAGGCGTTGACGCAAAGGAAGTAGTGGTCCTCGGCCACCTTATGGACGAGGATATCGTCGACGAAGCCGCCGTGATCATAGAGGAGGCCAGAATAGTGGGCTTGGCCGATTTTGAGCTTGGAGGCGTCGTTGGACGAGACCCACTGAACGAGGTCGAAGGCCTGGGGGCCGCGGATCTCAATCTCGCCCATGTGAGAGACGTCGAAAAGGCCGGCTGCGGTGCGGACCGTTTGGTGTTCGTCGAGGATGCCGGTGTATTGGACTGGCATGTCCCAGCCGCCGAAATCCACCATTTTTGCTCCGGAATTGCGATGGATCGCGTGGAGCGGGGTGGTCTTGAGGGGGGTGAGGGCGGGCATGAAGACTCATTGTAGCAGCGGGATCCAGTGTTGATGGAACACTCACGGATTCTTCATCGGGATGCAACGGTTGCGGCGTACTCTCTGGCTGAATGGACACCTTTCAGATCAAGGCCCTGCGGGACTTTTACGCCCGGATGCGCGGTGGAGATGAGCGCGCGCTGACCCGGCGGATGCTGGATGAGCTGGGAGTGAAGCTCCAGTTGCATCAACCGGACTTGGAGCGGATTCCGAAGACCGGTCCGGCGGTGGTTGTCTGCAATCATCCGTACGGCATGTTGGAGGGATTGATTCTGACGCAGATCCTGACTCCGCTGCGGCCCGATGTCCGGATCGTCACGAATCAACTGCTGGCCGAAATTACGGAACTGAACAGGATCTGTATTTGGGTGGATCCGATTGCCGATCGGAGCCAGGCGGCGCGGTTCAATTCGCGGGGCCTGCGGGAGTGTTTGGCCTGGTTGAAGGCTGGGGGTTTGTTAGTGATGTTTCCGGCAGGCGAGGTGTCCACGATTGATGTGAAGCGGCGGGGCATTGTGGACCCGCAATGGATTCCTTCGGCGGCGTGGCTGGCGCGCAAGTGCGGGGCGGTATCGATACCGCTGCATTTTTCGGGCAGCAACTCGGTGAACTTCCATTTGTTGGGGCTTCTCAATGCCAAGCTGCGGACCGCGGCGTTGCCGGCCGAGTTCTTGAACAAGCGGGGGCACCCGGTGGAGGTGCGGGTGGGACGGGCGGTGCCGCCTGCGACGCTGGATAGCTTTGGGGACGACCGGGCGGCGGCGGATTATCTGCGTTCGCGAACGTATCTGCTGGCGAAGCGGGGTCGGGTAGCGGTGAGTGCGCCGGTTGGAGGCACCAAGGAATTAGTGCCCGAGGCGGACCGCGCGACGCTGGAACGGGAGGTGGCTGCTCTGCCGCAGGAGCAGAAACTGGACGAAGCGAAGGAGCTATCGGTGTGGATCGCGGGGGCGCCCCAGATTCCGGCGATTCTGCGAGAAATTGGCCGCTTGCGCGAGTTGACGTTTCGCGCGGTCGGGGAAGGGTGTGGCCGGGCGCTGGACCTGGATCGGTATGATGCCCACTATCAGCAGATGTTCATTTGGAACCGGGAGCGCTGCGAGATTGTTGGGGGCTACCGGCTGGCGCATACGGCGGACGTGGCGATCGAGAATCTCTATTCGCGGACGTTGTTTTCATTCGATGAGCGGTTTTTGAACCGGATCGGACCGGCCGTGGAGTTGGGGCGGAGTTTTGTCCGGCCGGAGTATCAGCGGCAGTATGCGCCATTGTTGCTGCTGTGGAAGGGAATTGGTCAGTACGTTTCGCGGCGGCCGGAAGCTCCGGTGCTGTTTGGCGCGGTGAGTATTAGTAACGACTATTCGGAGATTTCCCGACGCTTGATTGTCAGGTATTTTCACACGCGTCAGCGCGATGCGGAGTTAGCGCGTCTGGTGCGGCCGAAGCGTCCGTTCCGGAAATTGCTCGTGGACTGGGAGATCGATTCGTTGGTGCAAATGGCACGGGATCCGGAAGAGCTGGGCGCTCCGATTATGGATATGGAGCCCGACGGGAAGGGGTTACCGGTGCTGTTGCGACAGTACTGCCGGATGGGAGCGCAGTTGTTGGGATTCAGCGTCGATCCGAAGTTTGCCAATGCATTGGACGGGATGATTCTCGTAGACCTGCGGACGAGCGAGCGGGGACTCTTAGACCGTTACATGGGTAAGGAAAGGGCCGCCCGGTTTTTAGACGAGGCCGGCCAGTGTCGAGAATTCGTACAAGTGTCTTAAACGCATAGCCAGAGGTGTCGGTAATTTTTGCAGGGTTCGGATTCTTAATATTGAAAAGGAAAGACTTACCCGTTTGGCATTCAGTTTGCAATAACTCTGTGCAGAAAGGAGTTTCCCAATGATCTTGACCGCGAAGAGTTCGTTAATATTGGCCTCAGCCGCCCTGATGTTCGTCGGTACAGGCTGCGCGACCAAACGATTCGTCCGTGCCTCCGTGTCCCCGGTAGATGCCCGGGTGGGGCAAGTGGAGTCCACCTCCAAGCAGAACACGGCTGACATCGACCAACTGGAGAAGCAGGTCTCGAGCGCTGAGGAATTAGCGACTGGGGCCGGGCAAGAAGCGAAGTCGGCTACGGAGCTTGCTAAGCAGGCGGGCACTAAAGCCGGTGAGGCGGGTACCCGCGCCAACGGCGCCTTTACCTTGGCCGAAGAGGGCGTCAGCAAGGCGGCCGCCAATGAGCGGTCAATCGACCGGATGTACGAGAATCTCGATAACTATCAGATGTTGCGCGACGAGAATGTCGTGTTTGGCTTTGACCGAGCGGACTTGAATACGGACGCCAAGGCAAAATTGGATTCCTTCGCGGCAACTCTGGCCAGCCAAAAGCGCTATGTGGTCGAAGTGCAGGGCTTCACGGATCCGGCCGGTAACGCCAGGTACAACGAGGAGCTGAGCCGACGGCGGGCGACTGCGGTGGTCCGCTACCTGACGCTGGCCCATAATATTCCTCTGCGCCGGATTCAGATGCTGGGCGTGGGTGCTGAGCAGCCGGTCGCGGACAACAAAACCAAGGCCGGTCGTCAGCAAAACCGTCGCGTGGAAGTGAAAGTGTACGCTCTCCCGGAAGGGAAAGCGGAGACGAAATCCGAGACGGTTGCCAAGACCCTATAATACGATCTTCGCTGTTGCAATGCGGCGATTTGGCCTGGTGCGGGAGATTAACTCCCATGCCAGGCCCTTTTTCGTTTTAGCGCAGGTCGTCGAGAAGACGTTCAGCGAAAAGGCGGGCGCGCTCGGCGAGATTGCGGGCCTCGGCAGGGCTACGCTCCCGGGCATCGCGAGAAAGTTGGGAGAGGGTACGAACCCGGTTCAGGAGATCGGCCTGGGTGGAAGCGAGGAGGCGGGGCGTGGCGGTGGCGACGGCGCGCTCGCAAACAGCGAGCATGATCTCGGTTTGGCGGAGGAGTTCGGCGCGTTGCTGAGGTCCGATGACTTCGCCGAGCTGCAGGAGCGGCGCGGGCTCAGGCTCGGGGGGGTCGGGGGAAGATTCGACAACGGCCGGAGGAGGAGGAGGCTGCGGCTTTCTTGCGGCGATGCGGCGCTGGCGGGGCGCGGGTGGGCGATTGACTGATGCCGGCAGCTCGACGGCCGGTGGAACTGGTTCTTCAACTGTTACCGCA
>JBBQRA010000304.1:0-6097 GCA_038215275.1 Bryobacterales bacterium | reverse complement strand
GACCCGGACGCCGAGATCCGACCAGCGGAAGGTGTAGTGAAATCGCAGTTTCTGATCGACGAGATAGAGGCCGTACCCGGTGCCTTCCCAGTGATCGTCGACGCGGGTGACGATAGCTCCCTTGGGTTGATCCGGATTGATCCAGGCCGAGAGAGTGAAGGGGTCGCGGTGGTTGAACTTGGCAACGTCCTTGCCGAGGTCCACGGGTTCAGTGAATTTAGCCAGCGAGTGATTGACGACCAGTCCATCCTGCGGAACCCAGTCAGCGGCCGGAGCCTTCCATTTGCGGAGTGCCTTGTCGAAAGCCTTGGCCTCATTTTGCCAACGGGCGGCGGCGGCATCGCGGAGGGCGGCGAGGCGGGCGAGTTCGGTTTCCTGGGCCGGGATCGGAGCCTTAATGAAGGGCTTCTCGTTGCCAAAGTTATAGACGAATCCGCGTTCATCCGGAATGTTGTTGAAGAAGGCGAAAAACTGGTAGAACTCGCGCTGTTTGATGGGATCGTACTTATGGTCGTGGCAGCGGGCGCAGCCTACGGTAAGGCCCAGCCAGACATTGCTCGTCGTTTCGACGCGGTCGGCGACATACTCAACGCGGAACTCTTCGTCGACGATGCCACCTTCGGCGGAAGTGCGATGATTGCGATGGAATCCGGTGGCGATGCGCTGGGAGACCGTTGCTTTGGGCAGCATATCGCCGGCGATCTGGTCGATGGTGAACTGGTCAAATGGCTGGTTGCGGGCGAAGGCATCGATTACCCAGTCGCGCCAGCGCCACATGTCTCGGATTCCGTCGGACTGGTAGCCGTTCGTGTCCGAGTAGCGGGCGTAGTCGAGCCAGCGAACGGTTTGGCGCTCGGCGTGGGCCGGACTGGCGAGCAGCCGGTCGACGACTTTCGCGTAGGCATCGGCAGAGGAGTCGGCGAGGAACGATTTCACGTCGTCCGGGGTGGGGGGCAGGCCGGTCAAGTCGAGCGTGACGCGTCGGAGGAGGGTGGTATTGCTCGCGGGCGGGTTCGGCTTCAGGCCCTCCTTGGCGAGGCGGGCGTCCACAAAGGTATCAATCGTTGCGGGCGCTGCGGAGCGCTTCGGCGGGACAAAGGCCCAATGATTTTGCCAAGGTGCGCCGTCGGCTATCCAGCGGCGGAGGATAGCGATATCGCGATCCGGCAGGCGGTCGTGACCGGCGTACTGGGGCGGCATCCGCAGCACCTTGTTCGTCGACGTGATGCGTTGAATGATCGGCGACTTGTCGGGTTGGCCAGGGACGATACCCCGTTTGGCTTCGGCTTCGCTATCGAGGCGAAGCGGGCTTTTGCGATTGCCGGCGTCGGGCCCGTGGCATGCAAAACAGCGATCCGATAGTATGGGGCGAATATCGCGGTTGAATTCGAGGGGCTGCTCCTGGCCGGCCAGCGGAAAGGCCAGCAGGGACACGAGCAATAGGCGCTGCATACACCTCTGTTGTATCACCGCCCGGCGGCAGCGAACAGTTGCGGCTTGGTGCCTTCGAGGATGGCGCGGATTTCCGTGCGGACCGTGGGCGTGAGGTGCTCGTAACCCTTGCCGGTGACTTCACCGTTGAGAACGGCCCGTAAACGGGCTACGGTAGCCTCATGCAAGGGGGCCGGCAACTGATCGAACGCCTCGCTATAGATCATGTAGCTGAGCGGGTGGCGGAAGATCCGAGTCTTGAGATCGAACTGGCGGAGTGATCGGCCGCGGGAGTCGCGCGGGCCCTGCTTGGCGAACGACTCGGCAAAACCGGAGGAGCCGGACACCGCGTCTGGCAGCGGGGTCTCCTCGACGAAGAACATGTAGTCAACCAATTCCTCAGCCGCCTGTCGAATGCGGCGCAACGTCGACTCGCTGCGGTAGCCGGCCGGATCTTTAAAGATTTCATTCATCGCGTTCTGATGATGAACCGCATGACGGATCTCAAACCCGGCGCGGGTGAGCAGGTTCGTCATGTGCGTCTGGTGTTCGAGCACCATCAGGGCGACCACGTCGCTATGCGGGGTGAGATACTGCGCGGGGTCGAAGCGGTTCGGGATGGGCACGAGTTCCGCGCTGTCGCGATCTCGCGTGATGGAGTTGCCCATATGCTTCATCTTGCCAGTGTCACCGGTGACGTACCAGCCGCCCCAGCGCTCTTCGAACTTGCTGCGATGGTCGCTGACGTAGGTGCCGTGCTGGAAGGCCGGCATGCCGCTCCGTTCCGAGGACACGCTGCGGACAACGATGCCCGGGATGCCGAGCGTAGCGGAGGACTCGTGGCACTGGAGGCAGGCGTCGCGTCGCTCAAAGCGCGGCCTGCCGATCTCGTCCTGGTCGAGCGAGTAGAAGATCACGCCCTGCTTCGGATCCTGCACGGCGAGTTCGACGACGTCGCCGCCCTGCACGTAGCCGACGGAGACCTCGTCATTGAAATAGAGAGCCCGGGGCGTCCGCGGGGCGATACGGGGCGCCTGGAAACTGGTTTTTGAGAAGACCAGCACCTGCGACTCGCGGGCGACACGCAACTCCTCCAGCACGGCCGGAAGGTATCCGAACTGCGGATCGAACGGCAGTTTGGCCTTCCCAGCGGCGAGGCGTTTGTTCAACTGCGTGATCGCGTTGTTCTCAGCACCTTTGTGATAGTTAATCGCCGGATGGTCGAGCGGTGCGACGAAGGATCCGCCGAGACCCAGCAGCATTATGCCAGCAAGTTTAGAGAGCCACATTGATGAAAGCCGGAGGTTGATCTACAGGGCAAAGCGGGCGAACAGGGCCCGTGCTAGTTAGCAGTTCGGCAAGTGTGGTGTACCGGAAAGCGTTCTCGGTTTCGCGGATGGCGTCGTCGAGGCGCCGGTGCAACGGACAGAGATTAGGCCCATGGCCAGGCAAGCCCAACGGACACCGCTCGATGCGTTTGATGGGATCGACCGCATTGATGACCATTAGCAACGTGAGCTTGTCGGGCGCCTGCGCCAACTGATAGCCGCCATGGCGGCCGCGAATCGCGTTGACCACACCGGCACGGCAGAGCGACTGCATCACCTTGGCCAGATAGTCGTTCGGCATCTTCGTCCGGTCGGCGATCTTCTGGACGGCATGGGGACGTTCCCAATCTTCAGCGAGAGCGGCGACAGCGCGGAGAGCGTATTCGACGGTGTGCGAGAACATCCGTCTCAAGTTTATTTCAATCGGACATTTTTGTCCACCTTAATTTTAGGGAGCGAATCCTGATACCGTATTGACCATGCGAAACTTTGTAATCACACTGGCGGTGCTGGCAATGACGATTCCCGCGGGCGCACAACTCGCAACCAAGAAGGCTCTGACGTTAGCGGCGGCCAAGACGATCGCGGCCGCGGCCGAGGCGGAGGCCAGAAAGAACAATTGGAACGTAGTGATTGCCGTGGTGGATGACGGGGCGAACCTGATCTACTTGCAGAGAATGGATGGCACGCAGATTGGCAGCGTGGACATCGCACAGATGAAGGCGCGGACGGCGATCCGGATGAAGCGGCCGTCGAAGGCGCTCGAGGATGTCGTGGTGGGCGGGCGGAACACGGTGCTAAAACTGCCGGACGTGCTGCCAGTGGAAGGGGGTCTGCCGCTCTCGTCCGACGGGCAAATGATCGGCGCGATTGGCGTAAGCGGCGTGACTTCAGTGCAGGACGGGCAGATTGCCGCGGCCGGCGTGAAGTCGCTCGAAGCGATGAAGTAATTACCGATGGCCGAACTTCTCCGTGAAGTGTTCGACAGGCCGGTTCGACGGCGCCGACGACCGGCTATACGTCGTGGCGGACTACTACTTCTTTTTACGCGCCGAGCCGAACGACTGGTCCCGGCCCAAGCCTATCAACCTTCAGGAAGACCTGTTTTGACTCGCCAACTCAAAGATCTGGCCGGCATCGGCCCGGCAATGCTACGCGACTTCGCGCTGCTGGAAGTCAATTCCGTCAGCGCACTGGCCGAGTGCGACCCGGACCAGCTATACACAAACCTGGAGCGACTGACCGGGCGTCGGCAGGACCCTTGCGTGATGGATACATTCCGCTGCGCCGTGGCCCAGGCGAGGGACCCAGACCTGCCTGTGGAGCAGCGCAACTGGTGGTACTGGTCTCGCCTTCGCAAGTCGAAATGAGCAACTATTTCGTGAGCGTGGCGCGGCGGTTGATTCCTTTGTAGGGGAACCGCCGCGTGAGCTCCGCGAAGTTTACCGTGAGCCCGAGGCCGGGGCCGGTGGGGAGGCTGACGGCGCCATCCTTCTGCACCGGGTAGGTGCCCTGGCAGAGTTCCTGGTATACGGCATCGTCGTCGCCCTCCCACTCTTCGAGAAAGAAGTTGCGACAGCCGGCCATGGCGTGGAGCGAGGCGACGTGGCCGACAGGCCCGCTGCACTGGTGGGGGGCAATTTCGACGCCGAAGGTTTCTGCGAGCTGGGCAATCTTGCGGAGTTCCGTGATGCCGCCGGCGTGGAGGACGTCGGGCTGGACGATGGCCGCGCCCTTGTGTTCGAGCAGGTGGCGGAATTCGGAGCGGAGCAGGAGGCCTTCCCCAGTGGCAATGGGGACCGGGGACTGTGCCGCGAGCTGGCCCAACAGAGCTGGGTTCTCGCGGAGCGTGGGCTCTTCAAGAAACATGGGCTTTAGCGGGGCCAGCACGCGAGCGAGTTCGAGGGTGGTGCGGTAGTTGAACGTCTCGGCCAGCTCGAGGCCGATGTCAAGTTGGCTGCCGACGGCGATGCGTACGGCCTGGACCTCGTTGAAGATCTGAGCGATGCGGGACTTGTCGTCACCGGCTAAGGGGACCGTCCATTTGACGGCGCGCCACCCGCGGCGACGCGTTTCGGTCGCCCACTCGCTGAACGCGGCAGGGGTGCGCTCTTTGAGCGTCGACGACCAGTGAGTGAAATAGACCGGCAGGGGGTTGTGGATGGCTCCGCCGAGCAGGCGGGAGACAGGGACCCCGAGGCGCTTGCCTTCGAGGTCCCAGAGGGCGATGTCGACGGCGGAGAGAGCAGTAAGTTCGGCGGCGCCGTGGCGCCAGCGGGAGAGGCCGTAGTAATTGCGGTTCCAGTGCTGCTCAGGGCCTTGGGGATCCTGACCAACCATGGTGGGTTCGAGCCAGCGGAGGGCGGTTTCGACCAGATCGGCGCGGGTTTCGAGGGTCGCTTCACCGAGGCCGATGAGGCCGGAGTCGGTATGGATTTCGAGGAAGACGAGGTCGCGCCAACGGAGGGTGGATTTGTGGATGACGAAGCGAGTGATTTTGCAGGGGGCCGGAGCGCCGAAGGCGGATAGCGTGGAGAGGGCGAGGAGGTGGCGGCGGGAAAGCGGCATTGGGGTAGGATACCCTGCCTTTATGCGACTGCGATCTGTATTTTTCTTCTTTGTGGCTTGCGCGATGGCCCTGGCGGCGGACGTGACGGGCAAGTGGACGTTTTCGGTGGATACGAGCGCGGGGTCGGGGACGCCGACGTTCACGTTTGTGCAGAAGGGTTCCGCGTTGACAGGGACTTATGAAGGCGCCGTGGGCCAGGCTCCGCTGAAGGGGAAAGTGGACGGCGACAAGATTGAGTTTGTCGTCGAGACCGGCAGCGGGGAATTGCGCTATAGCGGCACGATTACTGGGGCGGCGACGATGGAGGGCAAGGCGGAGTATCCGGAGATCGGCGCGGCGACGTGGAAGGCGGCGAAAGAAAAATAGCGCGCTTGTCGAAATGCGATCCTCTGAGACGACATCGTAGTGGAGGTTCGCTGATGCAATATGTAATTTTGGTTTACGAGAACGAAGAGGCTTTTGCCGCCCGGAGCGATGAACGGGCCGGCGCCTATTGGGGTGCCTATCAGGCATACAGTACGTCGATGCGGGAGGGCGGCATTTTGCGCGGAGGCAATGGGCTGCAGGGACCGCCCACGGCGACCAGCATTCGCTTGCAAGATGGGGAGCGACTGGTGCAGGACGGTCCTTTTGCCGATGCCAAAGAGCAGTTGGGCGGTTACTTCGTGATTGAAGTCGATAATCTCGATGCAGAGCTCGAATGGGCTGCGCGTAGCCCATCGATCACCGAGGGCGGCGTGGAAGTGCGGGCCGTGCTTGTGATGTAGAT
>JBBQRA010000303.1:0-6186 GCA_038215275.1 Bryobacterales bacterium | reverse complement strand
CTTCACCGCCTTCATCGGCGTCCCGCTATTGCCTACGCGCAGCGTCGCTGACCGCATTGCGATGTCTTCCACCACGGTCGTCCCTTGATGCGCAATCCCTGCCGGCAGCCCGAAGATCTCGATGACGGCGTGTTTCTCCGGCGGTTCGATTAACTCGTTCAGCTTTCCCGCGTCCAGCTTCTCATCGCGTACACGGTATAGCGCTGTCGCCTGCCGCACCGGCAGCGCGCCCACCCAGCGCACCAGAATATCTGCCCGTTCCGGAAGCGACTCCTTCTTGCCCCGGCCGATTCCCCCCAGCGGCCCCGCGCCCTGGTTCACGTTCGCAGGCTGATGCAGCGCGCCAGGAATGTCCCGCAGATTGACGTTGCCGGGGTCCCGCTTCGTCCACTCGAGCTTCACCGTCCGCCCCCGGCTCCACGCCGAGTTCGTCAACACCTTCCGGACCGTGTCGTCGCTCCAATCGGGAAAGGCCGCCTTGGGCCACTCCGCCGCCAGCATCACGCTGGCTATCGCGAACCATAACAACCGCATTCCTCTTCAGGATACGTTACGGGTCCAGCGGCTCGAGCGGGTCCGTCTGTAACGCATCTAAACGGGGCCGGAACTCCAGATCAAACTGCGAGATCCGCTTCAGGCCTTCGTAAGGCAGATGGCCAATCTCGGCCCGGCACCGTTGCCCGAACGCTGGTGCCTCGATATAGGCGCTCTGCCCCTGGTCGGTCGTAATAAGCGCAGTCTTCTCCCACGGGAACCCGTAGCGCCACAGCAACCGGGCCGCGTTCCGCAAATTCGTTGTCGTGTGCCGTGCGTGCGGCTCAATCAAGATCGCTTCGGCTGGAATACCGTACTCTGCCATTAGCGCCTTCTTCATTTCGATCGCCTCGCAATATGGCGTCTGCGCCGGGTGCACATTCCCGCCCGAAACAATCAGAAACGGCGCCAAACCAGCCTTGTACCGCCGTGCCGCCAGCGTCACACGCGCCTTGCCCCACGGAGACATCGCCTGTCCCGGCCGGTCCGTTCCAGAACCCGGCACCACAATCGCCGAGTATTTGTACCGGCTCCATTCCACCGTCTTGGCCCGTTCAAACGCCGCACGGTTCTCGCCCAGCTCCATCGGTTCAAACCGGCCCGCCTCGTCCCGCCAGTTCGCCCGCAGCAATTCCAGCGCGAAGCGCAGCGGCGCATGGAAGAACTGCGGATGCCCGTCCGGCTCCTCGCTCATCACGCCGCGGATCACCTCGAGCATCCGCGCATAATTAGGCGACTTCACATCGAAGGAGACCGCATCAATCGCCGGATACCGCGGCACCGCGCCCAAACCATACACGTCGAAGATCCGGTTCATCCCCGCCGCCGCGCCCTCCCAAGTCGAAACAAGCACCGGCTCTTTTTTGTACAGGCCACTCCCTAGCAGAGCGGCATCCAAACCGCCCACGGTCCCCAGCGCCGCGCTCACGGTTGCGATCTCCTCCGGCGTCCAACGCATCGCTTCGACGATGTTCCCGGGCTGCAGCAAGGCCGCCCGCTTCCGCGCCGCAATCAACTCTAGACGGACGTCCTTCACCGGCGTCCGCTCCAGCTCCGACAGCACATAAAACACCTTGTCCTGCACCGGCGCCCGCAGTTCCAACGGCCGCCGGGCCGGCTGCCCAAAGAGCAGCAGCGGCAACAAGAACGCGCTGACCAGCCTCATTTCTGAATCACCACCGGCGGTCCGGGAGGCGCCGAACCCGTCGCCGGGTTGTACGCCGGGCCATTAGGATCAATCGGATTGTTCCCCCGGGTGAACCGGAACGGCTGATCGCTTTCCACCCAGGCCGTATACGCCAGATCACGCAATAGCGCCGCGCCGGAAGCCAGCCGCTCATGCACCAGTTCCCGCGCCCGAGTATGCTCTTTGTCCGCCCAAGCCCCGGCCTTGTCCAACTGGTAAACCTCTTCGACGTACGACGACGCCAAGTCCAGATGCGCCAGGATCGCCGCAAACGGATCGGCCAGCCGCTTCGGCTTGGCGACCTCCTTCAGCACGTCTTCCGTCTTCACCGCGATCAGGTCCACGTACTGCGATTCCATCCGCCCATGGATCCGCGGCTCCCGCGTATAGTCCTTCGGGTTCAGCCCGCTCCATCCATCGTGATGAATCGTGTCGTGCAGAGGCTGCGCGCCGTCGCCCGTGTAGTGGCCCAACCGGCCCATGTAGCCGGCAATTTCCAACTCCACGAACTTCGTATCCTGTCCGCCCGCTTTCATCGCGCGGTACCGCCGCATCGCCGCCCGCATCCGCTCGAAGTTCTCCTGCGCGGCATACGGCAACGTCCCCGTCCACCGCACGTTCGTCAGCTTGCCCTCCTCCGGCTTCTGCTTCTTCTGCGCCTCATAAAGAGCCAGCACGAACTCATACCGCGACCGCGGAATTGAAGGCAGCATGGCGAATTGCTCTTTGAACCAGCCGTGATTCGGGTCCTCCAGAATCTTCAACGCAGGCTCTGAAGGGCTGCGCCAGCTATCCGGAATAATGGCCAGATACGTGATCCAATCCTCATGCGCCCGCAGAAACGCCGGGCCGTCGTCAGGAAGGCTCAGAACCGCCGCCCGGTTGATCGCCTGATGGCCGCGGAGGCCCCAGCCCAAAGCTGAAGCCGCCGCCAGTACGAACACAAGTAGAGTCCGCATCAGAACGAGTACCGCATCCCGAACTGAAAGTTCCGGCCCGCGCGCGTGCTCGTAATCCGGCCAAAGTCCGCCGCCCCATCCCGGTTCACCACTGCGCCCGTGCAGCCCGCAATGGAGCAGCCAGCGTTCAAATGATTCGTCAGGTTTTCGCTCTCGGCGATCAACTCGAGTGACTGCCGCTCCGCAATCTTGATCCGCCGCGTCAGCCGAAGATCCGTCTGAAAGAAGCTCGGTCCAATGAACGAGTTCCGCGACCGGAACGGCAACCGGTCGTTCAGCACCAGGTCGTTATTCAAGTCCGTGCCCGCCAGCGGGTTGATCATATAGCCGGAGTTGTAGAACACCACCGACGAAATCTCAAACCCGTTGAACCACTTCATCCCGTCCGCTTGGAACGTCGGCGCCCAGAGCCCCTGCATCACCCAATTGTGCCGCACGTCGGCGTTGGCATTGCCCTTGTCCCGGCTCCGCAACGACGGGTCCATCAGCGCCCCGCCTTCGAGGTCGCCCTCGGCGATTGCATGCGACCAGCTCCACGTGCTCGAAAGCTGCAGGCCAGCGCTGAAACGCTTCGTCAAGGTGAAGTCCAGGCCATGGTAGTTGTTGTTGGCGCCGGACTCAATCAGGTTGATCGCCCGGAACCGTGCATCCGGACGCCCGGCCGAGCCGCGGTATACCGGCCGCCCATCGGCCAGGAAACTAGCTGGGGCGCTCAGGTTGATGTCCCGCGAGTACGGCGCAAACCGGTGGCCCCAGTAGCTGTACTGCGCGTTCACCGCCAAGTCTTTCAACACCTGCCGCTGAATCTGCAAGCTGCCGTTGTGCCCGTACATCACCTGGTAGTCGGGTGCAAACGCGGTAATACTCGGCGGCGTCTGGAACGTCGGATCGGCTGAAGCCAGCAGGTTCGGGAACACCGGCGACCGCGCGTCCGTCCCCGGAATCGTGTAGCTCAGCACCCGCCGGCCGTTCACCAGCGCACCCGTCGCACTCGTGCCCAGGCTCGGGTTATCGAAGAAGATGCCGTAGCCGCCACGCACCACCGTCTTGCCATCCTGGAATGGCGACCACGAGAACCCAAACCGCGGCGCCCAGTTGTTCATATCGTTATTCACCCGCTGGGACAACGCGAATGGCGCTTGTTCATCTAGCACGGGATTCAGTACCGCTTCGTATCGGATTCCAAAGTTCAGAGTCAGTCGAGGCGAGATCCGGAACTCATCCTGCAGGAAGAAATTCACGAAGTGATACCGTAGCGGCACTGAGTTCTCGCCCAACTGCTGCGCCAACTGCGTGTAGGTATAGGCACGCCCCGTTGCCGGGTCGATGGTTCCCGCCACCGTCCGCAGATACTGATCGAGCGGCGTCACAGCCGGCCGGGCCGGGTTCGCGGCGAGTCCGCCGAACGTGAAGAGACGGCTAAGCGCGCTCGTAATCTGGAAGCCCGTCGACTGATAGTCGACGCCGGTTTTCACGGTGTGGCGCCCGAGTGACCAAGTCAGGTTATCGATGATCTGCGTCGAAGTCTCGACGCTCGCAGAACCGGCCAACGGGTTCACCCCGAAGTTCGCGATCCCTGTGATATTGATTTGGGCACCGTTCGGTTGCCCCGGCACGTAGGTGTTCCGAGTCTCCGCTCGCCGGTTAATCCCGAACCGCAGTTCGTTCAGCAGCGTCGGGGAAATCACAGTCGCCAACTGCCCGGCGCCGCCGTTCATCCGGTCTTCAAAACTCAAGCTTCGGCTGATGGCCGTCAGTCCACCGCCGCCGCCGGGCTGGTCGTTCGTGAACCGGTTATAGCGCAGGAAGCCGCTGTTCTTCGAGTCCAGATTGAAGCTCAGCTTCGCGCTCGGGGTATGGAATGTCTCGCCAAACGGCGAGTCCACTAAGTCCGGCGCCGCCAACCCCAGCGCTTGTGCAGCCGCCGGCAGAATCGTCACCGGCTGCGGGGTCTTCAACGGGTTGAACTCATCATTAATGAAGAAGAACAGTTTGTCCTTTTTCAACGTCCCCGATAAATTCCCAGCGACCATCCACCAGGTCTGCTCCGCCCTCCGCGCCGCCAATGGCGCCCGCGCCGAAGTGGCGTTGGGCCGATAGAGCCCCATGCCCGAACCGTGCAGTTCGTTGGTGCCAGAGCGGCTGATCACGTTGATGATCCCACCCGCCGCGCGCCCAAACTCCGCGCTATAGGCGCCCGAAAGCACCTGCATCTCCTGCACCGACTCTGGCGTCGAGATCACCAACCGGATCTGCCGGCTCGTCCGGCGCTGCGAGTTGTCCAGCCCATCCACGGTCCACGTCGACCGGTTGTGCCCGCCAAAGGTGAACTGCGTCGTGCCGAATCCCGTCGACGGAATCCCTTTCACGCCCGGCCCAAGCAGATGGAAATTGTAAACGTTCCGCGAAGTAATCGGCAGCGTCCGCACTGCCCGCTCGTTCAACACTTCGCCCTGCGCCACGTCGCCCACGCTCACCAGCGCCGCGTCGGCGTTCACCGTCACGCTATCGGCCGCCGTACCCACTTTCAACGTAATGTCGATACGCCCCTGCTGGCCCACTGTCAGCCTGATGCCGGTCTGTTGATACTCCGCAAATCCAGCGGCCGAAGCCAGCAGTTCGTACTCGCCCACTCGCAGCAGCGGAAAGCGGAAGTACCCCTCTTGGTTCGACGCGCCCACAACTTCCGCGTTCGTCGCCAAGTTCCGCGCTGTCACCTTCGCCGCCGGTATCGACGCACCGGACTCGTCTCGCACATATCCGTTCAATGCCGCGTCCGTCGCATTCGACTGCGCCCACAGACCCAGCGGAATAAGCAGAAAACCAATCAGCTTCATACCGATCAGCGTAGGCATCCGATGGTTACACAACGATCAGCAGACGCTGACAATTGAGTTAGAAGCCCGGTAATCCCTCGCGAATCCGCCGCGAAAAGTCTGCCGCTCCGTCTGCCGCCTTCGCCCGGCTGTTGATCAGGCTCTTCTCCTGCAACTCGGCAAAGCTCAGGCCGCCCGCATCGAAGTTCCCCAACTCATACAGCATCTCCTCCCCCTTTCCGTTCGCAATCTGCCGCCAATCCCACCGCGAAACGCCGCCAATGCCCTGCGCCACCAGGAAGTCCGTGTACGAGTTCGTGCAGTTCGCCGTCAACGCGTTGTACCATTCTGGTTCCTGTCTCGCAGAATTCATCCAGCCGAGATACGCACGAAACAGAGATTCCGCGTCCGCTCTGGTCAGCCTCGTCCGGTACAGCCGGACCTCTTCATCGGTCCGAATGTTCGTTCGAAGCCGGATCACGTCCCGCTCATCGGCCAGGATGAAAATGCGCTCGTACTTCCGAAAGAAGCCCCACACTGCCGAATAGCTCTCCCCCACCTCCTTCCGCGCCTCCACTGATGCCGTCAGGTAATCTCCCTGCCCAAAGTCAAAGCTCACCAACGCATGCGCGATCCACGGCGATCCCCAATGCGACACAAACAGGTCCACGCCCTTCAAGTCGCTGATCTT
>JBBQRA010000302.1:0-6225 GCA_038215275.1 Bryobacterales bacterium | reverse complement strand
TCATCAGCGGCCCAATCACCCGCATCGCGGGATGGTCCCTCGAAGTGATCCAAACCGCCAGCCCGGCCAATTGCCTCACCCGCGAGGACGCCGCCGCGCCATCGGCCCGCAACTCTGTGGTCAAGGCCTGCAACTTCGGTGCCTGAAAGGCCCGATCTTCAAACACGGCTAACGCGGCAGCGAAAACCTCCAGTTCCGCCGCGGCCGCTTCCGCTGAATGCAGCGCATGCAACACGCGCGGCCGAAGCCACAGGCCAAACGCGGCCATTCCGGCCAAAACGACCAGCGCAACGCTCCAGAAACCCGTCAGATAGCCGACGGCCCACCCCAGGGCCAAGGCGACGTTCCAGCCCGCCACGAGCCATCGCCAATTCCGGGGGGGCATCTCCGGCGCGGCCTCCGCCCACCGGCGCAGCGGCTCCGGATGAACGCTTGCCGCCACCGCTTCCGATACTAGGTACATCCGCTCGCGCAACGCCACATCGCTGGCCAGTTCGCGCACCGCCTCCTCGCGCGCCTGGACTTCCTTCGCCGCGGCGGGATGCAGCAGCCAATCGGCGAGCGCCGCCTCGCCCATTCGCGTCCGCGCCTGGTTCAGCCACTGGAACAGGTTTCCTCGCCCGAACAGGTCCAGATCGCTGGCGTACAGGTGCCGCTCCGGGAGCCATGCCATCCCATCGCTACCCACTCCGGCCCACTGCCGGTCCAACCGGGCGAGCCCCCGCTCGAAGTAGCGGATGCTGCGCGCCGCCTCATCCCGTCGCTGCAGCACCCGGTTGTGGATCAGCGCAGCCACTACAAAGGCACCTACAGGCAACAAGAGATACCAAGGCGACCACACCGCTTGGTATAGCGTCTTCCAGGCCATATAGGCCAGGAAGACGAAGAGCACTAGCCGTAAATAACCGAACTGTTCGTGCCGGGCTACCGCCGCTGTCCAGACCTGCCGCCGCTCCGCGAGCGAGGCGCTATAAATTTCCCCAGGTGTTCCCACGTCAACTCAAGTATCGCGCGGAATCATGCCATCCTAAGCCGTATCGGCTACCCACAACAGTTTACCGCCATCCTGATTTTCGCCCTTACGTTCACCGTCATGGCCGTTGGTTCCCTTCCCGGCCGTCGGCTCGAGCGTACCGGCGCGGCGATGGTCGGCGCGGGAGCGATGCTCGCCGCTGGCATCCTCAACCTTGAAGAGGCATGGCGCTCGATCCACTACGAGACCATCCTACTTCTATTCGGCATGATGATCGTCGTCTCCAATCTGCGGATCGCCGGATTCTTCCCCGTCGTCGCCCAATGGTTCGTCCGGCGGGCCCACGCCCCCCAAACCCTGCTGGCTTCTGTTGTCGTCGTCACCGCCGTGCTGTCCGCCATGTTCGTCAATGACACCATCTGCATCGTCATGACGCCGCTGGTCCTTGAAATCACCGGTTCGCTAGGTCGCCGCCCTCTGCCCTACCTCCTCGCCGTCGCCATGGCCTCAAATGTCGGCAGCGCGGCCACCATCACCGGCAACCCGCAGAACATGATGATCGGCGGCTTCTCCGGAATCCCCTTCGCGGTCTTCTTCCTCAAACTTGCCCCCATAGCCCTCTTCGGTGTCTTCGTCACGTTTCTCCTTCTCCTCTGGCTCCATCGCGATGAGTTCTCTGACCGGGCGCGAGTTGAAATCCCGGAGACGCCCGTCGCCGTTGATCGTATGCTGCTAGCCAAGTCAATCACCGCCGCCCTCGTCATGTTTGGAGCGCTGTTCGTGGGCGCCCCGATTGCGGTCTCCGCCATGGTCGCCGGTGCCGCACTTCTCATCACCCGCCGGGTGCATCCCGAAGAGGTCTACGCGCAGATCGACTGGTCGCTCCTCGTCCTCTTTTGCGGACTTTTCGTGGTCCTCGCCGGCGTCGAGAAGACCTCGCTCGACGAAGAACTCTTCGCCTTCGCCGCCACGTTCCACTTAGAGAAACTCCCCGTTCTCAGCTTCGTTTTGCTGGTCCTATCAAACCTCGTTTCCAACGTCCCCTCGGTGATGCTCTTAAAACCGGTCATCCAGCGCCTACCCAATGCTCAGGAAGCCTGGCTTGCCCTCTCCATGTCAGCCACCCTCGCCGGCAACCTCACCCTCGCAGGATCTATGGCCAACCTCATCGTTGCCGAGCGCGCGCGTGACTCCCACCGGATCACTTTCTGGGAATACACCCGCGTAGGCCTGCCGCTCACCCTGATCACCGTGTCCGCCGGGGACCGCGTGGCTCCTCTGGATCAAACCATAAACAGAGCGTAGCTGGCATAACCCAAAAGAGCACCCAGGACGGACCCCACCACCACATCGCTCAGAAAGTGCATCCCCAGCAGGATCCGCGAAGCCGCCACCAAGATGGCGCACACAGTTAACCCTGGCGCGACCAATGGATAAACCAACCCCACCGGTACGCAAATGGCAAAAGCCGTCATTGAATGTCCCGAAGGAAACGAAAACTGGTCTGGCGGCAAAAGAGTGGCCCAACAGTGCCTCTCCAGCGCACAGGGCCGCCGCCTCCCCGTGATCTTCTTTAGACGCAGGAACAGGGCGACGCCCATCATCGCCGCAAAGGTGGCCGCTCCCACCACGCGAAACCGCTCTTCCCCTCCAAGCGCCAAAACCGCCGCCGCCAGCAAATACCACAGCCAACCGTCCCCGCCTCGCGTGGCGTAAACCGATGCCCACCGCACCAGCCGCGGCGCGTCCCAGCGGTTGCATCGGCGCATCAGCCGGTGATCCCGCTCTTCGATATAGCTCACGAGAGTGGCTGCCACTCGCATGCCTACATCCTAAGGGCAAAATGTTTACGGAAAAGTGACAAAACTGAAAAACATTTGTGAAAGACTATGTTTGTACCTTGGAAAAACGCTCTCAGATCCATTTTTTGTTCTTTGACGCCGGCGGCGGCCACCGCGCCGCCGCTACGGCCCTCAAACAAGTGATCGAAACCCAGGGCCTCCCCTGGGATATCCATCTGATCGATCTGCAGGACGTCCTCGACGAACTTGACATCTTCCGCAAGCTTACGGGACTGCGCCTCGAAGAGATTTACAACGAGTTGCTCGCTAAAGGCTGGACCCTCGGCTCTGCGCAACTCCTCCCTTTTATGCACGGGATCATTCGGATCTATCATCGGGCCCAGGTCCGATTGTTAACGCGCTATTGGACGCAGAACCGGCCCGACCTCGTCGTCTCACTGGTGCCGAACTTCAATCGTTCGATGTTCCAGGCGATCCGCGGCGCGGCTCCCGCCGTGCCGTATGTCACCGTTCTCACCGACATGGCGGACTACCCGCCTCACTTCTGGATTGAGAACCAACGCCAGATTTTTATCTGCGGCACCGAAACGGCCGCCGAACAGGCCCGTGCCACCGCCGCCCCCGGATCGGATATACATCGAGTCTCCGGCATGATCCTCCACCCTCGTTTTTATGAGGTGCCCCCGGTCGATCGCGCCGCCGCGCTTCGCGAGTACGGCCTGGAGCCCGGTGTCCCGACGGGCCTCGTCCTGTTTGGCGGCGAAGGTTCCAGCAAGATGGTGGAGATCTACGACCGTCTCAACGCTTCATCGCTGAATGTCCAACTTTTCCTGCTCTGCGGAAAGAACGAGAAGCTCGCCGCCAAGCTCCGCGCGCGTCAGGGCCGGATCCGGAAGCACGTCGAAGGCTTCACGCGTCAGGTCCCCGCGTTTATGCAGCTGGCCGATTTCTTTATCGGCAAGCCCGGCCCCGGCAGTGTCAGCGAAGCCGTCCAGATGGGTCTCCCCGTGATCGTCGAGAAGAACGCTTGGACCCTCCCGCAGGAGCGCTTTAACGCCGACTGGGTGAAGAAGCAAGGAGTGGGCGAGTCGCTGAGCAGTGTCACTCAACTGGTCCCTGCGCTCGAAAACATGCTCGTTCCGCAAACCCTGGAAAGGCTCCGCCAACGAGTGGCGGCAATTGAGAACCGGGCCGTGTTCGAGATCCCCGAAATCCTCGCCAAGCTTCTCCCTTCACCGCTTACAATGCAAAAGTGACCAAACTGTTCCCGCTTCTGCTGGCCCTTACCGTTTCCCTTTCCGCCCAGGACTTCAACGCCTGGCTCAACCAGCAAGCCCAGCAGCTCCTCGCCCAGCGCCGCGCCTCCCTCGCTCCCGTCCGCACCAAGGCCGACGCTCTCGCGCGGCAGCAACTCCTCCGCGAAAAGCTTCTTAAAGTCATCGGCGGACTCCCCACTTATTCCGGCCCTCTCAACCCGAAGATCACTGGCCGCCTCGAAGCCCCGACGCACTCCATCGAACTCGTTGCCCTCGAAAGCCTCCCAGGCTACTGGATGACGGCGAACCTCTATCTCCCCAAGAAGCCTGGCAAGCACCCCGCCATTCTCTTCTCCATCGGCCATTGGAACGAAGGCAAACCCGCCGCGCAACGCATCGCGGCCAACCTCGCCGCGCAAGGTTTCGTCGTCCTCGCCTTTGACCCTATGGGCCAGGGCGAACGCAGCCAAGCCTTTGACCGCCGGCTAAATCGAGCTCTAGTATATGGTGGCGTTCCCGAACACTGGCTCGCCGGCACCCAGGCCCTCCTCGTCGGCGACACCCTCGCCCGCTACTTTATCTGGGACGCCAAACGCGCCCTCGACTATCTCGTATCCCACCCTGCCGTCGACCCCGCCCGCATCGGCGCGACCGGCTGCTCCGGCGGCGGTACCCAAACCACCTATATCTCCGCCCTCGACCCTCGCATCCGCGTCGCCGCCCCGCTCTGCTACATGAACTCGTTCGAAGTGCTCTTCCCCGGCTCCATTGGCGATTCCGAACAGAGCCTGCCGAACTTCCTCTCCGAAGGCCTCGACCAAACCGACTACGTCCTTTACTTCGCCCCTAAGCCCTGGCTTATCGGCTCGACCGAGGAGGACTTCTTCACTCCGGCCGGCGCGAAGATCGTCTATGAAGGCGCGCGTAGCTTCTACCAGATTTTTGATGCCGAATCGAGTGTGAAGTGGGTGGTCGGCCCCGGTGGTCACGGTACGCCGAAAGAGGTTCGAACGGCTCTCTACGGCTGGTTCCAGCAGTGGCTTCTGGGCGCGGCTGGCTCCACCACGGAAGATCCCAACATCCGCATGTTCACGAACGAAGAACTCGTCGTGCTCCCGTCCGGTCAGGTGGCCACCGACCTGAAGAGCCGCGACCTCGTCGAACTTCTTCGCGAACGCCGCAAGGAGAATGCGCGGCCCGGCGACCTTGCCGCCGAAGTGCAAAGACTCGTCCGCCCCCTCGCCGCCGCGCCGCCCGTGAAGGGCACAGACGAGACGTTCACGTTTGAGCCAGAGCCGGGAGTGGTCGTCACTGGCCACATTGTCCGGCC
Source organism: Bryobacterales bacterium (assembly GCA_038215275.1). GTDB lineage: Bacteria > Acidobacteriota > Terriglobia > Bryobacterales > Bryobacteraceae. Next base: position 864 of record JBBQRA010000302.1, on the reverse strand, counting down.
TCCGGGCTCGGGAAAGCTTCCCGGGGTCATCCACGTCGAATCCGGTCCGACGCTCTCGGCCCGCGCCAAAGAGATCGCCGCCGCCGGTGCAGTCGTCCTGGCCATCGTCCCGCGCGGCCTCCCCGCCCCGAAGGAGTACGCCGAATATGGGGACTGGATGGCGGCGACGCGGAGCTGGATGATCGGGCGTAACCTGCCCGGCATGCGGGCGATGGACATCGCGGCGGCGGTCAAGATTTTAGCCGCGCGTTCCGATGTCGCCGCCGGACCCATCCGCGGCGTTGCTGAGGGCACGGCAGCGGTCTGGCTGCTCCTCGCCAGCGCCGCCGAGCCGCGGCTGAGTAAACTCTGGCTCGAACGGGCACCCCATAGCCTCGCCAGCGCCCTCGATTCTCCCGTGCATAAGTTCCTACACGACGCGGTGATTCCGGGCTTCCTCCGCAGTTGGGACCTCTCCGATCTGGCCAAAGGCCGAACAGTCCGTTGGGTCCAACCGACCGATTGGAACAGCAACATCGTCAAACTCAATGGATCCCAGTATTACTACCGGTTCTTTGACGAGATGAATGAATTAATCATCCGCGATTATCTACTCAAGTGAGTTACAAAGGCCGATTCGCGCCGTCGCCGACTGGCCCGCTCCACTTTGGCTCCCTGGTTACGGCCACGGCTAGTGCTATGACCGCCAGGAACCGTTAGTTTAAAACATCGTTGCCATGAAACGTTTGGATGCATACTTGGGTATGCCCCCGGCTCCACTCCAGATCCAGCTCTCCTCCGAAGATCAAGAGCAATTGCAGACACTACTCAGAGGCGGCGTTCAACCGGTCCGCTCCATCTTGCGTGCGCTGTCCCTGATCCAGA
>JBBQRA010000301.1:0-6231 GCA_038215275.1 Bryobacterales bacterium | reverse complement strand
TCGTAAACGTCCAGCACGATCTCGTTCAGCGGCAGCTCATATCCCAAGAACACCCGCGAACCGCCAATATAATCAAACTTCTTCTGCTTGCCCCGCTTCTCTTCGAGCAGCGCCAGAATATCGCCGATATACTCCTCCCGCGTAATCACCGTCGCGTCAATAATCGGCTCGTTGATCACCTCAATCGCCGCCGGATCCGGCCACCGCGAAGGATTATCCACCTCAATCACATCGCCGCCCCGCAGCGTAATCTCATACCGCACGCCCGGCGCCGTCGTAATCAGGTCAATATTAAACTCGCGCTCCAACCGTTCCTGGACAATTTCCAAATGCAGCAGGCCCAGGAATCCGCACCGGAACCCAAACCCCAGCGCCACCGAGTTCTCCGGCTCAAAATTAAAGGCCGAATCGTTCAGCCGCAACTTCTCCAGCGCATCCCGCAACAGGCCGTGCTCGGAACTCTCCACTGAATAAAGTCCCGCAAACACCATCGGCTTAATCGGCTCGAACCCCGGCAGCATCTCCGTCGCCGGCGTCACGGCGTCGGTAATCGTATCGCCAATCATTGCCTCGCTGATCGTTTTGATGTTCGCGTAGACAAACCCCACCTCACCCGCGCTCAACTCCGTATTCGGAATCGGCTTCGGCGATTGGTAGCCCAACCCTTCAACCTCAAAAATCTTCCCGTTCGACCAGAGCTTGATCTTCTGACCCAGCTTCATCCGCCCGTCCACCACCCGCATCAGGATGATGACGCCTTTATAAGGATCGAACCACGAGTCAAAAATCAGCGCCCGCAGCGGCGCCTCCGGATCCCCGGCCGGCGGCGGCACCCGCGCCACAATCTGCTCCAAAATCTCCGGAATGCCAATCCCCTGCTTCGCCGAACACAGCACGGCCTCGGAAGCATCCAACCCCACCAACGTCTCAATCTGCTCCCGAATCCGCTCCGGATCCGCCGCCGGCAGGTCGATCTTGTTGATTACAGGGATGATCTCCAGATTCTGGCCCAGCGCTAGGTACGTATTCGCCAGCGTCTGCGCCTCCACCCCCTGCGAAGCGTCCACCACCAGCAGCGCCCCTTCGCAAGCCTGTAACGACCGCGAAACCTCATAGGTAAAATCGACGTGCCCCGGCGTATCGATCAGGTTCAACTGATAAATCTGCCCGTCTTTGCTCGACTTATGGAGCAAACGCACCGCGTGGGCCTTAATCGTAATGCCCCGCTCCCGTTCGAGGTCCATCGAGTCCAGGACCTGCTCCATCATCTCGCGTTCCGACAGCGCCCCCGTATGCTCGAGGAGTCGGTCCGCCAATGTCGACTTGCCGTGGTCAATATGGGCGATGATGGAGAAGTTTCGAATGTGTGATGGATCCATGCGTTACACTTGCTATGGGCCGGAGCTTGTATCCGATTATCCCATATGTCCCTAGAATTCCTTCTGTTTGACATTGATGATCATGGAATTGCCACGATCACCTTTAACCGCCCCGCGAAACTCAACGCATTGAATGCCGGGACGTTAGCGGAATTCGACCAACTCCTCGCCGAGGCCAGAAATAACCCCGCCATCCGCGCCCTCCTCCTCACCGGCGCAGGCGACCGCGCCTTTGTCGCCGGCGCCGACATCGCCGAGTTCGCCGCCTTCACCCCCATCGCCGCCCAGCGCCAGTCCGAAAAGGGCCAAGCCCTCTTCCACCAGCTCGAAACCCTCGGCAAGCCCGTCCTCGCCGCCCTGAACGGCTTCACCCTCGGCGGCGGCCTCGAAATGGCCATGGCCTGCACGGTCCGCGTGGCCTCGGAAAACGCCAAGCTCGGTCAACCCGAAGTCAAACTCGGCATCATCGCCGGCTACGGCGGCTCCCAGCGCCTCCCCCGCCTCGTTGGCAAAGGCATCGCCCTCGAAATGCTCCTCACCGGCGAACCCATCTCCGCCGAACGCGCCCACCAGATCGGCCTCGTCAACTACGTCGTCCCCGCCCCCGAACTCCTGGCCTTCTCAAAACAGCTTCTCCTCAAGATGCTAGCCAACGCCCCCGTCGCGCTGGCTCTCACCATTCAAGCCGTCGACACCGGCCTCAACGGCAGCCTCTCCGATGGCCTCCAATTCGAAGCCGCCGCCTTCGGCCTCTCCGCCGCCACCGAAGACATGCGGGAGGGCGTCGCCGCCTTCCTCGCCAAACGGCCGGCCCATTTCCAAGGAAAGTAATCACACTCTATGCCGCATCCCGAAATTGAAGGCGCGCTCACCGGCCAAGGACTCCGCATCGGCATTGTCATGGCCCGGTTTAACTCGCTCGTCACCGAAAGCCTCCTCTCCGGCGCCCTCACCGGCCTCCGCCGCCACGGCGTCTCGGAAGATGCCATCACCGTTGTCAAGGTCCCCGGCTCCTGGGAACTCCCCCTCACCCTGGCAACCATGGCGGCCACCCAGAAGTACGACGGCCTCATCGCCCTCGGCGCCGTCATCCGCGGCGACACCCCCCATTTCGATTACGTAGCCGGCGAAGCCGCCAAAGGCATCGGCAGCGCCATGATGAAGGCGGAAATCCCCATCGTCTTCGGCGTCCTCACCACTAACACCCTCGAACAAGCCATGGACAGAGCCGGTGCCAAGTCCGGCAACAAGGGCTACGACGCCGCGGCCACGGTCATTGAGATGGCCAATCTCCTCCGGGAGTTACGCGCTTAGTGCCGGCACGTCACCAGTCCCGGCGCCGCGCCCTGCAGGTCCTCTACCAGTGGGATATGCGTCAGCCGCTCCTATCGCTTGACGACGCCATGCGAGCCTACTACTCCTCCCTGTATTCGGAGGATCAAGAAGAGCGCCCGCCGTGGGACGAATTCACGGAGAAGATCGCCCGAGGCACCCTTGAGCATCTCGAAGAACTCGACGCCCTCCTCGACCGCCACTCCCAAAACTGGCGCGTCGCCCGCATGTCGTATGTGGACCGCAACATCCTCCGCCTCGCGGCCTATGAGATGATCCACACCGACACCCCGGCTCCAGTAGTCATTGACGAAGCCCTCGAACTGGCCCGCCGCTTCTCGTCCGACGAAAGCGTCGGCTTCGTCAACGGCGTCCTCGACGCCCTCCGCCGCCAACTCCCCGCGAAATGACCCTAAGGGCGATCGTCTGAAACACGTTCGCCGCCCTGTAGCACCGGCAAGAACGCCCAAACCACCAGCGCCGAGTTCGCCGGACCGCGGAATCACTGGCCTCTCACGGCCACAGTCAATCCATCCTGGCTCGCTGCCCCGTCTACCATCACCCGCACCACCGCCTCGCCCGTTGGAATACCCACCGGGATCCGCAGATTCACCTGATAGAGCCCGGCAACCGCACCGGGAGCAGGGCCCGCGTATTCGATCACCGCCGCTGCCCCGCCTACCGTCGCCGAAAGCGGCGCGCGCAGCACCGGCAGGTTCGCCACACCAGTAATCCCTCCATCCTCGGAAAGCGGCCCCGTGGCGCCGAACCCGGCTCCAAATAGAACCACGATAGACCCTGGACGCGCCGGATTCGCCGCCGAGTTCAGCGTCCATCTTGATTCAAAATCGCCCCGGGACCTGTGCCGGAGCGGCTAAGCGAAAAAAGTCCCGGATCAGCCGAGCGCACCGGTACAAGAAGAGAGCCCGTGATGGAGCCTGCCGAATCGATCGAAACCTTCGCTGTCGTTTGCCCGGCCAGCCCAAACGGAGCAATCACGCTCGTCTGGGTGGCGGAAGCGTACAACACCGGTGCGGGAATGCCGTTGAAAAACACGCGAATTCCCGCCAGTTGCGTCGGGATTCGCCCAGTGCTGTCCAAATCGAACGTGGTCAGTGTGCTCGGCCCTATCCGGTTCCCATATAGAGCCACCACCCCTCCCGGCGTAACCGCTCTGGTCGTGTAACTCGCTCCGTGCTGCAGCGCCGCCAGCGAACCGTCCATGGCGTCCACCAGCAACGAGCCCACCGCGACCAACTCCTGCCCCGCGCTCAGCGTCACGAGATGAACCGCGGACCCTACCTCCGGCGTCTCCGCCGTTACATCAAACACGCCGACCTCCGTCCGCGACAACTCCGCGCTCAACAGTCGCGCCGGCCTCCCCCCTACGAAAACGCGCACCGGAGCTTCCGGCGAGACACTGCCGGCCAGCAAAGTGCCCCATGGTCCGTCTCCGGCAACTCTGCCCAGGCCAGAAACTCGGATCGTGAAGGACTGCCCCGGCTCTCGCCGCCGCAGCAGCCCCGTGGCGGCATCCACACCCCGAATCCCTCGCACAGTCGGAGCGACCATCTGCCGCGCCGCCAGCAAACGCGGCCGCCGACCCGTTCGATCCTCCAGTTCTAGCTCCCATATAGCCTCCGGCGCATCGTAAGGGATTTGCGCCGCAATCCCGACCTTGCGGGAGCGACCCAAAGGCCGCCGCCCCCGGGACGCTTTGCCGCACGATCTCGCCGAGGGGGAGCGTTCTTCCGTTCAGACGCAACCTGCACCCACCCAAAGTGTCCGGCCAGAGGCTGCCTGCCAGCGTCGCGGAATCGCAATCGGCTCCGTATGCGATGTACGCAATCAGCGACCCCGGAGCAACAGCGCGCGGTGAGATGCTGTCCGCCGGCGCCGGCGGGCTGCCGGGGGTGATGGCACGGTAACTCAGTGGAATTGTCGTGGTCAGGCCACCGTAGCGCACGGTGAGACGGGGATAAACCCTTACCCCCGGGAGCACCTGCTGGCTGCCGATTGTCGCCGGTAGCGTTGTCGTCACCTCGATCGCCCCCGGCGTCCGGCCTGACCCAGGATCCACATGCACCCAGCTCTCGCTCGCCTCCACTGAGTACTCAAATGCCGACGACGAGCTGTTGATCTGTAGCCGGTGCGTAACCGGCCGGTTCACCACCGCTTCGATCTCTCCCGTGGGCTCAAACTGCAGCAGCGGCCCAATCCGGAGTCCCAGCAGCACCGTCGACTCGAACGTGCCGCAGCGTATCCGGATAACGCCAGGATGCTCTCCTGTCGGCAATCCGCTGGCGTCCGCTTCCAGCGGGATCTCTACAGGCGTCACCCCCGCGCTCTGTCCAAGCCGCAACCAAGGCGTCTCCGCTTCAAACGTGCAGGGCAGCGCCAATCCCCGGTTTCGCCGTTCGTCGTCGTGAAACTGAGGCGCAGCGAAGTCCGGCGCAAAGACGCCGAAGTCGGAATCAGCCGGACCGATACGAAGCCACGCCCTGCGCACCTGGGACGAGAAGCACCAATACGCCGTCGCCCACTCCCCCCGGAACACTCTCGATTCGCACGGAAGCGGGCAATCGCCCGGTACCGTCCGGTGTAGCAACTGCCGGAGAGGGAATCGAAGGCGCTGGCGTCCCGGTCTGGTCATCTGGCAGCATCGCGGCGAAATAGCGAAGGTCCCCGCCGCCGGAACTGGAAAAGCGAACCGCCCTCGCCGGTACAATCAAGGACGTCCCCAGGCTCACCAGGTCCACCGTCGCAAGGTCGCGATCCCGGCGGATCACAGGCGCGGATTGCCGTCCTAGGTCGAAGCTCATCACCGGCGCGCCCACCGGCGTTGCACCAGTAGTAGTCGGAAACGACTTCCTAAGATTTCCGATCAGAATGCGTCCGGCCCTGCTGAAAGAGACCAGGAAATCGGGCTGGCCCCTTTCATTTCCGGGAATAAACGTATCGCCTCCAGCGGCGTCTCCCGTTGCACTGAAGCTCCGCAAGACTAACCCCGTACTGCGCCACCCGGAGGGATTCCGGGAACGCTTGCGGGATTCCCGTCGCGCCCGCGATCGCCATCCATACCCGTCCGTCCGGCCCCAGCCCCAGAGCCTTCGGCACGCGCCTGCTGCCCCGCAACAGTCCGGCCACCGGGGACTCCACCACGCGATGGAACTCCACCTGCCCATTGCCCCGGACCAGCGTCAGCGTCGCCGCCAGATTCTCGGCGCGGACTGGTCCGGGCATCGCCGTGCCGCCCATCCAAACCGACCCGTCAGCGCCGATCGCCAACGCCGTTCCTGCGCTCTCCGGTCCCTCGCCAACGGTGGTGTCAAATACAGTCCGTTCAAGATCGGCTGAAAATTGAGTGACCACTGCTTGATTAACTCTCCGTCCGGCCAACACCGGCCTGCCTTGGGGGTCCACCGCGAGCGCACCAAATTCGCCGTTCCAAACTCGACGCCCCAGCACCCGCCGGCCTTCGGGATCCACGCGGAGAATGTTACCGTCCGCGTCCACAAGT
>JBBQRA010000300.1:0-6247 GCA_038215275.1 Bryobacterales bacterium | reverse complement strand
TCCCCGTGATGGGGCGAGGCGAGGAGGCGGTCCACTTGCTTTTGATAGGCGTCCTTGCTCTTGTCGGCCAGGAAGGCGTCGACTTCGGCCGGGGTGGGCGGCAGGCCGACGATGTCGAGCGAAAGCCGGCGGAGGAGCGTGGTACGGTCGGCTTCGGGTGAAGGCTGGAGGCCTTCGGAAGCCAGTTTGGCGCGGACGAGATATTCGATGGGATGACCGGCGCCGGCGGGGATGTTCGGGCGGACCGGCGGGATGTAGGCCCAGTGTTTCTTGATTTCGACGGCTTTGGCGCTGGCGGCTTCGGGCCATTCCGCGCCCTGGGTGATCCAGTCCTTGACTATGGCGATGGAGGCAGCATCGAGGGGCTTGGCGCCCATCGGCATGCGGGCCTGATCGGTCGATCCAGCTATGCGCTGGAATAAAGTGCTCTCTTCGGGTTTGCCGGGGACGATGCCGGCGTGACGGCTTTGGCCGCCGGCGAAGGCCAGATTCTTAGCGTCGAGCCGGAGGGCCCCAAGTTGAACTTTGGGGCCGTGGCAGTTCGCGCACGATTTCTCGAAGATGGGTTGGACGTCGCGCACGAAGTCCACCTTTTTTGCAGGTGGCTCGGCGGTCTGGGCCCACGACAATAATGTGGCTCCGGCAGGGAGCAGACAGAGGAGCAACTTCTTCGACATAGCTTGCTGCCTCTATCGTATACCCTTCCTTGCTTTACTTCTGCGCGTTACTTCTGTTTGGTGGCGGTGCTCAGGAGCAAGGAGTTGAACAACAGTTTGTAGGTGCCGTGCGGTTGAGCACGGAAGGTGATTTCCGGCCCCATCATCATTAGCTTGCCTTCGCCAACGGGGACTTCGGCAACGGCGATGCCGCCTTCGAGGTACTTTTCACCCCAGGCCCAGCCGCTCCGCAATGGAGAAGAGCCGAACCAGGCGACGGGCTTGACGCCGCGGGCCATGGCTTCGGGAGCGAGTTTGAAGACAGGGCTATCGTTGAAGAAGACGTCGACTTTGTCGTCAAGACCGTAGGCGACGGGCTGGGTGTTATCGACATTCGCCTGAAGGATGCTGCCGGGCACATAGTACTTTTCGCGAGGCAGGGACCGTTCGCGGCCATTGCGGTCGCGTTCGACCATGGCGTCCTTGATGGGAAGGCCGAGCTGGGCCGCGAGATTGTTGCTGGAGCCGATGGTGATGACTGTGCCGCCGGTGTCCATGAAGGCTTTGAGCTGCGGGATGGACTTCCCTTCCGTGACGCGGCCGAGCCACGGCTGGAACTCGGGGGGAATACTGTCGCGGTCGGGTTCTCCGCCACGGCCTCCGCCGCGGCCGGTTTCAGGGCCCATGTTAGCGGTCCGCGGGATGGCGCCGCCGACGAAGAGGATGACGTCATACTTCTGGCGCAGATTCCCGGCGTCGATGGCTTGGGGATAGAGGACGTCGAAGGGGAATTCGAAACGTTCGAGGAGGAAGCGGACCCAGCCGGACGGCATGGAGCCGCCAAACTGATCCCACAGGGCGATACGCGGCGCGGCGAGCTTCATAGACTCTCCGGCGGGGCGAGTGGCGACAGCCTTGGCATTGAAGCCGAACTCGGCGGCGGCTTTCTCGATGATCGCCTTCGTCGTGGGCTTGGACGGGACGTAGAGCGCGCCGGGGCCGTAGAGAGCATCGTCCTTGATTCCCTGCTTGAGCCAGTAGACCTCCTCTTTGGCCGCGATGAGGCGGTTGGTCAGAATGAAGCTGTCGTTGACCTTGTGGCTGATGAGATAGCCGGCGCCGGAGCCTTCGACCTTGCCGACGGGGGGCTTTTCGATGACACCCCAGGGGAGCTTGGCGAAGGGCCCATCGAAGGGATCGAGAATTCGATCGAACTGGACGCCCATCTGATAGGCGAGGGTCCAGCCGGCATTGTCATAAGGGGGGATGGGCGGACCGCCTTCGTAGCGGAAGTCGTTCGGGTGGTCCTGGGGCTCGAACATGTCGAGGACGTGGGGCCGGAAGGCCTGGGCGGTTTTGACAACGTAGGAGCCGGTGGGATAGTTTTTGCCGGCGACGGCGAAGGGCGCGGTGGCCTTGTGAATCTGGATGCCGTTTTTGACGAGGGCGTTTATGAATTTGACGGCCGTGGGGAAGTCGGCCTGCGCGGCGGAGATGACGTAGCCTCGGGGGTCACGCAGTTCCGGGGTCTTCATCGCTTCATAGAAGCGGGCGGGCGCGGCGGCTTGAGGGCCGGCCTGGCGACCGGGAGTCTCTTTGGCGATGAGGGCCTTGACGGCTTCAATGCGCTTGGGGGTCATGGACCAAGTGTCTTTGCTGCCGCGATCGATGGAGTTTTTGCCCATCTTCCAGATATTGAAGAGGAAGTGTTCGCGCTGGCGGGAGGCGAGGTCGAGAACGGCACGGTTGGCGGTGACCGAGTAGTCAATCGACTGGCGGTAATGCCATTTCTGCGGCGCGATGGGCAGGGGCAGATCGCCACCGGGGAGTTGGCGACTGGGGACGAAGGCGACTTCCATCGGCGTGGGCGAGCCGATGATTTCGGTGAGGAGCCCGATCATGTTGTGGAAGTAGGTGGTGGTGCGGAGCCCGCCGTTGTACCAGGTGGAGTAGTTGGCGCCGCTGCGCATGGTGGAGCCGGGTTTATCTTCCTGCACGAAGCGGGAGTGCATGGCGGCGCCGACGAGATCGAGCGAGGTGATGATCAACGGATCGATGTTGTAGTTGAACGGGTCGCGGAAGGGCGGCGCGAAGATGACCGTGCCGAGCGGGCCGGTCTGATGATGGTTGTACATGACCTGCGGGAACCACTCGATGAAGAGTTGGCGGTTCATGTTGACGGATTCGCGGAGGTTGGCCATATAGAAGTCGCGGTTGTTATCGTGGCCGGCGTACTTCTGATAGAGGCGGGGCGCGCCGCTCATGACGCGCTTTTCGGGGACGGGTTCGCGCATGTACCACTCGCTGATGAGGTCGTGGCCATCGGGATTGGCGTGCATACAGAGGATGATGACGTCCTTGAGGATGCGCATCGTCTCGGGGTCGTTGCGGCTGGCGAACTGCCAGATGGTTTCGATCAACTGATGGGTGCCGACGGTTTCGGTGGAGTGGAGACCGCCATCGATCCAGACGACGGCTTTGCCATCGGCGGCGAGGGCGCGGGCCTGAGTTTCGGTGAGGCCTTCGGCGCGGGCGAGTTTCTGGGCGATATCCTTATACTTGGCGAGATTGGCCAGGTTTTCGGGCGCCGAGATGACCATCATGTATTGGGTGCGGTCCTCTTCGGTTTTGCCGACGTCGACGAGGCGCAGACGGTTTGACTCCGCGGCGAGCTTTTTGAAGTAGGCTTCGGTTTGTTTATAGGTGGTGAGGTGGTAATCGTCACCGATGTTGAAGCCGTAATGCTCTTTCGGACTGGTCAGTTTCTGGGCGGCCAAGGGGACGGCCACGAGGGTCAAAGCGGCGACTAGGGAATACAGGCGCATGAAATCCTTCAGGAAGCAGCAACGTCGGGGTTGGCTATTAGGGTGAGCGTGACAGACCGATGTGATCGGTGTCAACGCAGTTTCGGGTTCAGTTGGGTGCATTTTCTGGTTCTCCGGGTACGGAATTTGACAGAACCGAACGGGTAAGTGATTTTCTTTGAATGACTTCCTGGGACCTTCCGTCCAGGAGGAGCAGGAAAGCACGCATGGCGATTAGCCGGGCGGCTTGGATCTGGCTGATTTTCCGATCCAGGGCAACGGCGGCACCGGACCGTTTGTATAGTGAGGCGACGGCGACGCCGAGCCGGGCTTGTTCGCGTTCGCCGCCTTTGAGTTGGGGATGCTCGGCTTCGAACTGGGTTTTTGTGGCTCGGATTTCCTGATTGAGGAGAGCGGTTTCGGCGGCTTGGGCCCGGAGGAGACGCCATTCATTGGCGATGAAGGAGTCAGCGAACTCCTGTTCGGCGACGGCTTGGGGTGCTAGCCGGGCGAGCCAGCCCTGGCGAAAAAGGGCGAATTCGGCGGGATTTTCGTTCAGGATGAGTGGGCCAATGCCGTTGGCTTCGGTTCGGGCGTAGCAGCCGTGTTTGAGGCGGGCTTTGCGGCATTGCGCTTTGCCGGCGGCGGTGACTGGACCGCGGGAACGGGCTCCGTTGATGCGGGCTTGTTCGGATCGGGTGTTTTTGCGGATGGGTGGCTGTTGCGTTTCCATGTGGTGTCCGAGGATCTGGAATGAGGGTACCGAGGGGAGCGGGGGAAACGGTGCGGGAGGGGTGTCTGGCGGGGTGGCCGGAGCGGGGGTTATGTGGCTTTTTTTCCTAGGGATGCAGGTTTTTTCGAGAAAGATGGAATTGGGTGTGAACGACGAGTTTGGGGGTAGGCTTTTTGGCGGTTATTCTGATGGACATTAGGTGCGTCGTATCTCTGGCGCCACTGTCCGAATCGCCGACGATCCAAGGTTTGTAAATCTCAAATCGATATGAAATTCGGCAGAACGACCGCGCCCCGGGCTTGTACACCACGCTGGTGCATTCGCTATGCTTTGGATATGGCAACCCAGCGCAAAACGGCTTCGCCAAGGTCCGTTCGGCAGAGCGTTACAGTTCCCGCTACACTCGTCGCGGCGGTCCGGCGCACCGCCAAGGAACAACACCTGACGATGAGCCGCGCCCTGGTCGCTCTTGCTGAGCGAGGAGTGCGTGCCGAGGCCGAGGCCAAGGAGCAACTGAAGGCCAGCTACAATGGGTTTCTAGCCGAGAATGATCCGGCTCTCAAGAACGAAGCCGGCAAGGATCTGATCCGCGCGATATTCGGGACGGACGCCATTGCCGAAGATTCAATTCGCTAGTCTGCCCCGGCCACTCTGGCAGCACATGCTCCTCAGAGTCGACGAGCGGGGGATTTCAGTTGCGGATTTGATGGCCCCTAAGGAATGGGTGAACACTGGCCCCACCGCTCCAACGGTCGATTGATATAAGGATTTCGGCTCATTCTTCCTCTGCGGTACTGACCAGTTCCCAAAGACGGTTCTCGAGAAAGGGATGAAACCGTTTGGAAGTCCAATTGCCTGATTGCCAAAGCCTGGGCCCCGCGCCAAGAGTGTGCCTACTGGCCACCCGATTGAAGGTGTTCGCAGGTCAGTGGCGCTGGCTTTCTGGTGACTAGCAGTGCCCCGCTACGCCGCGATGCCTGCAGGTGTTGGCCCCAAACGAGCCGCTGCGCACTGATGAGGTAGCCTTGGGGCCAAGACGAGGACATCTGTGGGCTAAGCAATGACCACTTTTCCCGGGCGAGAGCGACGCGACGAGCGCAACAAGCACGGCAATGCTTCAGATTGTATTTGAGCGGCAAGATTTCGGCGGGGGTGGCGTGATTGGTGTTTCCGGGGTGCGGCGGCGACGAGGTTTCCCCTTGCCTGATTGCGGGCAAACCACATTGAGTATTGCCGCTCTCCGATTTGCCGACTACTCGGACGGGGCAGAATCTGAAAGCGTGATGCCGATCTCGTTCACCAAAGAGCGTGTTGGGGCTGGTGCTCAGCGGGCACGGGGCGGCAAGTCTCGGAACGAGTCCAGAATGCGGACTAGGACAGCAGGTTTCGGTAAATGAGGCGGCCAATAGCCGCTAGCCGAGAAGGCGGATTGATGGCCGCACCAGAGCCTCGTCTAGGATCCTGGTTTGTCCTCCCATTCCCACAGCGAAACGACCCTTCACAGAAGTTCCGCGAAAGACTGCAACTCGCCGACGGTCGCGACGAGCCCCTGTCGCGACAGCGTGGCGAGGTACTCCTCGACGCTATAGGGCGGCTTCAGAAGCCGCGCCCGAACTTTGCGGACGGTGCCGCAGACGATGCCGGGCGCGAGGCTGAGGTGATTGCAGAGGAATTCATCTGGGTGCTGGGCTTCAACCAAAAAGGGCGCCAGCGCCTCTTCCGGAAAGTCCTTCAGGTTCTGGGTCACGATCACGTCGCAGCGTCCGACGATAGCTGCCGCCAGCACATGCCGGTCGTCAGGATCGGGAAGCGTCAGCGTGTCGATCAAGGCCTCATAGCCTGTGACGAGGCAATCCCTTGTCGCCTTGTCCATCAGGTCCCGCGTTCGCTCAAGCGCTGCCCTGTCGGGCGGCGGGTCTTTGCGCATCAGCGCTTCGATCCATTCCCGGTGAATGTCCGCCGTCCAGTTGGCCTTGAACAAATCCGTTATGGCCAGCTGCAGGAATATGTCCCGAAGCGGGGCCGGGTAGAGCACATTTGCGTCGAGCAGCGCC
>JBBQRA010000299.1:0-6272 GCA_038215275.1 Bryobacterales bacterium | reverse complement strand
GCTTTTCGGTGATGTGAAAAGAGGTAATGCTGGGTAAAGCGCCAGAGATCGTGATGTACTTATTATACCACTCGTGATAGATTTTAGAGGAGCAGACACCATGACACAAACAATTGCACTCTTTGGCGCTGGGGGGAAAATGGGTTGCAGGATCGCCGATAACTTTAGAGGCACAACCCACAAGGTTCTTTACGTAGAGATCAATCCAGCGGGCGTGGAAAGACTCTCGACTCGTGGATTGTCCGTCACGGCCCAGGCCGAGGCGGTCGTCGCTGCCGACGTGGCCATCCTGGCTCTTCCCGATTCTTTGATTGGAGAGGTTGCCCCTTCGATTGTCACCGATCTCCGTCCGGGCGCGATGGTGATTTGTCTGGATCCGGCGGCTCCCTACGGCGGCGAACTGCCACAGCGGCCGGATATTGCTTACTTCATCACCCATCCTTGCCATCCTCCGGTCATTCACGATGAGACCGAGAAAGAAGCCCAGTTCGATTTCTTTGGCGCCATCAGAGCCAAGCAACATATCGTCTGCGCGCTCATGCAAGGCACTGAAGCGGATTACGCCAAAGGTGAAGCCCTTTCGCGAGAGATGTTCGCGCCCGTAATGGACGCCTACCGTGTCACAGTCGAGCAAATGGCAATCCTTGAACCCGCCCTTTCGGAGACCGTCGCGGCCACCTGCTTTGTCATCATCCGAGAAGCGATGGATGAAGCTGTTCGCCGGGGGGTACCCGAAGCCGCCGCGCGAGCCTTTATCCTTGGCCACATGAAGGTGAGCATCGGGATTGTCTTCAATTTCATTAATTCACCCTTTTCCGACGGGGCATTGATGGCCATTGAGCGCGGCAAGAAAAGTCTGTTCCGGCCAGATTGGAAGGACGTCTTCAAACCCGAAAACGTCCTGGCCGAAATCAAGGCGATCACCGAAGGTACCTCAGTTGCCCAAAGGCGATAAGAAAGCAAAGTGGGGACGGTAAATCTATAAGTTGGCAGGTCTAGCTAGCCGACGGGCGGGGCGATTAATCCTACAAACTGAGTCCCGTCCGAGCCACGGCGCCTGGAACCGATGCCGGTGGACGAACCCCGCCGATCTTCCCCGGTGCCGCGGTGAGCGTCAGAACACAAAGCGGAGGCCCATTTGCATCACACGGGCCGGCGAAGTGGAATCGATCTGCCCAGGACGGACCGCGCCTATGTTCGACCGAGGGTTGTTCAGATTGGCGTGGTTCAAGGCGTTGAACATCTCCCAACGATACTGCAGTTCCCGCTTCTCGCCGAAATGGAAACCCTTAAAAAGAGCAAAGTCGAGGTTGTAGCTGCCCGGGCCCACCAAGACATTGCGGCCAAAATTGCCGTATGTGCCCAACGCCGGAATGGCAAACGCAGCCGCGTTAAAGTACGCCGCCATCTGCTCATCCCGGGAGCGGCCCGAGGGGAGATACGGGTCGCCAACCAGGTTGGCGCGCTGCGTCCCCGTGCCAGATAGCGCACGGTCGCTGCCTGAAACGACGTTGACCGGAGACCCAGTCTGGCCAGTGACAATACCATTGGTCTGCCAACCGCCCAAAATGAACTTGGCGGCGCCGGTCCTGGGTCCAGGGATCTCCCAGAGAAAGCTGGCCACAAAACGCTGGCGGACATCGAAATCCGAGAGACCCTTGTCAGCCCCAATGTTGAAGGGATCCTGGCCGTTAAAGCCATCGACTTCAAGGGAACTCGCGTCAATCGAACGGCCGTAAGTATAGCTGGCCAAGATCGTGTACCCCTTGCTAAACCGCTTGTTCAGCGTGGCCTGGAGCGAGTTGTAGCTGGAGTTGACGTTGCTCTGGTAGTTGACGACGCTCTGGAAATTGGGGGCGTACACCCGGCGGGCGTTGATGTTCGCCGTCGTGGCGCCGGGGCGGAAGATGGCGGGGTTGGCCTCGACGCGCATCGGCAGTTTGGAGCCGGCCGAGGCGACGTAAGCGAGCGTGGCGGTGAAGCCGGCGGCGAGTTCCCGCTGCACGTTGATGTTCCATTGCTGGAGGTAGGAGGTGGCGAGGTCCGGGTCAATCGAGAGGCCAACCGTGGCGGGGAGTCTGAACTGGTACGCGGCGCGTTCGGCAGCGGAGGAGGGCGGGGTGTAGGGGAAAGGGTTGGCGATGCCGCGATAGGGATCAGAGAAGCTGGCGGGCTGGTTGATGGTGGTCTGGAAGGAGAAGGGGGGCGAATTCACGAAGTGGCTCAGCATGTGAAAGCGCGGGGTATCGAAGAAGACGCCGTAGCCGGCGCGGACGCTGGTTTTGGTGGAGCCGAAGGGGCGCCAGGCGAAACTGACGCGAGGGGCGAGGTTGTTCCAATCCGTGTCGGTGCCGCCGCGCTGGACGCCGGGGTCGCCGACGTAGAGGAGGCCGGCGGGGGCGCTGGGGAAGACAGAGGATTGCTGGCCGGGGCGGAAGACGGTGAGTTCGTCGTTGGTGGCGTAGAAGGGGAGGTAGGGTTCCCAGCGGACGCCGAGGCTGACGGTGAGGTTGCTCGAGAGTTTGATATCGTCCTGGGCGAAGAAAGAAGGGGCGTGGTTGGCGTTGCGGTTAAGGCGGAGGGAGCCCTGGGTGAAATTAGCGGCGCGGCCGAGGAGGAAGTCGGCGAAGGATTCGCCGCTGAAGCGGCCGTCGAAGGTGAACTGGGGGTCGATGCCGTTGCCGGTGACGCGGTCGGAGAAGGAGTAGCGGTACTCGCCGCCGAACTTGACTTGATGGCGGCCGCGAATCCAGGAGAGGGTGTAGGTGCCCTGGTAGGTGCGACGGTCGATGGTGACGAGGTTGTCCTGGTTGAGGTTCCAATAGCCGTTGACCTGGCCGCGGTAGTGGGGCACGAGTTTGAGGCCGGCGGAGTCCGGAGAGCCGCGGCCGACATTGACGCCGAGGTCGCGGTAGGAGATGCCGTCGGCGGAACCGAAGGGGAGGGGGCCGCGATCGATATTGGTGCGATTAGCGGTGAACTGCCCGGCGCCGAGGAGGCCGGGGGAGAGGGTCCAGGTGTGCTGGCCCTGGAGGTTCCAGCTATCAAAGGCGTTTTCGGCGCGGAGGACGGGGAGACCGGCGGTGTTGGATTCGGCGCTGCGGGCGAAGAAGACGCGTCCGGAGAGGCGCTGGGCGGAGGAGAGGGAGTGGTCGATGCGGCCGATGTACTGGTTGGAGTCAGTTTCGCCGGGGCGGTTGAAGATGAAGCGATTGCCGGAGGCGTTGGGCAGCGGGACTTGGAGTTTGTCGAGGAAGTTGACGGCGGCGGGGTCGAAGCGGGTGGCGGGGATGATGCCGCCGGGGAAGGGTTGATTGGTGAGGGGGTCGTTGGGGATGCGGGCGGCTTGGAGGAAGTTGCCGGAGCGCATGGCGGCGGTGGGGACGGTGAGTCCGGAGAAGGTAGCGCCGGCGCGCTGGCGGACGCCTTCGTAGGAGCCGAAGAAGAAAGTGCGGTCTCGGATGATGGGTCCGCCGAAGGAGCCTCCGAATTGGTTGCGGCGGAGTTTTCCTTTTTCGAGAGCGAAGAAGCTGCGGGCGTCCATGATGTCGTTACGAACGAATTCGAAGGCGGAGCCGTGGAACTGGTTGGTGCCGGATTTGGTGACGGCGTTGATGATGGCGCCGGAGTTGCGGCCGAATTCGGCGGAGAAGTTATTGGTTTGGACGGAGAACTCTTCGAGGGCGTCGGGGTTGGGGAGGAGGGCTGCGGTGTTGAGTTGGGGGTCGTTGTTATCGCCGCCGTCGAGGAGGTAATTGTTGGCGGTGCCGCGGGCTCCGTTGACGGAGATGCCGTCGTTTTGACCGAGGCCGTTGTTGCCTGCGCTGCTGACGGCGCCGGGGATGAGGCGGACGAGTTGGAGGGCGTTGCGGCCGTTGAGGGGGAGTTCGGTGATGCGGCGTTCGTCGATGACTTCCTTGATGGTGGCCCCGACGGTTTCGACCTGGGAGACGGAGCCGCCGACGGTGATGGATTCGGTGACCTGGCCGAGTTGGAGGACGGCGAGGACTTGCCGGGTGGCGTCGGCGTCGAGGCGGAAGGAGGGGGAGCGGAAGGGACGGAAGCCGTCGCGGGTGATGTCGACGCGGTACTCGCCGATGGGGAGTTGGGGGAGGGTAAAGCGGCCGCTCTCGTCGGAGACGGCGCGGAACTGGAGTCCGGTGAGTTCGTTTACGGCGGTGACGTTGGCGGTGGGGATGACGGCGCCGGAGTTGTCCTGGACGGTGCCGATGATCTGGCCGGCGCTTTGGGCGAAGAGGGAGACGGCGGACAGGAGAGTGGGGAGGAGAAGGCGGGAGGACATGGTGGGCTGCATTGCGGGGCAGTATATTACAGTGCGGGCCCGAGGGGGGAGGGGGCCCTTCTCGTAGCTCTGGCGCATACCGCCGACGCCGTCTCGCCGCTCCGCAGCCGCGCCATGAGCCCCCGCCTTCAGCCGGGAAACCGGCACCCGGCTCGCCCTAGCGTCCTTCGTCCTTATCCAAATGGCACTTCTTGTACTTCTTCCCCGACCCGCACCAGCACGGATCGTTCCGCCCAATCTTCGGCGTCATCCTCCGGAACGACTCCGTCACCGGCGGCGGTTCGTAGAGGCGCTCCAATTCCTCCCGATCCGTGTCATCCTCCACTAACGCCCGCCCCACCAGTACCTGTTCCAAACTACGCCGCCGGAAGCTCTCGGAGGTCTCCTTCTCCTCCTGATAATCGTCCCCCATGCCGCGCAGCATATCGTACTCGTCCCGCTCGCCATCCTTCAAGCTCTTCTCGGCTACCTCGCGCAAGGCAATCGCGGCCGCTCGCTCCCCCCGTTTCCGCAGCGCCCGCTCCAGGGTCATCGCCAGTTCCCCAGCCTCCGCGTCCGCCGCAATCGCTTCGAACCCGTCGGCCAACCCCTTCAGCCCCTCCGCCACACCCTCTCTCCGTTCCAACCGGATCAGCACATCCACTGCCACCCGCCGCTCCCCCGCCGTGCCCGTCTTCGCCGCCGCCATCGCCGCCAACGCTTCCGCCGGATACCGCCGCGCCAACTGGGTCAGCGCCCATTCCGCATGGATCCTGATGGGATCCTCCCAATCCGCCGCAATCTTCAACAGATCCGGCAGCGCCGCCGCGTCTCCCACCGCCCCCTGCAGCGCCACCAGCATCGCCGTCGGCAGCACCCTCACCCCGGAGTTCTCGCTCAGCCCGTTCCGCACCGCCGCTACCAGCAACGGCCGCAGTCCAGGCACATCCTGCAATACCCGAGCCACCGAGATCGGCGGCATCCCCTGACGGACCCCCGCTAGAAAATCCCGTAGGAACTCGAACGGTTCCAGCCGCCGTTCCGCCTCCACGGCAACCCCAACCTCGCTCCTCAGATTGTCCGCTTCCTCTTCCAGGCGCTCCGTATCCCCCCAATCGCCCCGCCAATTTGGAAACGCCCGTGCCAGGCTCATCCGCTGCGGCTCCCCGATCGTCTCCTGCGCCAGCATGGCCTCCAGCCCCAGCGCCCGCAACTGCTTCCCCAAGTCCGGTATCCCGCCGGTCTCATCGCTCACCGTCGCCAGCAGAAAATAGCGATCCGGCCGCAATGGCTCCATCGCCAGCGACTGCCAGCCCAAGTCCATCGCCCGCATCCCGTCATCGGCTTTTAAAGCCACCCTGAAGTCGGCGGTTACCCGGTCCGCCTCCGCCGTCAGCGCATCGTTCCAAAGAAGCATCGGCCCATTTTACCGGGCCAATGCCTCCGCGAATAGCCCGTTACGCTTTCTTCAACATCGGCCGCAAAGCCAAGTTGATCACCACCATCAACGCACTCACAATCGGCAGCACCAGCAATGCCGTACCCAGCTTCGCGGGATCGTCACCACCCAAGGCGCCGATAATGCGCGAGCTCACCGCCAAACCAACCCAGCCAAACGTGATCACGATGCCCATCGCCGTCGCCGTGCTCGTCGGAAACGCATCGCCCACCATGCCAAGCGTCGTCGGAAACACCGGAGCCATCGCAATGCCCGCAGCGAATACCGCAATCCAGGCGATCGTCGGGTCCGAGGTGTTCAGCATCAGATACGTGGTGACCAGCATGAGGGCCGCACTCACCAACGTCACCGTCGGCGCCGAAACTTTGATTAGAATTCGCGAAACCACAACGCGGCCAACCAGAATCCCGAAAGCAAATCCGCTGCCGACAATGTTCTGCGCCTGATTCTCGGTGAGTCCCCGCGAAATCAAATACTTCGCCAACCAGTTCCAGACCCCAATCTCAGCCGCCACGTAAAGGAACAAGAACG
>JBBQRA010000298.1:0-6294 GCA_038215275.1 Bryobacterales bacterium | reverse complement strand
GTTCACGGTGACCTGGGGACGCAACGTCGATTCTGCCACCAACGGAGCACTGGGTTCTGATGCCAAACTGATGGGCCGCTCTCCAGCGATGAGGACGAAGACCGGGAATATGGCGAGGAGTGCGCCAGCGACACCAAGGGTAACCGCAATGTCGCGCGTGTCGGGATCCTGCCAGTTGAACATCTTCATATGGAAACCATAAAGCATACCTGACAATTACCTCTCGGCGTATAGCGCCCCCAGCTTGTGAAGACCTTTCAGCCAATCGAAGAAGGGGTTCCAACTGTGGGCAGGAAGGGTCGCCATTAAAATAGTTTTCCGATAGACTCAATGTCACCATGTGGCCTTGGGTTTTTTTGTTTGCAGCGGTCGTCCCGGACTTTGAGCGCGAGATCGCTCCAATTTTGGCTTCGCATTGTGCCAAATGTCACGGCGGAACGTCGCGACTGAGCGGCTTTTCGGTCGAAAGCCTCGATATGGTAATCGCGGGAGGAAAGAAGCATGGCAAGGCGGTCATCGGAGGCCATCCGGAGTCGAGTCCGCTGATCCAAATGATCAAGGGCGACCTGAATCCGCAGATGCCTTTGGGCAAGCCACTCGCCCCCAAGGACGTCGAGACGCTTGAGGCCTGGGTGAAGAGTTTACCGGCCGAAGAGTCCAATGCGAAGAAGGAATGGCGCTGGCCCTACGAGAAGCCGGTGCGGCCGAAGGGCAATTCGGTCGACGAGTTTGTCGTCGCAAAACTGAAAGCGAAGGGATTAGGGTTGGCGGCGGAGGCGGACCGGCGAACTTTAGCTCGCCGCGCTTTTTTTGATTTGATCGGCTTGCCTCCAACAGCGGAAGAAATGGCGGAGTTTGTTCGCGAAGGGAATTACCCGAAGCTGGTGGAGAGGCTGCTCGAAGACCCTCGCTATGGCGAACGCTGGGGACGGCATTGGCTCGACCTCGCTCGCTACGGCGAAACGAGCGGCCTCGAAGGCGACGGGGCGATCGGGAATGCTTGGCGGTACCGGGATTGGGTGATCGATGCGTTCAACCGGGACCTGCCGTATGACCAGTTCATCATCCAGCAGTTGGGCGGAGGCGACGAGCACTCGCAGTCGCGGAACAACTACGCTCCTAACATTCAGGGACATGTTCCGCTGGGGTTCCTGCGATTGGCTCCTTGGGACCGGTCCAATCTGGTTGCGGACGAGGTGCGGGCGAACTATCTGGCGGAGGTGACGGCGGCAACGAGTTCGGTGTTTCTCGGTTTGACGGTTGGTTGCGCTCGCTGCCATGACCATAAGTACGACCCGATCCCACAGAAAGACTATTACCGGTGGCAGGCGTTCTTCAACACGGTGCAAGTGGAGAACGTGACTGTGCCCTACGCTGATGAAGCGTTCGCGGCGAAGGCGAAGGCCAAGATTAAGGAGATCGAGGCGCGGCTGAAAGACGGACCAGAGAAGGCGGCTCTGGACGCTTACGAGAAAGAGTCTCTGCCCAAGCTGGTGGCACGACGGCGGGAGTTGGCCGCCGGGAAGCCGGCGGCGATCACGGATCTGCGGCTGGAGATGCGGCAGGAAGAGAAGAGTCAGTTCTCGCGGGAAGAGCAGCGGCGGTACGCCCTAGTGAAAGAGGACGCCGACCGGACGGGCGACCCTGAAGAGAAGGGTGTGCTCGACGCTCTCGAGAAGGAACTGATGGCGCGGCTGAAGCTGGATCCGGCGCGCTTCGACGTACTCGAGGTTACTGACCTGCGCGCGGAGATGGGCAACCGGCAGTCGAAAGTCTTCAGTGAGGCGGAGCGGGAGCGGCATGGAGAACTGACCGAGAGCCTGCAGGTATGGCAGCGGCGACTGGGGCGGTGGCAACCAGTGGCACTGACCGTGAAGAACGTGCCGGGTCCACCGAACGGTCCGGCGATTGCGCCGGTGCGGGTTCTTCTGCGTGGAGATTACCGGCTACCGGGCGAACCGGTGGAAGCTGGCTTCCCGACGGCATTCACAGGCAAGTCGGAGGCGGCGAAATTGGAGACGGACCGGTACCGGCAGTTCCCGACGCGCGGGCACCGGCTGACGCTGGCGAAGTGGATTGCGAGCAAGGACAATCCGCTGACGGCGCGGGTGATGGCGAATCGGATCTGGCAGTATCACTTCGGGACCGGCATTGTGGCGACGCCGAGCGACTTCGGGGTGAACGGGGAGCGGCCGACGCATCCCGAACTTTTGGATTGGCTGGCGCATGAGCTTATGGACAGCGGATGGAGCGTCAAGGCGATGCACCGGAAGATCATGCTGTCGGCGACGTACCGGCAGGGCGGCGAGAATCCGGCGTGGGAGAAGGACTCCGAGAACAAGCTGCTGTCGCGGTTTCCGCGGCGGCGCCTGGAAGGCGAGGAGTTGCGGGACTCGATCCTGTACCTGAGCGGCCGGCTGAACACGGAGCGGGGCGGGCCGAGCGTGTTTCCGCCGTTGCCGGCGGATCTGGCGGACTTCGCGCGCTATGGGCGCGGCGGGGCCGCGATGTGGGAGCCGAATGAGCGGGACGAGGACGGCCGGCGGCGGAGCATCTACACGTTCCAGCGGAGGAGCATGCCGCTCCCGATGATGGCGGCTTTCGACGCGCCGGTGTTCAGCGAGAGCTGCGACCGGCGGAGCGCGACGACCACGCCGCTGCAGGCGCTGGCGATGATGAACGGGAACCTGATGCACGAAGAGGCGGAGCAGTTGGCCAAGCGCGTGGCGGCAGAGAGTGCGGACCGGGCAGTGCAGGTGAAGCGGGCATTCGGCATTGTGTTGGGGCGGGCGCCATCGGCGGCGGAGTTGGGGCGGTATCTGGTTTTTACGGGCGACCTGGCGGCGATCTGCCGGGTGCTGCTGAACGCGAACGAGTTTCTCTACGTGGAGTAGCTATGACAAGACGGGATTGGTTGTTGCAATCGTACCTGGGCCTGGGCGGCATTGCGCTGGCGGGGCAGGAGAATCCATTGGCGCCGAAGGTGGCGCATTGGCCGGCGCGGGCGAAGAGCTGCATCTTCCTGTTCATGGAGGGCGGCGTGAGCCAGATGGACCTGTTCGAGAACAAGCCCGAACTGGTGAAGCGGGCGGGGCAACGGATGCCGCAGGCGGGGAACACGGAGGGTGAGATCGCGACGTTTTCGGCGGCGCCGAACCGGATCATCCCGCCGATTGCGCCGCTGCGGCAATGGGGCCAGAGCGGGCGCTGGATTAGTGAGCTGATGCCGGCGCTGGGCGGCGTGGCGGATGAGTTGGCGTTTGTCCATGGGGTGAAGGTTGACAACAACAACCATGGGCCGGCGGTGTACCACACGTTGACGGGGAACCAGTTCCCGGGGTCGGCAAGCGTGGGCGCGTGGATGACCTATGGGCTGGGATCGACGAACCGGGATCTGCCGGGGTTCGTGGTGCTGGGGGACCGGAGGGGCGCGACGATTGGCGGCGCGGGCGTATGGGGGAACGGGTTTCTGCCGGCGGCGTATCAGGGGACGCTGTTCCGGAACGGGGACACGCCGATTGTGGACCTGAAGCGGCGGGAGGGGATGAGCGAGCAGCAGCAGAGGTCGGAGTTGGACCTGCTGCAATGGCAGAACGAGCAGCACCGGGCGGGGCGGACGAACACGGGCGAGTTGGAGGCCCGGATTGCGGCGTATGAGCTGGCGTTCCGGATGCAGGCGAAGGCGCCGGAGCTGGTGGACCTGAGCGGGGAGACGGCGGCGACGCAGAAGCTGTACGGGATGGACGACCCGATTTCCGAGCCGTTTGGGCGGCAGTGTTTGCTGGCCCGGCGGATGGTGGAACGAGGGGTGCGGTTCGTGATGACTTTGCACGGGGCGGGGGGCGACCGCTGGGACGACCACGGGGACGTGAAGGGCCGGATTCCGAAGCACTGCAAGGAGGTGGACCAGCCGGTGGGCGGGCTGATTCAGGACTTGAAGGCGCGGGGGCTGCTGGATGAGACGCTGGTGGTGTGGGCGAGCGAGATGGGGCGGACGCCGTTTGACAATAACCTGGTGACGGACAAGCCGGGGCGGGACCACAACCAGTATGGGTTGGCGGTTTGGATGGCGGGTGGGAACGTGAAGAAGGGGGCGACGTTTGGGGAGACAGACGATTTTTCGGTGCGCGCGGCGGGGAGCCCGATTCCGGTGCGGGACGTGCATGCGACACTGCTGCATTTGATGGGTCTGGAGCAGGACCGGCTGACGTACCTGCATGCGGGGCGGTACAAGAAGCTGACCGACATGGGGGGGGGGGTGATCCGGGAGATCCTGGCTTTGTGCCGGGCGGCCGGGGGGGGTTCTATGCCCCGCCGGGCCGCTTTCGTTTTCGGTTTCTGGGCCGAGGAGACCCGCATGGCCATCGATCTCCAAACCGAACTGAAGCAAGTTCACGCCCTGCTCGATCAACTGCCCCCGGCCAAGCTCGGCGCCGTTCGCTCTCTCCTTGGAGTCATGTTCGGTGATGACGATGGCGAGGAGGAACTCACCGAAGCAGACCGCCGCGCCATTCAGTTTGGGTTAGATTCACTTGGAGAGCACGTCACCGTCTCGATGGAGGAAGTCCTCGCCGACTTTGGACTCACCGTGGCGGACTTTGAGGCCATGGCTGACGAGGGAAGCCCGCGCCGATGTTCGCGCCATTGATCGGGACACGGCGCTCGGGCTGCTCAAGGTACTTGATCGTTTCCTGAAGACCGAAACTGGCAACGGCCAAGCAACTCGTCGGATCCTGGCGCTTCCTATATCGCAACCAGGGAAGCGATGCCATTGAAGTTGTGCGTGTCCGCAATCGCAAAGACGCCTACAGATAGGCCGCCACCTGGAGGGCAGAACAAACTTGGCCGGGGGCTCTCCGGCGGTCCGGCGGGGTTCGATGCCCCGGCGGGCCGCTGCCGTCTTAGGCTGGCGGCAGAAGAAGTCCCGGGTAGTCCTTGGCGGCTTGCCAGACGGCCATGGCCATCGCCATCACCAGGTCGTCGTGCTCCTGCTGGTCTCCGCTGGGCTGGAACTGAATCAGTTCCCTTTCCATGTCTACGAACCCAGGCGCGCTGGGTTCCATCTTGATGTTTCCCAGCTCGAAGACCATCTTTAGGCTGTTCAGCATGTCCGGCCTGGGCAGGCTGAGGTAGCCATCCTTCAGATGCCTCTCGACGTGGCCGTTTGTCAACATCACCGGCTGCACTTGCGCCTTCGTCTGGTTCTTGCGGATGAGTTCCACAACCGTGTGGCCGATGCCGGTCGCGTCGATGAGCAGCTTATCGACGCGTGGCGGCTCCCCGTGCCGCGGGGCAAAACGCTGCAACGTCTCGCGGACCAACTGGGGAATCTTCGTCGTTTCCGTATCGAGCGCCAGTCGCGTCGCGTAGCGCAGGACCAGCGTCGGATTCTCGGGAACCTTTTGGGTGACATTGTCCTTCGGGGCATAGGCCCAACGCAGTTCGAGAACGGCGATGGCCGTATGGTCCTGCCGCTTGCCGATGTCGAGCCCGAGGTAGATCCGGGTTTTCTCCCGAAGGCGGAAATGCACTTCCGGCAACGTTTCGACGGTCGCCTCCTTAATCTGGGAGCGGGTCAGCAACTGCAAGCCGGCGGCGACGAACTGGCAGTTGTACTCCTGCGCCACATAGAGATCGCCGAACGTTCGACGCTCCGATTCCAGAAACTCCGGGGTGAGCCGAGGACATTCCGCCGCCGTGATGGAGTGCCGTTCCCAGCCATTGTCGCGGTCGTGCCAGAGTTCGGCGAAGTGCCCGACCGGCCCTGCCGGCGTTGAGATGACCCAGAGCGATCCGCCGCCGACGGCGAGAATCGGCGATAGCGCCTGGTAGGAGTCCTGTTTCACGTAGGCCGCTTCATCGACGATGATGAGCCGGGCTTTTGAATAGCCCCGCAGCGAAACCGGCACGGCCGGGCGGGCCACCAGACGGGACCCGTTGGGCAGGAGCAGCGACTGCTGATTGATACCGTCGCCGCGAATCCGGATGCCGAGTTCGGCGGCGAAAAAGGACGCTTTGGCGAGGATCTCGCCGGCCTGGGAGCCGACTGGACTGATCATCAGGATGAGGCTATTGCGATAGCGCAAGGCCAGAAAGAGCGCCCGCAACGCGGCGATTGTGCTTTTGCCAACCTGCCGGGCGGTGAGCAGGATAAGCCGGAGCGCATCACTGCGGAGTATTTCTTCCTGACGGGCGTCCGGAACGAAGCCAAAGGCGCGCTGGACCCAGGCGACGGGATCGTCGGGCGGCGCAGCGACCCCATTCAAGCTATCGGCGAGATCTTGCGAATATGGC
>JBBQRA010000297.1:0-6310 GCA_038215275.1 Bryobacterales bacterium | reverse complement strand
GTTCGAGGGGGAACTTGGGGGGACGGTTCTTGAAGAGCATGAGGTCCTGGAGGCGGCCCTCGACGGCGTCGATCGCCGTGAAGGGGCTGCCGCAGGGGCAGGGGGATGGGGAGAGGAGGAGGACGTCGTCGACTCGTTGGTTCGCTTGCGGCTGGGTTTGGCGGACGAAGTCGGTGATGCGGGGAAGGACTCGGCGAGGGTCGTGACGGAAGGGCTGGAATTGGAATTCGAGTAGGTCTTGGTTGAGGTGGTAGCGTCCTTGGGAGCAGCCGTAGGCGAGGAAGCCTTCGCGGGCTTGGTAGAGGCCTCGGGGGGCGACGTTGAATTTTTGAGTTAGCGTTTGGCGGTCGCGGGGGAAGAGGGGTTCGGCTCCGGCGAGGACGGTGTGGGGGCGGAGCGCGTCCGGGAGTTGGAGGAGGACGCTGGGCGGGCCGACGAGGACGCTGGGCTGCCAGGAGAGGAGATCGGGGTAGGGCGGTGTTAAGCCGTAGTAGCGGAGACCGCGGACACCGGCATAGAGGCGGTTGTTGTGTTTGAGGAAGAGCGCGACGCGGAGGCTGGGGAGTTTGTGCGGGGGGATGTATTTGCCAAGGATGTTGCCGGCCCAGCGGGCGCGTTCGGCGGGTGTGGTGATGAAGACGCAAGGGGCTCCGGTGGTGCCGGAGGAGAGGCCGAAGCTGTACGGGGGAAGCGGGGAGACGCCGGTGGCGAGTTCCTGTTCGGCGTAGGCGCGGGCTTCGTCGGCAGAGAGGGTTAGGGGCGGGGCCGGCCGGACGCGGAGGGTCCGGAGGCGGCGGGCGGCGAGGTAGGCGCGGAGGAGGTCAAGCATGGGAGGGGAGAAGGGTGAGATCGGGGCGGCGGCGGTGGAGGGCGTGCAGCTTTTCGAGGGTGGCGAGGATGGTGGGGCGGTGGCCGAGGAGGCGGAGGGCTGGTTCGGAGGGGAGGGAGAGTTCCGTAATGTTGGTGAGGACCCAGGCGGCGTCGGCTACGAGGAACGTCTCGGCGCCGTTGCGGTGGCGGCAGAGAAGGCCATGCTGGCCAAGAGCGTGGCCGGGGAGGGGGACGGCTAGCAGGGAGCCGTCGTGGAGTAGGTCGTAGGCCTCGGTGAAAGGGGCGAGGTTGGGCGGGGTGACGCGAGGGCAATCTTCAATGGCCCGGGAGGTGAAGGCAGGCGGGAGGAGTTCCGGGAGGAAGGCGTGGCGGGCTCGTTGGTAGGGGGAGAGGGCGCGGAGCTGATGGAGGGCTTCGCGGGAGTGATAAAGCGGGACGCCCGGGAGAGAGCGGAGGCCGCCGATGTGGTCGGGGTGAAAGTGGGAGAGGAAGATGGCGGAGAGGCCATCGGTGGGAAGGGGATGCTTCGCGAGAGTGAAGGGGAGGAGGCCGCGGTAGAGACGGGCGGGGAGGCTTTGGGATTCGGCGAGGTGAGGGCCGTAGCCGGTGTCGAACAAGATGAGACCGGATTTAGGGTGGCGGAGAGCGGCGACGAGAGCGGGGAGGGTGATCTTCGCAAAGCTGCGATTGCGGTCAACGAACCAGGCGCGCTCGCGGCAGTGGCCACCGGAGTGGAGGGTGAGGTCGACGAAGGGCATCGCCTTCAGGCTACACCGGCGTCAGAGAAGGGGCCGCGAGCGCCTTCGGCGCGCTCAATCCCGCTCGGGGGTAAAGTGGACCAGTTGAAGCTGCCGATGTAGGAGTAGTTCCTGGTTTGACCGTCGACAAGGATGAGGGTGCGGGACCAGCCGCCGCGTCCGGGGAAGCCGCGGAGGCTATTGACGCCTTCGATGAGGGCGAGGGCTTGGTCGGTCTGGCGGATGTCGCGTGTTTCGATCTCCTGGCCGGTGACGACGGAGGTGGAGACGAGGTCGATGTCCTGGGCGGCTATTAGGGCGGGTAGAAACAAAAGGGAGATGTGCCGGAGCATTCGTCGGTAACGATGACACGATATCGCTTTTACAAGCCACCGATTCTTGCGGGGACGGTATATTCTTTAGATGGCTGAGAGCTTCAACCGCAAGTACGTCATCTGGTTGACGGGAATCGCCGTTGTGATTCTAGGAGTTGGCGTTCTGCTGCGTCCGAAGAAACCGGCGCCGAAGCCGCCGTCGTCGTCCGAGACGGCAAACCTGCAGCGGATGGTGCGAAGGGAGGAGCTGCGGAACATGGGCAACTACTTCGCCGAGCGCGTCAGCGCGGTGGCGGAGTATCTTCATTACGTGCCGGAGACGCAAGCCAACGGTGTCTATTGGGGGAAGCCGGGTCAGGTGCTTTCGTCAAGCCGCCAACTTCCGGTGCGGGCGGTGCAGACGGATAGGACGGTGGCGCCGCCGCTGGAGTCGCTGGTGGAGTCGACGGGAGGGCGCTGGGTGCTGCTGGCGTGGATGGAATCCGGGCAGAAGCAACCGGAGTGGATCACGGCGATCGACGGTGGACGGCGGGAGTCGACGTGCGAAGGGGAGAAGTACCGGGAGCTGATTGTGAACTCCGCGTTGACTCCCGCTATGATCGGCGCGGGCGTGTTTGACCTGGATGGCGTTCTGGTTGGTCTGGTGGCGCAGTGTGGTTCCTCCTTGCATGTGATTTCGGCGCTCAGTTTCCGGGAACTGTTGACGAAGTTCTCCGATGCCGATCACTGGCTTCATGCCGAGCAGGGCGTGGCGGTGCGGAAGGATGGCGAGGGGGAGGCGGCTACCTTGTTTGTGAAGGAAACTGCGACGACGGGCGCGGCGTTCGCGGCGGGGCTGAGGCCGGGCGATGTAATATCGGGGGTTAACGACGCGGCGCAGCTACTGGAATGGCTGGAAGGCGCCCGGGAGACTGCGTTGAGCGTGCGGCGCGGCGGACGGAGGGTGAACCTGACGAAGAACGCGACCGGGGGACTGGATGCGCTGCCGCCTTCGCCTCCCGCTCTGTACGTGGAATCTGGCAGCGCCGCCCATCGCGCGGGGCTGCGGACGGGGGACCGGCTGGTGCAGCCTTCGTTGGCGGAGCTCCGGCGGCTGCTGGCGCCGGGAACGAAGGCTCCGCCGCCGACCTTGCTGGTGTATGAACGGGAGAGTGTGCAGTTTGCCCGGATGCTAGAGGCCGCCCGATGAACGAGCTTGCCTCGCTGGGCATCATTCTATTTTTTGCGTTGCTGGCGGGCCACTTGGTGAAGTTCATCCGGGTGCCCGAGGTGACGGGTTACATCCTGGCAGGGGTGGCGGTGGGCCCCTCGTTCTTGGGTTGGATTACGCATGAGAATCTGTCGAGCCTGCAGGTCTTTTCGCAAGTGGCGTTGGGGCTGATTCTGTTTTCGATCGGCTCGGTGTTTGAGTTCACTTCGTTCCGGCTGATCGCCCGCCGGGCGGTGGTGGTGACGGTGGTGGAGTCCTTTCTGACGGCCGCGGTGGTGACTGCGGGGATGCTGGCGATGGGTCAGCCGTGGACGATTGCGGTGTTGCTCGGCGCGATTTCGATGGAGACGGCGGCCGCCACGTCGTTGATGGTTCTACGGGAAATGAATGCGAAGGGCGAGATGTCAGACATGCTGAAGGGTGTGATCGCGATGAACAATATCTGCTGTCTCATCGGGTTCAGCTTCGCAGCGGCCGTGGTGGACCTTTCGATGAAGTCGCAGATGCCCGACGCTTCAATGGGGCAGGCATTGTACGAGGCCGTGTATCCGCTGATCTGGCAGATCGTGGGATCGGCGGCGCTTGGGTTCTTAGTGGGCGGATTGCTAAGCCTCTGGTCCGGCCACGTTGAAGAGCAGGGTGAGACGCTCATTCTGATGGCCGGCGGCGTGCTGCTTTGCGTGGGCATGGCCGACTGGCTGGAACTTTCACCGATGGTTTCCAGCCTGGCAGTTGGCGCGACGATGGTGAATCTGACGATTCATAGCCGGAACCTGTTTGGGGCGCTGTCGCGCACGGATCCGCCGCTATATGCAATATTCTTTGTGATTGCCGGGGCGGATATGAATCTGAGCGCCTTGCCGACGGTGGGCCTTCTTGGCGTAGTGTATGTGGTTGCCCGCGTCGCAGGAAAAGTAGTCGGGGTGCAGGCAGGCGCCAAGTATGCGGGCACGAGTGTGATGGTGCAGAAGTACCTGGGCTACACCACCCTGGCGCAGGCTGGTCTGGCAATTGGCCTTGTGCTGGCCACGAACCAGCGGTTCCCGGAGTTGGGTCAGCAGGTGGCGACGATCGTGCTGGCCGCCGTGGCGATCTTTGAACTGGTGGGGCCGTTGAGCGCGAAGTTCGCCTTGAGCAAGAGTGGAGAGGGCCGTCCGCAAGACCACGCCCCGGCGGTTCTGTTGGACTAGTGATAGGCTGAGCAACATGCTGGCGCTGGTGCCGTTACTGCTGTGGACCGGGCCCGAGGTAACGCTGCTGGGTGGGCCTTCGCGGGACGGGCGTATGATGTCGAATGTGCTGGCTCCTTCGCGGGAGCTGGTGTTGTTCGACTTTGCCGCGAGGACAGCGAAGACGGTGGCCCCGGGGAGCGGGACGGAATTCGCTTACTTTTCGATTGTTTCGGCGGATGGGAAGCGGGTGGCTTATGCGTGGAAGAACGCGGAAGGGTTCTATGAGCTGCGCGTGGACGGGCGGACGGTCTATCGAAACGAGGAGGCCGGGTTCGTGCAGCCTTGTGCATGGACTCCGGATGGGAACTCGGTCCTAACGCTGTTGTTTCGGAAGGATAATACGAGCCAGATTGCGATGGTGCCTTTAGAGGGCGGGCTGCCGCGGGTGCTGAAGTCGTTGGCCTGGGTGTATCCGAAGCGCATGGATTTATCAGGCGATGGGAAGTGGATCGTTTATGACTCCCTGGTGGGAGGAGAGCGCAAGTTGTACCTATTGGCGGCGGACGGGTCGGGGGAGCGGGTGGTGGGGGAAGGCGTGTTTCCGCTGTGGCGGGAGGACGGGAAGCGGGTGGTTTATGCGATGGGGGAAGAGTTGTGGGAGTTGACAGTGCTGAGCGGGGAGCGGCGGAAGATGCGGGAGGGGATGGGGCGATTTGTCCCGATGGGGATGACGGCCGGGGATGTGCTGGTCTATGGGGTGCGGGCGGGGGGGACGGAGGTTTACTTCGGGAAGAGGCAGCGGGCTTCTTTGCGGTTTCCGGAGCGGAATTCGGCTCCGGGATGGAGTGTGGATGGGAAGTGGTTGGCTTACGTGTCGCGTCGGGGGGAGGAGAACTTCGGGGAAGAGGCGCGGGTGCTTGTTCTGCGGGAGTTGGCTTCGACGGTGGAGCGCGAGATTGATCCGGGACTGGCATTGGTGGACGCGCCGGTGTGGAGTGGCGATGGGAAGCGGTTGTTGGTAAGGGGCGCGGACCGGCAGGGGCGGGCGGGGGTGTTCGTCGTGGATGTTCCATCGGGGAAGGTGACGCCGGTGGAGCGGCAGGCGGGTTTGGAGCCGGGGCTGTTCCGGGCGGCCTGGGGGGAGGGGGACACGATTTGGGTGCAGCGGGGGACGGAGTTGCGGAACGGGGAGCGGGTTCTGCAGGGTGTGCGGAGCTTTGCGGTGCGGGGGAATCGGCTGGCAGTGCTCTATAGCAATGGAAAGTTGGAAGTGGATGGGGAGGAGCGCGGGACGAGCGACGCCAAGGAGATTGTCTGGCGGGGGGAAACGCTCGTGGGAGGCGGGGCGTATGATTTTAGCGGGGAACGGGAGGCTTGGACGGAATCGAACGGGCGGAATGAGATTTGGAAATGGGAGCTGCCGCGATGAGTTGGTGGTGGCTGGCAGCGATCGTGGCGGTGCCATTGGGGTTGGATCAGTTGATTCCAGCGCCGGTGGAGAATCCGATCGAGGCAGGGCGCGTGAAGTTGGGGCGGGAGCTGTTTTTTGACAAACGGTTGTCGCGGGACGGGACGGTGGCTTGCGCGAGTTGCCATGATCCGGAGCGAGGGTTCTCCGATGCGGCGGCGCGGGCCGTGGGGATTGGGAAACAGGTTGGGCCACGGCGGAGCCCACGAATTTTGAACCGGGCGTATGGGAAGACGTTCTTTTGGGATGGGCGGGCGGCCACGCTGGAGGAGCAGGTGGTGCAGCCGATTGCGAATCCTTTGGAGATGGGGATGAAGGTGGAGGATGCGGCGGCGCGAGTGGGGTTGACGCGGGATGGCTTGGCGAGGGCGCTGGCGAGTTATGTCCGGACGATTCTGGCGGGGGATAGCCCTTATGACCGGTTTGTGGCCGGGGACCGGGCGGCGTTGACGGCGGAGCAGCAGGCGGGACTGAAGCTGTTTCGAGGGAAGGCGAACTGCGTGGCATGTCATCTGGGGCCGAATCTGACGGATGAAGAGTTTCATGCAACGGGGCCG
>JBBQRA010000296.1:0-6313 GCA_038215275.1 Bryobacterales bacterium | reverse complement strand
TTGTTCGTCCCCTTGGCGTGCAGTTCCAGAATCGTCGCGCGTTGCGCTTGGCTCAGCATGGTCTGTATTTCGCTCCTCGATTCGTTCGGCAAGTTGCGTCAACAGCCGCGTGGCGTGTTGGATCTTGTCTTGGATGGCTTTGCTGTTCAGCGCTGGATCGTCGTCGTGATCGAGCGCGCGGCGGGCGATCGCGACGATCTGATCGAGCTCGCTTTCCAGCGTGGTTCTTCTTGGTTGCCGCTGCGTCTTCACAAACAGTTCCGGCGCGGCGAGAATCTGGAACGAAAACCATCCACACCGGCCGCCTCGCGATGTCGATTTACTGGCGGCAAGGAGCAAGGACGCCGAACAAACTGCGGGATGTGTTTCTCATCCTGTGCGCGGAGGAAGACGCCGATGGGGTTTGAAACGTGGCCTGGTTATCGTTCCCAAGGATTAATGACGGGGACACGGGCCTTGTCGAACTGGCTGCGGTCGCGGGTTACGACCGTCATTCCGTGATGAGCGGCGCTGGCCGCGATGATAAGGTCGGGTTGAGAAAAGGTGTGGCCTGTCTTCCTCCCCTCTTCCACTAGAAGCCGCCACTTAACCATGATGCCCTCGGTGATCGGAATAACGCGCTGGTCGAACATGGGGCGGATGATATTGGTGAGCCAATCATTCAGATCAGCCCGCCGGGGAGCGTCGGTTACGAGTTCGACGCCGTAGCGAAGCTCGGCCAGGGTAGCGACGCTCACATACACCTGGTCTAGCGGCAGGGTTTCAATGAACGAAAGAACTTTGGGCTCCGGTCTTGACCTACGCAGCTCCGAGAGAATGTTGGTATCGAGCAACCAAGCCATCAGAGCGAAACATCTCTTACCGGCATGGGGCCACGGGAAGGTTCGATCTCGATGTCTTTATGGGGAGAGGCTTGCATGGCGGCGATCAACGCTGCGCCCGTGCGAGGTTCCGGTTTCGAAGAACGAAGCGCGTGAAGAATAACGTCCTCCAGGCTCGAAAACGCGCCGCTTTTCATACGCTGTAAAATCAAGGCTTCAACTTCTGGTCTGCTGATTTCAATGGTCATGGCCAATGCGCTCCTTCCTCTTTCCACCATACCGGATATAAGGGAAACTGTCACGGATTCAGGGATCACCCTCTTTGTCTCTCCCTCTCTGGGACAGGGCCATCCAGCTCGCCGATAGGTCGGCGGACCGGAACCTTGGCCCAGAAAATGGACGGCGGCGCCGACATGATGAAGGTGGGAGTTTTGCCCCCTTTGCGCCCGTGATTTAGCGCTTTGAAGCCAAAGCTGACAAGCCAATGAGTTCCCTGCCCTGCTAGTCCCCTTTAACTTCGCAGCTGTAAGGTCCAGGCGCCGCGAAGCGTTGACGACGTTATCACCCTACCGGAAACCACAAGCGCCATTCCGGGACCTTCCTAGGCCAAGAAAACCCCACTTCCCTGCCAGCGGAGCGCCTGGGCATGGTCTTGCCTTTTCTTCTCCTAAAATCGGAAGGCAGGGGGTAGCAAAGGGCAAGGGATAGCGAAGCTGCAGAGTAACTTTTTTAGGGGGATCGCCGCCGTAGGCGGTGGGGGAGCCAAAACCTGAAAGGCGTGCCCTTGTCCCGTGCGAGGGGCAGCGCCCCTTAGGCCCTTCGGCAGACTGTCCCGGGCTCGCCACAGTTCCATCCCGTCCTGAAGAGGCGCTATTGCGGCACCGGCTGTGCGGCCACTTTGTTTGTCACGGCCTCTTCACGATTTGCGTGAGTTGCGACCGTGGTCAGCGGTATTGCAGTTCCGCTTGTCGGGCTGCCGCGCGGCGAGAACAACGAAGCCGGGCCTACCGGCGATATCAGGACCGTGTGGCCGGACGGGAGGCACACCGGAAATGCCAACAGCGATACCGGGCCCACCCGGTATCACCTCCCGTGACAGATCAGGCTGGGGTTTCGCGCTCCACGCCGGCCGAGGCGACATCCCCAGTCCCGCACGCTTGCGTGGTCTGCCGGGCGAAGGGACGTTGGGTCGATACGACACGAGCCTGCCCGGAGAATGGCGCAGACGGCGCTGGCTAAAGAAGTATGCGCACCTTCGTCGCCTCCAGAAGCGGGCATTGTCCAGACCTCCGAGTGACCCAGCCGGAGTCCGTGATCCCTGGCGGCCGGATGTTCAAATTTCTACGAATTTGCGTGATCGCTAACATACTGGGCAAGAGGAGGAGAAAGCAAAAGAGCATGGGGATCCTTTCGCGCCGAGGGACGCGACGGTTGGACAGAGGCAGTGTCTGATTCAGCTAGGGAGCCAGGGCCTTGCCGATGCGGTGGAACGCGGGAGGCAGAGCTTCGGCGAGGACGACTTTGTCGAGGCCGATCTCGTCCGGGGCCGCGGTGATCAGGATGGTGGCCGGACCATTAACCGTGGCCCAGAAAAGGGCGTCGAGTTGACGCTCCGCGTCGCCGGCCGGGAGCTTGATGTCGCCGATGGCTTCGTGGACCAGTTGGAAGGCGTGGCAGGCCTCCGCCATCATCTCGGGGTGGGCCGCTGGATCGGGGAGAGGCGTCCCGACGAGGAGACAGTAGTGCAGCGGGTGTTCGAGCGCGAAGCGGAGGAGGCTTCGCCCATGCTCTTGAGGTCCCCACCGAGTGCCGCAGATGCTGGGAGAACTGGCGGCCGTTGCGGCGCACAGCATTGGCCTGCCAATGGCGGTAGCTAGCAGATAGTCCGAACTGGTGAAGTGGTTGAAGGTGCGGGATGGGTGACGCCGAGTCGCCGGGTATCCATGTTCTGGCGGGTGTTGGGGTTGGCGCTGCAGCGGAATGTCGAGGCTTACGACCGAGGGTGGGCCTTCTTCGGCGGCAGGGGAATATCGACCTCGGCATAGCTCCCGGGCGTCGCTCCGTTCAGGGCAGCAACAATTTCCGGGATATGCAGCCGCGCCGGCGGCCAAGGCGAGTGACCGAGCACCACGATAGCTATTTTGCGCCCAGAGAGGCGTTGCTGGTAGCGAAGGTTCTTGTCGGCGGTGAGAAGGACTCTGAATCCGGCCTGTTCCGCCGCGGCGAGCAGTTCGCCGTTTTCGAGGCGTCCCCAACCTAAGTCTTCGGCCTTCGAAACGGTGTGGCCCGCCATATGGCGGGACGCGCATCCGCTAACTGCATTCCGCCTTCGGAAACCGGCGGGGGTGCTGCGCTCTGAGCGGCAAATTCGAGGACCGCCTGAATCTGCTCGCGGGTGACGCCGTAGTTCTCGATGATCTCCTCAAGAGTGGCCCCGTACTCGAGGTTCTCGAAGATCATGGAGACAGGCATCCTGGTATCGCGCAAAACCCACGCACCGCTCACGCGACCGGGAACGCTCTCAACGGCGGGGCACTGGGACCAGTCTAGAGATGCTGCGGCCATTGGGACCTCCTTCCCTACTCTATCGGATGGGAGCGCCGGGGTAAACGGACACAAGTCTGGCGGGTTGCGTTCCTGGTGCGGGTTCAGCGGGGGAAGGCGCGGGGTTGGACGGCTTCCTGGGCGGCGGGGTTGGCGCGGCGGAGGGCCATGCTTTTTTCGCGGGCGGCTTTGGCCCCGGCTTCGTCGCCGAGGCGGAAGAGGACCTGGGCGAGGAGGAGGGGCGGCTGGGGATCGTCGGGGCGGGCGGCGGCGGCGGCGGCAAGTTGGGTTTTGGCGGCGTCCCATTGCTCCAAGGCGATGTAGGCTCGGGCGAGGGCCAGGCGGGCGGGGAGATACTCGGGGCGGAGGGCGATGGCTCGTTCAAAGAGGGGGATCGCCTTTGCGAATTGCTCCTGTTTGAGTTGAATGTCGCCTAGGAGGTACCAGGGTTCTTCGAACGCGGGTTCGTTCTTCGTAGCGGCTTCGAGTAACGGCACGGCCTCGGCGAAGCGGCCTTTGCGGTGGAGGAGGAAGGCGTATTCGAAGCTGAGACGGGCGTTGGCGGGGAAGCGGGCGGCGGCGTCCTTGGCGAGCGCAGTGGCCTGGTCGAACTCCTGGGCGTCGGCGAGGGCTTTGATGGCGAGGGTCCAGGCCTGGTGGTCGGCGGGTTCGAGTTGGAGGACGCGGCGGGCGAGGGCGGCGGCCTCGCCGAAGTAGCGGCCTTCGGTGTACTCGACGCTCATCACCTTCATGAGGCGGAGGTGGTTGGGTTGAAGGGCCAGGGCGGTGCGCCAACTGCGGAGGGCGTCGTCGCGGCGGCCCTGGCGCTGGCAGACGACGCCGAGGATGTAGTGGGTGTTGAAGTCGGTGGGGTTGGCCTTGGCGGCGCGGCGGAGGAGGGCTTCGGCTTCGGGGAGGCGGTTCGTATTGAAGAAGTAGAAGCCCAGATTGAAGGCCGGGGCGAAGGCGTTCGGCGTGGCGGCGAGCTCCTGCTGCCATTGGCGCTCCTTTTCGGGGCCGGGGGATTGGAAGAGTAGCAGGGCGAGGAGAAGGGAGATCATGGGCGGCGGCCTTCGCCTTCGATGAGGGTGACGGTTTGGTTGGCGGGGAAGGGGCCGTAGAGTTCAGTGTCGCCGGTGGGCCAGCGGACGGTGATGGTGCCGGCGATTTTGGCGGGACCGAGGCCGAAGTGGAGGCGGCGGTCGTTGACGGAGAGGTAGCTGGACTGGCTGACGACGGCTTCGGTTTGGCCGTCGAGGCGGACGGTCGAGCCGATAGCGGAGCGGTTGGATCTAGTGCCTTGGGGGACGACTTTGAGCCAGTTGCCGAGGGGGGCTCCGGTGTTGCGGAGGAGGGTGGGCGGTTCGCCCATGTTTTGGATGAGCACGTCCATGCGGCCATCGTTATCGAAATCGCCGAAGGCGGCGCCGCGGCTGGAGGCGGGGCGGAGGGTGGGGGACACGTCTTCAAAGCGGCCGTTGCCGAGGTTTCTATAGACGAGGCGGGGGTTGCGGTAGGCGGCGGGGCCGAGTTCGGGGAAGAGATGGCCGTTGACCTGGAAGACGTCCTTCCAACCGTCGTTATCGAAGTCGACGAGGCCGATGCCCCAGGCGACGTACTGGGGGTTGACGGCAAGGCCCGAGCGCATAACGACGTCTTCAAAGAGGCCGTTGCCCTGGTTGCGATAGACGTTGGGATAGTCGTTGGCGAAGTTGGTTTTGAGGAGGTCGAGGCGGCCGTCGTTGTTGAAGTCGCCGACGGCGGCGCCCATGCCGCTTTGTTCCTGGCCGTGTTCGTTGAAGGCGACGCCGGCTTCGGCGCCGATCTCGGAGAAGGTGCCGTTTTTGTTGTTGCGGAAGAAGAGGCTGGGGGTGGCGTCGCAGGCGACGTAGAGGTCGGTCCAGCCGTCGGCGTTGAGGTCGGCGGCGAGGGTGGTGAAGGCGTAGAAGTCTTTGGCGGCGGCGATACCGGAGGCGGTGGTGACGTCCTTGAAAGTTCCGTCGCCCTGGTTGTGATAGAGGAGGGCGCGGCCGTGGGGGAGGCCGCGGGGGCCGCAGAAGACGGGCATGCCTTTCCATTCGCAGTTGGGGGCGGCGCCGGGGAGAGGCGTATTGGCGGGGTCGAAGTCGAGGTATTGGGCGATGAAGAGATCGAGGTGCCCGTCGCGGTCGTAGTCGAGGAAGGTGCAGCCGGAGCTCCATTCCTTGTTGGGCCGGGCTAGGCCGGCGGCGGCGGTGCGGTCGGCGAACTTGCCGTTTCCGAGATTGCTATAGAGCACATTGTCGCCCCAGTAGGTGACGAAGAGGTCTTCGTGATCGTCGTTGTTGACGTCGCCCGAGCAGACGCCATTGCCCCAGCCGGAGCGGGCTAGGCCGGCTTCGACAGTGACGTCGGTGAAGGTGCCGTTTTTGTTGTTGCGGTAGAGGTGGTTGGTGGGGGCCGGGCCTTTGGAGAGGCGGGTTGCGAAACGGGCGCTGTTGACGAGGAAGATATCGGGCCAGCCGTCGTTATCGTAGTCGAAGAAGGCGAGGCCGGCGCCGTTGGCTTCGACGATGTACTTCTTGGTGAGGGGTTCGCCGGAGACGAAGGGGGCGGTGAGGCCGGCGGCGGCGGAGACGTCGGCGAAGCGGACGGGCCAGGGGCGGCCGGAGGCGGCTTGCTTCTTCACGGGTTCATAGGTGCGGACGGGAATTCCCTGCCCCGCGGCAGCGAGCGTGAGAGCGGCCAGGGCAATCAGCTTGCGCATTTCTACCCTATTCTACAGAGACGATGAGTTTCGCTTCCTTGAAATGGGCGTTGGCGGGGGTGGCGTTGGCGGGCGTGGTGGTGCAGGGGTATTATGCGCTGGGGCGGGGGCAGGCGTTGGGTTCGTTTTTGAGCTACTTCACGATTTTGACGAACTTGCTGGTGGTGGCGAGCGTGGGCTGGCGGCGGGCGAGTTGGGAAGC
>JBBQRA010000295.1:0-6318 GCA_038215275.1 Bryobacterales bacterium | reverse complement strand
CGAGGGGGGAAGGCGGGAGGGGTCCGGTGGGCGGAGCTATGGCCGGAAGGGCCCATTTGCAAGCAATTGGAGCCTTGCCACGGGCTTACTTGGCTACGGAACCGGCTCGGGTTCGCCTAAAGAAGGATGCCTTTCGCGATTCCCGCGTTCGTATTCACCAGCGTCACCGTCACCGTGTCCGCCGTTAGCCCCGTCACCAGCGCCGCCACGTCCTCCCTTTCTTGTTTTTCGATCCGCTCCAGGGCCAGGGTCTCCGGCTGGGGCAAGACGGCTTGCGAATGGCTCGGGGGAGGTACGATGTGTTCAAGCTAAAACATTTCGGATCAAGAATGTTTGGCTGCCGCGCCTGCACCAAAATTGCGAAAGAGCCGCGTAATGTGCCTACTTTCGCCTGCGTAGTGTGGCACACGCCGCTACCAAGGCAAAGCTGCACAGGGACAGGGCGAAGGTTCCGGGTTCCGGTACGGCTTGTGCCGCGTCGATACCGCTCGAGTTGTATCGCAGGCCGCTGGCACTCGTGATCGAGAAGGCCAAAGGCGCCCCATCTGCGTCGCTCGCCGAGATTCCAGTGACTGCCAGAGAGTTGAATAAGTCTGAGGTGTTGAAGCCGGTTGTCTCGTTGATTCGCGCCGTCGTGACGAGACCTAGCACTATATTGAACGACTGGCCGCTAACGAAAGGTAGCGGCACGAGAGACTGAGAGGTCGAGAAGGACCCCACTGCAGGTTGCTCTCCGCCGATGAAATGGACGCTCTGGTTGTACCCCAGGGTGCCAGGTGCATACCCGAAAACCAGCCCCGTGTTGCATACTGTCCTCGGTGCACAGTTGAAGGCGCCGTCTACGGCAACGTTCAGGTTGAGAAAGCCGGTCGAGCCAAGCGGCAAGCTGCTCAATGTCACTGTGAGGGCGTCGCGGAAACTTGCATTAGCGTGGGCCTGCAGGTCTATTCCCACAAAATTAGTACCGAGCGCGCTTGCACGAACCCCCAAATTACCGTTGGTGACTCGGGCTGCTGCGGAAAGATTCGTGAAATCGGGCCATAGACGATCAATGCTTGCCAAGGTCGCACCTACATCGCGACGGTCGGTTGAAACATTAAGCGTGTCTACCCCGAACTGAATTGCTGAGATAGATTGGGGTCCAAGTACAGGCGTAATTTGGGGCGCTAGCCCGCTTTTGACAGTTGCCGCGCCCGAGTCTGTAAAGGGCGAAATCTGAGTATTGATAGTAGCTGCCTGAACGCTAACAGATACAAGACAGAGCAGTAGTCCCATCATTAATGTAAGTTTCATTACACTTCCTTCGCATCGATTTGAAAGGTGATCTTACTTTACAGGGTCAGCTTAATCGACAACGCCTGCACGTGTCAATAACTTTGTGACAGCCGGAGAGGGAGTTTAGTGACTGTTTTTCTCTGAGCTTACCCGAATCGGTGGGTTGATCCAGACGGCCGAGGGCGGACGATTTCGGGCGGGCGGTTTGCGAACAAAACGCTCAGGTGGGCGAGGTAGGCGCCGTCGAGGAAAGTCTGGCGTTGTGCCAGTACCGGGGCGGTCCGATCGAAGTGCACCATGGTAGGCGTTAACATGCCGAGGCTCGAGCCGAGGCTCGAGTGGCGGTGCTCGTCGTTGTACCAGGGAAAGAAGACCTGGCAATATTCGCGGCTGTGGAGCAGGCAACCCAAGCGGGCTGGGAAGTTCGGCCGGTATTTTAGCGTGCGGAACTGGCTTTTGGAGAACGGATTGTCGTCCGAGATGTATGGGGCTTGGTGACGCCAATGTCGGCATAGAGCATGGCGACGGGTTTGGTCCGCACAACCCGACCGCGATCGGATGGAACTCCATTCTACTGGCGGACGTGACAACCGCCAAAGCTCTCCTCGTTCGCCGTTCCAGCCAGTTCGCCATTCACACACGGCCTCGACCCCGCCTAACCCCTATCGCTCCCAAGGCATCACCGCCCGCGGCCGATTCGCATACCGCTTCATCCCGATCACCAGCCGCTCCCCAGCCCCCGCCGCCAACTCCACCCGGAAGTCCGTCCCCGCCAACGCCCTCCGCTTCCTGCCTACCTCCACATACGTCCCTTCGTGTTCCCCAAACGCCCCCAACTGCACCGTCACCGCCCGCCCCTGCACCGCGTTCGTATTCACCAGCGTCACCGTTACCGTGTCCGCCGTCAGCCCCGTCACCAACGCCGCCACGTCCTCCGGCAATCCCGCCCGTCGCCGCGCCGGATCAAAATACCGCAGCCGCGCATGCAGAATGTTCCCTGACGTCCCTGGGTCATTCCCGCCCAGCATCAGGTTCACCAGCGTCTCCGTCGTCACCGGCGCATACCGCTGCGCCCCGTCAGAAGGCCGCGTATCCTTCGTCGATTCGTCCGCCCGCATCCCCGCCACCCGCGCCCGCAGCCGCTCAAAATCCCGCCCGAGCGCCGCCGCCGGATACCCCGGATTCTTCCCCCGCAAAAAGTTCATCCACGGATCCGCCCCCAAATGCGCCAGGTCCGCCTCGTTCATCGACCACAAATACAAATCGCGCTGCACATCGAAATACTGGTTCCCCGTGTACCCGTACCACCCGCTCGGCCCATGCTTCTGTGGCAACAGCGTCCGCCCGTTCTCCTCCTTCTTCTCCGCATACAGGTTCGCCAATTGCCGCCGCAGCGGCTCGGCAAAGGACTGGTCCCCGGTCAGCAAAAGAGCCGTCCCCAACCCCGTCCGCGCGCCCCGCATATAGTAGTTCCGACCGGTCACGGCCGGGTCGAAATTCCAGCCGAACGTCCCTCCCCACCACTTCCCGCCCCACTCCCCGCCAATCGTCCCGTCCAGCCCGATGTTGGTCGGGATGTTCCCGCCATTCTGCAGAATCCGGTCCCGCCACGCCCCGGCGTACTCCAGCACCCAATCCCGGTACCGAGCCTCCCCCGTCAGCGCGAATGCGTTGAACCCCACTGCACAAGCCCCCAGGTTCAGCGGATGATCGCCCCGCACGTTCCCCGCCGCCTTGTACCGATCCAACCGCTCCGGCGCGCCCGGTACCACCTCACCGCCCCAATCGTGAACCGTCGCCTCGTTCAAAATCGGCCCCCGCGACCCGTTCAAAATGGATCGGATGATCCGGTGCTGCTTGTCATAGTTCGCGGCCTCCTTGTCCTCGCCCATGTAGAAACCCGCGAATCGCCGCACGCGCCGTTGATACTCTGCGTCTTCTGGATCCGAGAGTGCATAGTGGTGGAACGCCGCCAGCCCCTCTCCCGTATGTTCCCAGTCAAACGAGGTCACGAACTCGCGATAGAACATCCTGTCTTTTGCCTTTTGTGTCGATGGCGCCCGGGCCTTCGTAAACTGCCGGATGTGTCCCTCCCAGATCTTGCGGTAAAGTTCCAGCACCTGGTCGGAACCGCCTAGCGCGTGCAACAGCGTCCAGCCATTGAAAGTTTCCATCACATCATCGGGTCCATCGTTCCCGCCCCACCGTTCGATGCAGCGGAAGTATCCCCGCTCGTCCACGTAGCGCGTTGCGAAGGCCTCCGCCGCATCGGCGTAAGCGCGCAGCAGCGCCCGCCCCGCCAGCGCCCAGTCCGGCGGAGCCATCGGCTTGTCAATCTTCACAACGGGAGGCGCCGCCGAAAGCATCGTGGCAGCCAGCAAGAGGGAGAGGGTGCGGAACATGACCCAACTACTCTATGCAAATCCGCCGTTACTTGTGGCGAGGGCCGTCGGCTGCGTTGAGACTGGAGTCCAATGCAAAAACACAAATGATTCCGGCCGCATAGGCCAGCAGGTCGAGAAAGCTGAATTGCGTGCCGAGCAAGCGTGCGGCGGCCCGCGTCCAGCAATCTGGACTTGCGAGCATCTGCGCTGGAATCAGCGTCAGTTGAAAGCGCTCGATGGCGATCGTCGACACCGCCGCGCCTGCCGCGGCCGTTCTGGCCGAGGTGAACATCCGGAGAATGCTATAGAGCATCGCTGCATACAACGCATCGCCCAGATACTTGTAACTGAACGTGGGAAGCAGAATTGACAATATGGGCCGTCTTGTCTTTTGATACTGCGTTGTCGAAAACGGAATTTCGGTCCTGCGCTCTTAGGCAGTGCTTTGCCGATATGGTGGCGAGGCTTATCTCCGACGGACTCCCAGTTGATGATACCGCGGGCGCGTCCGCATAGCGGGAAGCGTATCGTCGGAGAATGGCCCTTATCTTGCATAGGAAATATCGTGGAGCATAGATGAGTAAACGGCGTATTGCAGTCATTCTCTTGGTGGCGATGAGCGTGGCGTGCGCGGGCCGGAAGCCTGGCACAACAATTAAACCTGGGTTTAACGTCTACTCCAAGGATCAGGACATCCAACTCGGGCGTCAGGGCGCGGCAGAAATTTCCCAACAGGTGGATGTCGTCCGGGACGGCGACCTGCAAGCCTACGTGAAAGGGATCGGCAGACGGCTGGCCTCGGCTCCTTCGGCGGGAGACTATCCGTACGAGTTCACCCTCATCAACGATGCAGCCATCAACGCCTTTGCCCTGCCGGGCGGACCGATTTTCGTAAATTCGGGGCTGATCCGCGCGGCAGACAATGAGGCACAGGTGGCCGGCGTGCTTGGCCATGAAATCGCGCACGTAGCGCTCCGGCACGGGACGAATCAGGCGTCGAAGGCGAGCCTGCTTCAGATCCCTGCGGCCGCTGCCGGCATACTCCTGGGCGATAATTCGGCTACCGGACAAATTGCTCAGATCGGCGTCGGGATCGGATTGAATCTGCTGACGCTGAAGTATTCGCGGGGCGCCGAATCCCAAGCCGACGCGCTCGGCGCAAAGATTCTACATGAAGCAGGGTACAATCCCGTCGAGATGGCGAGGTTTTTTGAGACGCTGGAAAAGGAGAGCGGCGGCGGGGGGCCGCAGTTTCTGGCCAGCCACCCCAATCCTGGGAATCGCGTGAAATCCGTGCAGGCTGAGGTGCAGACTTTTCCGCCCAGCCAGTATACAGCCGGCACAGGCAACTTCGGCGAGATGAAGCAGCGCGTGGCTGGTCTACCGGCTCCGCGCAAGCAAGTGCGGACCGAGCAGGCACGTGGACCATCGCAACCGTCCTCCTCCGGAGGCGGGGCGCGCACCCTGGAAACGCAGAGTTTCCGGATGTCGGTTCCCTCCAACTGGCAGGCGTACGGGGGCAAAGCCGGGCAATCCGTCGTTGCAGGCCCGCAAGGCGGATTGGTGTCGAACGGCCGGGGCCAGGTTGAGGTTGGCTACGGCGTGTTGATCGGACATTTCCAGCCGCGCCGGGCGCGCAATATCCAGCAAGCCACCCAGGAGCTGGTGAACGCTCTGCGGTCTGGTGACCCCAGCCTGCAGGCGGGAGGTGTGCGATCGGTGCAGGTGAACGGGCGCGAGGGGCTGATGGCCGAGATGCGCGGAAGCTCACCGCTAGGCGGGCCGGAAAACACCCTGCTTGTTACGGTGCCGCAAGGGAATGGAGTGATTTATTTCGCGTTCGCCGCGCCTCAGTCGGACTGGCCGGGGCTGGAGCGTGACGCGATGGCGATGCTGCAGACTCTGGAACTGGCCCGATAGGGCTTGGGCTAAGGATGGAGCGACGAATTACAACGCGCAGATTTCCGGACATCCCCTCCGGCTACCTTGAGGCAATCAAGGTACACTCCGCCTCGCCGGCGCTGTTGGAGCTCTTCATTTGGATAAGCTACAGATGTTTCGTGGCAAAGGGTCCGAATCTATTCCAATATTCGGGCCGTTCGGATTGACCCAACATCTTTGATTGATCGAGTACT
Source organism: Bryobacterales bacterium (assembly GCA_038215275.1). Classification (GTDB taxonomy): domain Bacteria; phylum Acidobacteriota; class Terriglobia; order Bryobacterales; family Bryobacteraceae. The sequence goes on along the minus strand of JBBQRA010000295.1, from coordinate 524 downwards.
CCCGCCCGAAGTAGAAATGGATAACTGCTTGTCGTTGATCGGTGCGCCGCTGTCGGCAGGTCGGTGCCATGAGAGGGAACCTGTCGGAACCAACAAGGTCTACCCCAGTCCCTGCGATGCTGCGGTTGGGCATACCCGGCATCGCCTCACGTGGAACCTACCGCATCGCGGCGACAACATCAAGTGGAAGTGTGGAAACCTGCCAATGCTGCCAATGCTGCCCAGTAGTTCGAGCGCAAACGCCGGGCTCTGCGACCGGGGCGGGCGACAGGTTGCCTCCTCCGCACCCGACACTGCACCTTTTACTGCCACTTGATGCGGTGCCTCCAGTGCTATGACCGCCAGGAACCGTTAGTTTAAAACATTGTTGCCATGGAATGTTCGGATGCATACTTGGGTATGCCCCCGGCTCCACTCCAGATCCAGCTCTCCTCCGAAGATCAAGAGCAATTGCAGACACTACTCAGCGGCGGCGTTCAACCGGTCCGCTCCATCTTGCGTGCGCTGTCCCTGATCCAGATGGT
>JBBQRA010000294.1:0-6331 GCA_038215275.1 Bryobacterales bacterium | reverse complement strand
AACCGAGTCTTTGAATCCATGGAAGGCGTCGTCAGCCAACTCAACGCTGGCCTGCCCCGATTGGCGGCGAACACGCAAACACTGCGAAGTCTCACTGCTTGGCCGTGGATCGTTAGTCTCATCTTGAACGCCCATTAGAATGAGTAGTGCCTGCAATTGCTCGTGATCTTCGGAGGAGAGCTGGATCTGGAGTGGAGCCGGGGGCATACCCAAGTATGCATCCGAACATTCCATGGCAACAATGTTTTAAACTAACGGTTCCTGGCGGTCATAGCACTAGGGCGGTTGAGTACAACTTGGTATTGGAAGCAGGGACGAACCAGGCCTGGGGATTCCGTTCGTATAGTACTTTTCCCGTCTGAATCTCGACGACCCGCATTCCCAGATGCGCTCGAGCCGTTACCGGTTCGCTCTGGATAATCCATTCCATCGCGAGTGGCAATTTCGGTTTTCTCTCGCCGAAAGCCAGACCCACCACCAACAAAAGACACAAAAGCCGCATGCTTTAGGGTATACTGGAAGACGTTGGTTTTGGTGTGTGCCCGTAGCTCAGCCTGGATAGAGCGTTTGCCTCCGGAGCAAAAGGCCAGTGGTTCGAATCCACTCGGGCATACCACTCTCTAAACCGTTCGGGTAGGTTTCCCGTACGAGACCAACTTTTGACCCGCAGTCACAAACGCCCTCGCTGGGCAAACTAGGCGAGTGTTTGGACTTCTCCTCTTAGCCACTCTTAGCGTTACGGACTGGGGTGCCGTTTGCGATGGCGTCTCTGACGACACCGGCGCACTCCAAAAGGCCATGAACGCGGCCAGCGGCGATACCTTGACGTTTCCTTCCGGAGTCTGCCTTACCGGTCCATTGTTCCTGCCAGAGAGGATCCATCTCCTCGGTCCGGGAACTCTGCGGCTTCGCAATGCCTCCGATGGCCCACTTCTTGCTGCCCGGGACGTGAACCAAATCACGATCGAGGGCTTGACCCTCGACGGGAACGGCCAAAACCAGTCCAGCATGTTCTCAAGCGTCCTGCGCTTCAGGCACGTCTCGGGGTTCCAGCTTCGTGGCTCAACGATTCGCAATGCTCGCATCCATGGCGTCTGGCTTGACGACGGTTGCCGCGACTTCACCATAACCGGCAATCGGTTTCAGAACTTCGCCATTGGCTCCGCGATCTTACTCGGCAACACGTCGCCCGAGGCGACCGTTCGTGATGGGGAAGTCTCTCACAACACGATCCTGAATGTCCGGCAGGCAAATGGCATCTTCACCATCGGCAGCGCTACCCTCGGCGAGTACGGGACCGGGAACATCCGCATCCACAGTAACTTCCTGGCGGGTATCGTTGATGTCGGGATCGAGGTCGGCGCCGCCAGCGAGGACGTCAGGGTCTCGAACAACACGGTCTATCTGCTCGCCAGTTCGACCACCGGGATCATGGTCAGGTCGGCGCGCCGGATCATGGTCGATGGGAACAGAGTGTTCGGTACCCGCAACTCGAAGCAGCCCCAGGACGGGATCTTTGTGTGGGGACATCCGCAGGCCAACCCGGATCCGACCATCGCCCAGGACGTCACGATCACAGACAACTTCGTCCGCGACTGCGCGCGTTATGGCATTGCGCTGCACTCCGGCCGCCGGGTCCAAATTCAGAACAATCGCGTCGCCGACAGTGGCAAGGTGGACGTCTTTGTGAACCCGAACGGTGAACCCTACGTTTCCGATCGCCTCAACTGACGAGCGGTCCCGAGCACTCCGTTCCAGGTTGGGATCACGATATCGCAACTGCCTCGGACGATGGTCTGGCAGGCAAGGCGAATCAGGGGACGTTCCGCGTTGGGCTCGTGTAACGGGTTCTCCCAATAACCGAAGTATTGCATCCGCTTTTGCTCGAAGCCGGTGACCGGGTCGGTCAGTTCCCTGCCCCCCAGAATGCCGACCCAACAGGTGCCGCAGCTTCCGCTGCGGCAGTCGACGGGGATGGGACCCATGCCCTGGTAGCATCTCTCATCGCTTTCGTGATACGGCCGCTTGTCGAGCTCGGCGCCGGTCGTGATGTGTTGACCGGCGAGTATCGGGAAGGAGTTGCCATCCTGCATCGTCACCTTCAGCCCGCGGCTCGTCAGTCGCTGCCAGAGTCCGGGCTTCGGACGCTCGGCGGGAGGCTTGTAGCCGCTTGTCAGGAACGCGGGGCCCGCTTGGCGGAGCGTCATGACGAGAACGGCCGCGATGGCGAGTTTGGCGGGATCACCGGCGGCAATCTTACGAATTAGAGCAGCGAGGTCGTCGCCGGGTTCTGCGGGCACCGCCGCCTTGACGGCGGGCCAATGGCGATGACCGGGTAGGAACGAATGGGACGTGTCGGCGATCTCGCTCAGCCGGTATCGGCCACGGAGTTGGTAGTAGCGTTCAAAGCCTGCGCGGTCCGTCTCCTTCTGGGCGAGGGACCATACGGAAAGCGGATAGAGCTGGAGCCAGATGAGCAAGGCGTCGCGCTCGACGACATCGGGTAGGATCGAGGCGATGGCGGCGGACCATTGCGCGTCGAGTTTGGGCAGATCCATTACTTGTAGTGGATCTCGAACGGCTTGTTGGTGATGAAGAGGACGACGACGTCCTTGTCGGCGGTGGCGCCGTGTTCCATCTCCGGGCCTTCGGGAAACCAGACGAAGTGACCGGGGCCGAAGCTGCCCTGATGGGTAACGAGGGTGCCTTCGAGGACGTACATGCCGTGGGCGCAGGGATGGGTGTGGCGGGAGTTGATGACCCCGGCCGGATACTTCACCACACGGATCTCCATACCGGTATCGGGGTCGGTAATGAGGTTCTTCCGATAGAGGGTTTTCTGGAGATGTTCGTTGAAACGCTCTTCCCAAGGGAGGGCGTTGATATCGAGGGCGGTGAAGTCCATGCCCTATTTTGCCACTGTTAAATGAGTCAGGACCTGCTGCATGTCGGAGTGGATGACGAAGTCAGCCGCGGAGCTCACTTCCGGGGTTTTGGGCTCAAAGGCGATGCCGATTTCGGACTGGCGGAGGAGGCAGATATCGTTGGCGCTGTCGCCGACAGAGAGGATGCGGTTGGCGGGGATGCCGAGCTTCTCTTCGAGGTGGAGGAGGACGTTCCACTTGCAGATGGGATGGTCGGGGCAGCCGTTCTCGTGCTCGAAGATCGGGGAGAGGGTGATGTCGCCGGAGGCGATCCCGTTCTTGAATCGCATGAGGTTGGCGACGCTGAAATCGGCGAAGACGCGGCGGCGGACGATCTCGGTGATGATGCGATAGCTGTCGCTGACGATGCCAACGCGGTAGCCTTCCTTGCGGAGGGCGACGATGGTTTCTCGGGCCCCTTCGCTGAGTTCCATACAGCGGGCGACCTCCTCGAACGCGGTGCGAGGGACGCCCGTGAGGACTTTGGCGATGGCGCGGGTGCGCTCGGCCGGCGTGAGATCGTGGCGGTCGAGGAACTCACTGAGCGCGGCATAACGGCCGGTCTGCTTGGCGAGGACGACGACGGAGCGGTCGCGGAGGAGAGTGCCGTCCATGTCGAAGAGCGCGAGGCGTTCAGCGCCTTCGAGGCGACCTGTGACCAGGGAGAATTCGGCGCGAGACTGGCGTTCGACCTCCTCGACCTCGACGACCTGGTTGATGGTGAGGCGGCCGTGGCGCTCGGCGCGGTGCATTAGCGCGCGGACGACTTGTTTGGCCATTTCGCCGAGGGCTTCGAGGGTTTGGCTATCGTGTTCGAGGTGGCCGATATCAACTTCGGCAATGCGGGCGCCGGCGAAATGGGCGTCGATGAGGAGGCCGAGATCGACGCCGTAGTCGGTCTCGAAGTGGAGCTGTTCGAGAAGGGTGCGTTTGACGGCGATGATGCCGCCGAGGGGCTGGGTGAAGGCAGCGATTTCGGGGAAGAAGGTCTGGAGCAGCGGGCGGGCCGTGAGTGCGGTGACGCGGCCGGCGCTCCGGCTGAAGCGGGCCTTGACGAAGTCGGCGCGGTCGAGGCGGATGGGCTCGGTGAGGAGTTCGATGAGTTGGCCGTTGAGGCCACGGAGGTCGCCGTCGAGGTAGACGAGGATGTCGCCGCGGGCGGCTTTCAGGCCATCATCCATGGAGGCGCCTTTGCCAAGGAGGCTACTAGTGATCACGCGGGCGCCGCCAGCGGCGGCTGCTTCGGGGGTGCCATCAACGGAACCGTCGTCGACCACGATGACCTCGCCGACTTCGGCGCAACGGTGGGCGAGGGCGACTACGTACTCGATGTTGGCCACTTCATTGAGGGCGGGGATGATGACAGTGACCATCTGGATAGGCTAGCGAGCGAGGCGGGGGCGTGGCTATCCCGGAAACACACCAGAGATAGGATGGGAGGGTATGCGATCGCGGGCGACTTGGATCTTGTTGGTAGCGACGTTGGCGCAGGTTGTCCTGGTGGTGACGGCCTTAGGGGTGCTTGTCTGGCGGCTGCGGACGATCCAGGCGGACATGGTTCGGCTAGCGTACGAGGAGACGGCGCTGTTGCGGCGGTTCGGGGATGCGCAGGTGGATCTGCTGCAGGTGTCGAACCTGGTGCGGGACAACATCATTCTCGATGGTCCGGCGCAGGCGCGGGCCAAGCAGGATTTGGACAAGCTATTGGGCGAGTTGTCCCAGACGCGGCTCGACGAAGGGCAGGCGCTTCCGACGGAGTTGCGGGGGCCGGTCGGGGTGGTGGAGAGCGCGCGGCGGGAGTACTTTGCCGGGGCTCGGACGGTGAGTGAGTGGGAGGACGTGGAGCGGAAGGCGAACGGGCCGCGGTATCTCCGGGAGGTCTTGGGGCCGACGCGCGATGAGTTTGCCCAGACGGTGCGGCAGATTCAGGATTTGGTGGCGACGCTACGGCAGAGCCGGAACGAGGAGACGCGGGGATCGATGGACGAGCTGCGGAGTCTGATTCTGCGGCTTCTGGTGGCGGTGGTGGCGCTGGGGCTGATCGTGACCGCCGTGGCGCTTTGGTACATCCGGAAGTACGTGGAGCGGCTGCGGCAGTTGTCCCAACATCTGGTGGAAGCGCAGGAGGGGGAGCGGAAGCGGCTGGCTCGGGAGTTGCATGACGAGGTGGGGCAGATTCTAACGGCGCTGCGGGTGCAGTTGGGGCAGATTGAGCCGGCGGACGGGGCTTCGCGGGAGCGTGCGGAGCAGGCGGCGGAGTTGGCCGACCGATCGTTGCGGTCGGTGCGAGAGATGGCCCGGGGGCTGCGGCCGGCGATGCTGGACGATCTGGGGTTGGGGTCGGCGTTGCGGTGGCTGACGAAGGACTTTGGGAAGCATTCGGGGTTGGAGGTTGAGTTGCGGTTGAGCGGAGAGTTGGCGGACCTGGACGATGCGCACCGGACGTGTGTGTACCGGGTGGTGCAAGAGTCCTTAACGAACTGCTCCAAGCATGCGCGGGCTTCCGAGGTGAGGGTGGCGGTGGAGGAGAGTGCCGACGAGATCCGGCTGACGGTGACGGATGACGGGGTGGGGATGGGGAAGCGCGGTGGTGAGGGGATTGGGATTTTGGGAATGCAGGAACGGGTGGCGGAATTGGGGGGGAAGTGCGAGGTCGATTCCGAGCCAGGAGAGGGCACGGTGGTTCGGGCGCGGTGGCCGCGGGGAAAAGTAGAGGTAGTGGAGTCGACGGGAGTAGATCGATAGGGGTATGGTGATTTGGGGGTGGGTGGCCCGGGACGCCGCGGTCGGGGCGCTGGCATGATGACGGTGGATGGCTGATGGCGTGGTGGACTGGCATCGGCGTGGTGCTTGGCGGCTGGACGGGGCACGATGCCCCGGCCGGTCGCAGTGGGGTGGAGTCGTTGAGAGACGGGGCGATGACCTTGTGGCGGTGGTTCGCTGCTGGCGTGGTGGCTTGGCCTCGGCGTGGTGCTCGGCGGCTGGACGGGGCACGATACCCTGGAGGGCCGCGGTAGGAGATCACCTTGTGGCGGTGGATGGCTGATCGCGTGGTGGACTGGCAGCGGCATGGTGCTTGGCGGCTGGACGGGGTACGATGCCCCGGCCGGTCGCGGTGGGATGGACGACTCGTTGCGAGGCGGGGCGATGACCTTGTGGCGGTGGTTCGCTGCTGGCGTGGTGGCTTGGCAGCGGCGTGGTGCTTGGCGGCTGGACTGGGTACGATGCCCCGGCCGGTCGCGATGGGGTGGACTCGTTGCGAGACGGGGCGATGACCTTGTGGCGGTGGACGGCTGCTGGCCAGGCGGACTGGCCTCGGCGTGGTGCTCGGCGGCTGGACGGGGCACGATCCTTGGAGGGCTGCGGTAGGATCACCTTGTGGCGGCGGATGGCTGATAGGGTGGTGG
>JBBQRA010000293.1:0-6371 GCA_038215275.1 Bryobacterales bacterium | reverse complement strand
TCGCTGCCGGAAGAGCTGCAGAAGCGTCTGGACGAGCGGATCTCGATGAACATGATTGGCGACATGGGCCGCTATACCCAGTTCCAGGTGGCGCAGTCGATTCCGATTGCGGCCGCCAACGAAGGCGGCATCGCCGGAATTGGCGCCGGGCTGAGCGCGGGTTTCGGCATGGCGAACGCGATGAGCGGCGCGATGGCGCAGGCTTATCAACAGCCGCCGCAACCGCAACAACCGCAGCCTCCTCCGGCGGCCGATGCGCCGGCCCCTCCGCCGGTGGCGCCTGCTGGTGCGGCGCCGCAAGGTGAAACGAAGTTTTGTTTCAATTGCGGGTCTAAGATCCTGCGCACGGCAAAGTTTTGCGGTGAATGCGGATCGCCGCAGCCTGCGGTATAGTTCTGGGCTATGGCGAGTACGGGGTGTGAATGGGTAATTGAGGCGCTCGGCTGCGAACCTGAGCTCCTCAAAGATCCCGCGGCTCTTCGGGGACTATTTGCGGATCTGATTTCCGGATTGTCCTTGCATCCGGTGGCGGAGGCGCAGTGGCACCAGTTTCCCGGACCGGGTGGGATTACCGGTTTGTGCCTGCTGGCGGAGTCGCATCTGGCGTGCCACACGTTTCCTGAGTTCGGCAGTTTGTGCTTGAATGTTTTTTGTTGCAAACGACGCCCGGATTGGGACTTTGTGTCGTATCTTAAGAAGACCTTTTTTGCTCAAGAAGTACGAGTTCGTCAGTTGGAGAGACCCTACGGCTCCTGATGAGTACACGTAACGCCATTTGCCCCAATTGTGGTGCTGAGATTCGTTTCCGCTGGTCGGGCGCCGTGCAGACGACGTGCGACTACTGTAAGTCGATTCTCGTGCGCAACGACATCAATCTGGCGCTGGTAGGAAAAGCGGCCGACCTGCCGATAGACATCTCACCGATCCAGATCGGGACGGAAGGCCTATTTAACACCAAAGCGTTTCAGGTGATCGGGCGGATCGTCTATCGATACGACTTGGGTACGTGGAACGAGTGGCATTTGATCTTCACGGATGGGAGCAGCGGTTGGTTGTCCGATGCCCAGGCGGAGTACGCGATCTCGTTCGCAAACTCCTTCACGGACGCGCCGCCGGCTCCGGATCAACTGCAGCGCGGGATGATGATCGTGCAGCATAATGTGCCCCTCTATCTGACCGTGATCACCCACGCGCTTTATGAAACGACGGAAGGGGAACTTCCCTTCACGTCCTACGAAAAGGAAAAGTGCTACTTCGCCGATTTCCGGACGGATGATGGCCGGTTCGGGACTCTGGACTATAGCGAAAATCCACCGCTACTCTTTCTGGGCCAGTTTGTCAAATTTGGCAGCTTGCAACTGAAGAACCTCAAAGAGTTCGAAGGCTGGCCAACCGCATGAACCTAGCCGCTCCCCGCAAAGGTTTCGTCCCCAAGGCAAAGGCGCTGAACTGCCCGAACTGCGGGTCCCAAATTGAGCTGCGCGCGCTGGGCGCCGCAGCCGGCGTGATCTGCAGCTACTGCAGCAGCACGATTGATGCGACAAATCCGCAGCTGAAGATCATCGGACAGTGGCAGGCGGCGATGACGATTGAGCCCGCGATTCCGCTTGGCTCCCGTGGCAAGCTGAAGGACGTGTTGTGGGAGGCGATCGGCTTCCAACAGCGGGGCATCAATGTCGACGGTACGAACTACTTCTGGCGGGAGTATGTGCTGTGGAACCCGTATCAGGGTTTCCGGTACCTAAGCGAATACAACAACCACTGGAACTTCGTGACGCCGCTGCAGACACTGCCGGCGGCGACGACCGTGATGGGCACGCCGGGAATGATCCTGGGCTCGGACAAGTACCGTCACTTTCAAACGGCCAGGGCGTACACGTGGTTCGTGATCGGTGAGTTCCCGTGGATGGTGCAGGTGGGGGAGACGGTGGACGCCGTTGATTATGTCGCCCCGCCGAAGATGCTTTCTTCCGAGATGACCGAGAACGAGGTGACCTGGAGCCAGAGCGAGTACATGGCGGGCACGACGATTTGGCAGGCGTTTCAAGTAAAAACGCCCTGTCCGCCGCCGATTGGCGTGTTCGCCAATCAGCCTTCGCCCTATGCCGGGAAGGTGGCGAGTTCGTGGAAGCTCTATGGGCTGATGTGCCTGGTGCTGTTTGGCCTGATGGTGCTTTTTGCCATTACCGCTCGTGGGCAGAAGGCGTTCGATAAGAGCTTTGTGATTAACCCGGCCAACACGGGCGAGAAGAGTTTCGTCACGGAAGCCTTTACCCTTGAAGGGAACAACGACAATTTGGAAGTGAACATCGAAGCGGATGTGGCCAATAAGTGGGTGTTCCTTAGCATGGCGCTGATTAACGAGGACACCGGACAGGCGTTCGATTTCGGCCGCGAGGTGAGCTTCTACTTCGGCACCGACTCGGATGGCAGTTGGACGGAGGGCAGCCGGAGCGACGACGTGTTGCTGCCCAACATCCCGGGAGGCCGGTACTACCTGCGGGTGGAGCCCGACACGGATCCCACGTTGGCCGCGCCGATTTCGGCTCGGATTCAGTTGGTGCGCGGCGTGCCTTATTACTTGCGATACTTCCTCGGGATGTTTCTGCTTCTCATTCCGCCGATTTGGACAAGTATTCGATCGGCCGTGTTCGAAACGAAGCGGTGGAGCGAGAGCGACTATGGCGGGGGCGGCAGTTCCAGTGACGGAGACGACTCATGAGCAAAATGTATATGGCGTATAGCCTGCTGGTCGCCGGAGGACTGGCGGTTTCGAGCATTACCGGGTGGTCCCCTTTTACTCCGTATGACGAAGTGAAAGGCGTTCCCAAATCCGTTCGCAACAATCCGGGAGCCTACCGCTCCCATTACGCTGGTTATGCCCGATACTTTGGGGGGAAATAGCAGATCATGGAATTTCGCATCGACCACTTCTTGAATGCGGTTGTTTATGCCGCACTGGGTATCGCCATCTATGTGGTGGCGTTTTTTGTAATCGACAAGGCGACACCGGGCGAGCTTCAGACGGAAATCTTCCAGAAGCACAATATCGCAGCCGCCATCGTGGTTGGCTTTATGATGCTCGGCATCGGCATCATCATCGCCTCCGCGGTGCATTAGCCTCGAGACGGCGTGGCGATTGTCCTTTTTATCTCGGTATTCCTCATCGCGGCCTGCGGGCTGATCTATGAGTTGATTGCCGGAGCGTTGGCGAGCTATCTGCTCGGGGACAGCATCCTGCAGTTCTCGACCGTGATCGGCAGCTACCTATTCGCGATGGGTATTGGAAGCTGGCTTTCGCGGTACATCCATCGCGGCTTGGTAACGCAATTCGTGACGATCGAGCTGATGGTCGGGCTGATTGGCGGCTTTTCCTCGTCACTGCTGTTCCTGGCGTTTGCGTACACGGATGGGTTTCGGTTCCTTCTGTATTCGCTGGTTACGGTGATCGGGATTCTGGTGGGGCTGGAGATTCCGCTGTTGATGCGGATTCTGAAAGAACGGTTCCAGTTCACGGATCTGGTGGCGAACGTGTTGACGTTCGACTACCTGGGGGCGTTGGGCGCGTCGCTCTTGTTTCCCCTCGTGCTGGTGCCGAAGTTGGGCATGGTGCGGAGTGCGCTGCTATTTGGCCTGGTGAACGCCGGGGTGGCGGTGTGGTCGATGTACCTGTTCCGCGCGCAGATCGGGCCGGCTCCGCTGTTACGGGTGGCAGGGGCAGTGGTGGTCATACTGTTGGGTGCGGGGATGGGGTTTGCGGACCGGATCACCGAGGCGGCGGACAACAGTATCTATGCCGACGACGTGATCTTTTCGCGGAATACCCGGTATCAGCGGATCGTGTTGACGAAGTGGAAGGACGATGTGCGGCTGTTTTTGAGTTCGCACCTGCAGTTTTCCTCGCGTGATGAATACCGGTATCATGAGGCGTTGGTGCATCCAGGGTTAGCGGCGATTTCGGCGGCGAGGCGAGTGCTGGTACTGGGCGGCGGCGATGGGCTCGCGGTGCGGGAGGTGTTGAAGTATCCCGGCGTTGAGAGCGTGACGCTTGTTGACCTCGATCCCGAGATGACCGAGTTGTTTACGCGACATTCCATTTTAAGGGAATTGAATAGCCGGGCGTTTTCGAATCCGCGGGTAAAGGTGATCAACGCCGATGCTTTTGTATGGTTGGATCAGAATCAAGAAATGTATGATTTCGTGATCATCGATTTTCCGGATCCGACCAATTTTTCGCTGGGGAAACTCTATACGACGGCGTTTTACCGGCTGCTGAAGCGGCACGTTACCCGGTCCGGGCTGGTGGTGGTGCAGTCGACGAGTCCACTGTTTGCGCGGCAAAGCTTCTGGTCGATTGCGAATACATTAAAGCATTCTGGATTCAAAACCTGGCCGTACCACGTGTATGTGCCGAGCTTTGGGGAGTGGGGCTTCATTCTAGCGGGACCCGGAGAGTATCAGCCGCCCGAGAATCTTCCGGCCGGTTTGCGGTTCCTGGATAAGCGAACGCTGGCGCAATTGTTCGTGTTCCCGCAGGATATGGCCGAGGTTCCGGCGGAGCCTAACCGGCTGAACGACCAGGCGTTGGTGCGGTATTACGAGAAGGAGTGGCGGGAGATTGCGCACTAGACGGCAGATCGTTACGGGTTTGCTGGGCGCGCCAGCGCTCGTGGGATTGGCGCCAAAGACAGATCGGCAGATTGCGGGCGGGTTTGCCTTTGAGTCGCAGGAGCGGGGGCACCGGCTCCGGGATCGGGTGGCGTACTCGTCATCGTCGGAGGCGCGACGGTCGCCTGTGGTCATCGTCGGCGGAGGCATGGCCGGATTGTGCGCGGCGTGGTGGTTGGATAAGAAGGGGTTTCACGACTTTGTCCTGCTGGAGATGGAGTCGCAGGTAGGCGGGAATTCTCGGTTTGGCGAGAACGAGGTGAGTGCTTATCCGTGGGGGGCGCACTACGTTCCGGTGCCGAATACGGAATCCGTGTTGGTGCGGGAGATCCTGGCGGAATTTGGCGCGCTGGTGGATGGGCAGTGGGAGGAACGGTTCTTGTGCCATTCGCCGCAGGAGCGTCTGTATATTCATGGGCGGTGGCAAGAGGGGATCGAGCCGGAGGTTGGGGCGACGAAGGCGGATCGCGGAGAGTATCGGCGCTTCTCGGAGCGGGTGCGGGAGTTTCGGGCAACGGGGGCGTTCACGATCCCGATGGCGTTGGGGGAGGGGAAGGCCGGCGAAGCGGTGAAGGAGCTGGACCGGTTGAGCTTCGCGGCGTGGTTGAATCGCGAGGGTTTCCGGTCGACGTACCTGCGCTGGTTCTGTGATTATTCGACGCGGGACGACTACGGAGCTGGACTGACGGAAGCGTCGGCCTGGGCTGGGTTGCACTATTTTGCGGCGCGGGAGCATGAAGAAAAGGGGCCCTTAACCTGGCCGGAGGGTAACGGCTGGCTGCTGCGGAAGCTGACCGGCAAAGTGGGGAAGTATTTAAAGACAGGGCAGTTCGTGCGGCGGATCGCTCGGCAGGGAACCGGGTGGAGGGTAGAGACGGAGGGGGCTGCTTGGATCGCTGATGCGGTGATCTTCGCGGCGCCCACGTACTTGGCTCCGCATCTGGTGGAGGGTTTTGCGCCTCTGCCCTCATTGACCTATTCCCCGTGGGTAGTGTCGAATCTGACCCTGGACCGAATGCCGGAGGGAGCCGAGGGGATTGCCTGGGACAACGTGATCTACGGGTCGCCGGCGCTGGGGTACGTCTCGGCTACGCATCAGAGTCTACGCACGCGCATCGAAAGGACCGTATGGACGCACTATTGGGCATTGGCCGGGGCGGATACGCGACAGGCACGGCGGGATCTGTTGGGAGCTTCGTGGGAGAGTTGGCGGGATCGCGTGATTCAGGACATTCGGCGGGCACATCCGCGGATCCAAGAGTGTATACAACGAGTTGACATCTTCCGGAACGGGCATGCGATGTGTCGCCCAGGGGTGGGAATGCGGGGATCGGCGGATTTGCGGAGAATGCGGGACGGGATGGGCGGATTGCAATTTGCGCATTCGGATTTAAGTGGATTCTCTATATTTGAAGAGGCGCAGCATTGGGGAGTGCGGGCGGCGGAGCGGATTTTGGGCCGTATTGGGGGGAAGGAAAAGAAATTTGATCAGGGCAATCAGAGAAATTGATTATTACAGTTGCGCTTCGACTCTGGCCTTGCTAATCTGAGTGAGTCAGTGAGCAGCGAACATCCCCGGCGGAAGCAAAAGGGATGGGCAAGGAAATGAAATTAGGCCTTGCAAAACGCGCAGCAAACTGATAATCTGAGAACGCTACGGTAACGTCGCTCGAAATTGAGCGGGGATAACGGAGCGGGGAAGC
>JBBQRA010000292.1:0-6411 GCA_038215275.1 Bryobacterales bacterium | reverse complement strand
CCGTCGCGTCTACCGTAACGTCGAACTCGCCCACGCCCCCCACCCTTACCCCCACCGCCTCCGCAATCGCCATCTTCTCCGCGTGCCTCCCGAATAGATGGACGTGCGCACCCCCCACCTGCAGCACCTGAGCAATCAGCAATCCCAGTTTGCCGTCCCCCAGCACGGCCACTCGTACACCTCGCAGGCTCCCCAACTGCTCCTGAATTTCACAAGCCGCCGCGACAGGTTCGCAGAACACCGCCTCTTCATCGGTAAGTCCGGCCGGAACCTCTAACAAATTCTCCTCCGGCAAGGTCAGCCACTCCGCAAAGGCCCCCGGGTGCTTCACGATCCCCAACACCTTCCGCGATGGGCAATGCCGGCCCAATCCGCGGCCACACAAATCGCAGCGCCCACACGCCAGATTAATCTCCCCGACTACCCGCTTTCCCACCCAGTGCGCTGAATCGGCCTTCTCCACCACCCCCACAAATTCATGACCTGGCCGCCCCGCAAACCCGTAGTATCCGCGCAGCAACTCTATATCCGTGTTGCAGATCCCAGCCATCGTCATCCGGATACGAGCAAAACCCGGGGCACAGCGTGGCATGGCGGCCCGCTCCACCCAGATCCGTTTGTCACCAATCTGAACCGCTTGCCTCCCGACATTATCCGTTAAAAATTTTAATCAAATGCGGAGGTCCTTATCTTGTTTATATTTTCGGAGTATTTTATCCTGTTTATAGGAGGCTTCATGTTTCTAATTTCAATGATCATCTGGGCGACCGCGCTACTCGCTGCCGTTATGACCGTTTGGGCCCTTACATGGGCGATCAAGCGAGGCGAGTTCCGCAATTTGCGAAAGGGCGCCGCTTCCATATTTGATGCCGGCGAGCCCATCGGTCGCCAGACCGACTACTTCCCGTCCGCTCGCAAAGGATCCCGCTAATGACCCAAGTCCCCGAAGGTCCCGCCGAGTCCCGCCTCGAGCAGATATCGCGCATTCTGATCGACGACTCTTCCCGCGTCCCTGTTCTCATCTGGTTCACCAGCTCCGTCGTCTGGCTGTTGCTCGGCTCCCTGGCCGCTATGATCAGTTCACTCAAGCTCCACAACCCGGATTTCCTCGGTGGCATCGAGTGGCTAACGTTCGGCCGTATCCGGCCCGTCCATCTCGATATCGTCTTCTTTGGCTGGAGTTCGATGGCCGCCGTCGGTGCCCTCCTCTGGCTCCAGGCCCGCCTCTGCCACGTCAGGCTGCCCTGGCCGCTGCTCCTTAGTGGTCTGGCCATCGTGTGGAACGTAGGCGTCGTCGTCGGTTCGGTCGCCGTGCTGGCTGGCCATGGTTCGAGCATCGAGTATTTGGAGTTTCCGGCCTACTGCGCCCCGTTCTTCGCCGTTCCCGCACTCGGCGTCCTCGCCGCCAACATAAAGATGTATCTCACTAAAAACAGTGAACATACTTACGTCTCGCAGTGGTATCTTCTCGCTGCGACCGTCTGGCTGCCCGTCCTTTATGTTACTGCGATGTTATGTACTTACTTCGGTCTCGTGCAGGGCGTATCTCAGGCTATTACTAATTGGTGGTTTGGGCACAATGCCCTCGGCCTTTGGGTTACTCCGATTGCAGTCGCCACAGCTTACTACTTGATACCCAAGGTAACTGGACGCCCTGTTCATAGTTACCACTTATCGCTCCTCGGCTTCTGGACTCTGGCAATCTTCTATAACTGGGCGGGCACTCATCACTTGACGGGAGGCCCCCTGCCCGCCTGGACCATCACGGTGGGCGTCGTAGGGTCGATGATGATGTTCATCCCCGTCATCACCGTCGCCATCAATCACCACATGACCATGCGCGGCGTCTTTCATATGCTGAAGACCAGCCCTACCCTCCGCTTCACCGTCTTCGGCTCCGTTATGTACACCGTGGCAAGCTTCCAGGGGTCTCTTGAAGCCCTCCGCAGCCATCAAGAGATCACCCACTTCACCCAGTACACCATCGGGCACGCCCATCTCGGCCTCTATGGCTTCTTTTCCATGATCATGTTCGGGGCCATGTACTACATCTTCCCGCGGGTAACGAATAACGAATGGTCCTCGGCTCGTTTGATCAAGGTGCACTTCTGGGGCTCCGCCATCGGCGTCTTGTCCTACGGCATCGGTTTATGCTGGGCGGGATGGTGGCAGGGCGTGATGATGAACGATCCCTCGATTCCGTTTTTGCAAACTGTCGAGTACGTGAAACCGTACTTGATACTGCGCAGCGTGTCTGGAATGGGGATGACAATCGCGCATATCGCGTTTGCGATTTCCGTGTGGCGGATTCTCTCGCGCCACCACTTCGTAATGAGCGGACCGACGCTGTTCACGACGCAGCGCCCTGCCTGGAAAGAGTTTGTTAACGAACAAAATGAGCGCGAGGAAATGGCGCAATGAATAAAACATTTCTCGTGATCCTTGGGGCATTACTGACGATTGCTTTTTCTTTGAGTGGTTTGGTTTTAATTCCGAACTGGCAGTTCCAGGACCATAAACCGGTCGTCAACCCGCGCGACGGCAGCCAGTATCCTGCTCCGTACTATGGTCTGGCGTTGCAGGGCCGCGATGTCTATGTCGACCAGGGATGCACCTACTGCCATACGCAGCAGGTTCGCCCTAAGGGCTACGGCGGCGACATCCGCCGGAACTGGGGCAACCGCCGGACGGTGGCGCGCGATTACATGTACGAATATCCGATCCTGCTCGGCACGATGCGGACAGGACCGGACCTCGCCAACATCGGAGCACGGCAACCCGCCCGTGACTGGCACTACCTGCACCTCTACAATCCGCAGATCACGTCGGCCGGTTCCGTGATGCCGCGCTACCAGTATCTGTTCCGGACCGTGAAGGCCGGCGAGTTGGTCCCGGCTGGAGCTATCCCCTTACCTCCGGCGTTTCAGGCGGAAGGGACGCATATTATTCCGAATGCGCGGGGTGAACAACTTGTTGAATATTTGCGCGCGCAAAACAGAACTTTTCCGCTTCCGGAGGCGAAACAATAATGAGCGCGCCACATTCTGACAACTTACCCGATCGCATTATTCAGATGCACGAACAAGCGGTCCGGGAGATGGAGGAACCGCGGGATGGGATTTCTCCGACGCCGGTCACATTTTTGTTGATGTGTTTCGTTTTCACGGCTTGGGGCGGATACTATATCGCCGATAACCAGGGCAACTGGTCGGGAATGGAGTACAGCGCAAAACCGGCCAGTGCGGCGGCGGGGCCGGCGGCGGTGATTGATCCGATGGTGATGGGCAAAGAGATTTTCGGCGCCTGCACGCAGTGTCATCAAGCGGACGGAAAAGGCGTGGCGGGGACGTATCCTCCGCTGGTGGCGAGTGATTACGTCACCGGCGACGAGCGCCGCCTGGCAGCCATTCTGGTGAACGGCATCAACGGGCCGTTTGTCGTGAACGGCGTGACGTATAACAGCGAGATGCCGAAGTGGCGGGACTATTTCAGTGACGAAGAGATTGCGGCGGTGATAACGTACATCCGCAACTCGTGGGGCAATAAAGCTCCGGCGGTTAGCAAGGACACCGTGGCCAAAGTCCGTGCCGAACTCGCCGACAAGCCGAATGCTTGGACGGCCAGCAGTCTGGCGGAGTTTTCCGCCGTCATCGCAAAAGGAGACACCAAATGACTTTACCAATCCTTCCCGAGGCGCCGAAGGAGAAGGCAAATAGACGATGAACCCGACGACGCCACTTTGCGCTTGTTTCGAACCCCGGAGCGGATCGGGCGCTTGGTGGCGTTTGGGGTCGGCGGCGTTTCTTGCCGTCAACGCGATGGTGTTAGGCCTAGCGGTTAATGGTTCGGAGGTCACCGCCAGCGAACGGTTCGCGCTAGAGAGCGCGACGGGGCTGATCTCGCTTGGGATTGCCTCGCTGCTGGGCGGCGAATTGCTCTCCGCCGCCTGGCGGGCTCGGGGGCTGAGTCTGGAACTGTTGTTTCTGTCCGGTATCGCAGCGAGCTTCACGGCCAGCCTGCTTTCTTTGTTTCAGGGCATCGGCGGGACGTATTTTGACGTGGCGGGGCTGCTTTTGCTGATCTATTCGCTTGGGCGCGAAGTGGGACGGTATGGGCAGGAGCGGGTGCTGTCGGAGTTGACGGTGTCGATCGCGAACTCCGGCGTGAAGAAGGGCGATGAGGTGCAGGTGCTGCCGGGGCAGCCGATTCCGGCGGATGGTCTGATTCTGCGCGGGATGGCGTTGGTGCAGGATACGAATCTAACGGGCGAGTCCTTTGCGCGCTCTTTGCAGCCTGGAGACGTGGTGCGGGCGGGGTCGTTTCCGCTGGACGCCTCGCTGTGGATTGAGGCGACGACGACTGCGGCGGAGAGTGAGATTGAAGGGGTGCGAGCGTTGATGGTGGAGCGGTTGGCGCGTCCGGGAAGGACGCTCGAATTGGCGCAGCGGGCCCTTCGTTGGTTTGTCCCCACGGTGACGGCGGCGACGCTGGGGACCTTCTTCTGGCATTGGCAAGTGAATCCTTGGCCGGTGGCGCTGTCCCATGCGATGTCGGTATTAGTGATCGCTTGCCCTTGTGCGCTGGGGTTTGCGGCTCCGTTGACGGTGTGGAGTGCGATGGCGCGGCTTCGGCAGACAGGTATCTTGTGCCGGTCCGGCGAGGCGTTGGAGCGGCTGGCGGATGTTGATACGGTGGTGTTCGACAAGACGGGGACGCTGTCGGCGCCGGAAGCCTATGTAGCGACGATGGCCGTAGAGGAGAGTTGGACGGGCGAGCAGGACCGCCTGCTGCGGCTGCTTTCGACGGCGGAGCGGGCGAGCGCGCATCCGATTGCGCGGGCGATGGCTCCGTTGTGGGACGGGGTGGCGCCGGCGGAGTTGGAGTCGATCCGATTGCTGCCAGGTCGGGGGTTGTCGGCGGCGGTGATTGACGGGGGTGTGCCGTATTTGGTGGAGGTGACGCTCGACGCGGATTCGGGGCGGCACGCGGTGGAAGTGCGGGTGAATGGGCGGCGGGCGGCGACGGTCTACTTGGATGAGAGTTTGCGGCCGGCGCTGGAGGAGACGATGGACGGGCTGACGGCGGACCGGTTGCGGCTGGTGTTAGCAACGGGCGATGGGGCGGCGCGGGCGGCGGTGATCCCGATTGCGGATCAGCATGCGCGGCAGACGCCGCGGGAGAAGCTGGCTTTGGTGGACGGGTTGAACGCGGCGGGTCATCATGTCCTGTTTCTGGGGGACGGGCTGAACGACGGGCCGGCGATGGCGGCGAGCCATGTTGGCATGACGGTGGCGACGGCGTCTCCGGCGATTCAGGAGGTGGCGAGCCTGTTGAACCTGAACGGGGATTGGCGGGCGCTGCCGGTGACGCTGCGGATTGCGCGGCAGGCCGTGGGGGCTTTGCGGCGGAACATTGCGGTGGCTTTGGGGTACAACCTAGTCGGGATGGTGGTCGCGGCGGCGGGGTGGTTGAGCCCGGTGACGGCGGCGCTGCTGATGACGGTTTCGAGCATCACGGTGATCCTAATGGCTCTGAATGTCCTGAATATCGAGGTGACTGGTGAAGAGCGCGTTCTGGTTGACTAGCTTGGGTCAGGTGGCATTGTTGGCGATGCAGTATCCGGCGGGGCCGCAGGTGCTGGTGGGTGCGGTTTTGTGCGCGGTGGCGGTGTCGCTGCTGTGGCAGGTGCGGCGGGTGATGCCGGCGCATGTGGACATGGTTTTGATCATGACGGCGTTTGGCGGATTTGGGATGGTGTTGGGTGGCTACGGGCAGCCGACGTGTCACCATTCGTGGGGCGGGACGGCGGGGATGCTGGTGGCGTCGTTGCCGCCGAGTTTGTGGTTTGCCCGGTGCTTACAGGTGCCCGGGCGCTATGCGCTGCTGGTGGTGGACACGGTGGGGATGTTGGTGGGCATGGAGTTGGGTCACCGGTTGGCGATGGGGGCGGACCCGTGGCTGATGCATATGGCGATGCTGCTGGGGATGAACCTGGGGATGACGTTGCGGTTTGTGGTGCCGGTGGGGTTGTTTGGCGACGGCGGTTTGGGGGCAGGGAGGTTGGGGGAGAGCCGGCGATAGGGTTTGTTGTGGCGGCTTGGCAGGGCTCGATGCCCTGCCGGGCTGCGCCGGGGTTTGTCTGTTGCGGCCGATGGCGCTGGCTGGTTGCCAGCGGATTGGCCGGGAAGTTTTGGGGGAGAGCCGGCGATAGGGTCTGTTGTGGCGGCTTGGCAGGGCTCGATGCCCTGCCGGGCTGCGCCTGGGTTTGTCTGTTGCGGCCGATGGTGCTGGCTGGTTGCCAGAGGGTTGGCCGGGAAGTTGGGGGAGAGCCGGCGATAGGGTTTGTCTGTTGCGGCCGATGGTGCTTGCTGGTTGCCAGCGGGTTGGCCGGGAAGTTTTGGGGGAGTGCCG
>JBBQRA010000291.1:0-6486 GCA_038215275.1 Bryobacterales bacterium | reverse complement strand
AGTTGACCGAATGCGGGAGTCTGGCCGACCGGGTAGGGGCCAACGCGCGGGTGACGACGGCGGAGGAGCGGATTGAGGCTAACGTCGACTTAAGAAAAGGGTTGGACGGGATGGCGCCAGCACCAGCGTAGCTCGTTCTTTCACTGCGGCGAGACGCGGGACGTGTTGGAGCGGATCAGGCCCAGGATCGACGCAACGCTTCTAGGGACGTTGACGGGGCGGTATTGCAGGGGCTGCCGGGGGCCGTTTCTCGGAGGAGCGGCGATGACGTACCTTGCGGTGATTCCAACGGACGGTACTGGCCCCCCGGTTCTGGTGCCGAGCAAGGCGGGAACTCGCAGTCATCTTCCGGCGGGACATAAGCAGAAGCGCGATTTTTCGCCCGGAATGTGCGGATCTGTCAACACTAGGGGCGCAGCGTTACATGACGGGGCCGATGCGCCAGGGGACGAACTCCTGGTGGCCAAGACGTTCGGCGCAGGTTTTCTCGCCGCTGGCGACACGGAGAATGAAGTCGAAGATCTCTTTGCCGATCTGTTGGACCGTGGCTTCGCCGTCCGAGATGAGGCCGGCATTGATGTCCATGTTGTCGCGCATGCGGCGGAAGGTGTTGGAGTTGGTGGCTACCTTGACCACAGGGACGGTGGGGAAGCCGATGGCGCTGCCGCGGCCGGTGGTGAAGCAAATGACATTGCAGCCGCCGGCGGCGAGGCCGGAGAGGGAGACCGGGTCGTAGCCGGGGGTGTTCATGAAGCCGAACCCGGGTTCGGTGACGCGTTCGGCGTACTCGTAGACCTGCGTCAGGGTGCTGGTGCCGCCCTTGGCGACCGCGCCGAGGCTCTTTTCGAGGATGTTGGTGAGACCGCCTTCCTTGTTGCCGGGGGAGGGGTTGTCGTTGAAGTTCGAGCCCTTGAACTGGTTGAGATACTGCTTGTATTCCGCGATCATGCGGAGGAGCTTTTCGCCGGTGGCGCGGTTGCGGGCGCGTTTGACGAGCAGATGCTCGGCGCCGATGATCTCGGTCGTTTCCGCCAGAATGCTGGCCGCGCCAATTTCAGCGAGGAGGTCCGAACAGTAGCCGAGGGCGGGGTTGGCCGTGATGCCGGAGAAGGAGTCGGATCCGCCGCAGTTGAGGCCGAGGGTGATCAAGCTAGCGGGGAGTTCGGTGCGTTCTTCGGCGGCGAGGGCGTCCATCTGCTCGTTGATGAACTTGCGGGCGGCTTCGACGGCGCCGCGGGTGCCGCCGGAGCCTTGGAGCGTCATGCCCATGAGACGGTCCGTGCGGGGAGCGTTGGCGCCGAGATAGTGGTCGATCTGGTTGACCTCGCAACCGAGGCCCAGGATGATGGCGGCGCCGACGTTGGGGTGGGCGAGGACGCCGGCGAGGGTGCGGCGGAGTTGGTCGGTATCGGGGCCGATGGAGTGGCCGCAGCCTTCGCCGTGGGGGAAGGCAACAACGCCGTCGACGTGGGCCGGGAGGGTGGCGGGGTCGAAGCTTTCGGCGATGAGTTCGGCGGTATGGGCGGCGCAGTTGGAAGCGGCGACGACGGCGACGTAGTTGCGGGTGCCGGCGCGGCCGTCTTCCCGCTGGTAGCCCATAAAGGTGGGCATGTGGGCGGGGCGCGGGGGATAGGGGACTTCGGCGGTGGGGAACTCGTAGTTGAAGGTTTGTTCTTCGAACAGGACGTTGTGGGTATGGATGTGCTGGCCGGGTTCGATGGTGACTTTGGAACGGCCGATAACCTGGCCGTAGCGGAGGATGCGGTCGCCGGCGGGAATGGTCTTGACGCAGACTTTGTGGCCGGCGGGAATGGGGTCTCTGGTGACGATGGCGAGGCCGCCGATACGGAGGTCGGCGCCGGGGCCGACGGGGACCCGCAGGACCGCGACGTTGTCGGTGGGGTGGAGGTGGATCGCGGAGTTTTCCGCGGTGGGGAGTTTTTCGATATCTACGAGGCTCATCGGAGTAGGACGGTTTCGGTGGTTTGTTCGTTAATGTGGACTTTGAGGCGGCGGCCGACGGGGTGGACCCACAGGCCAGAGCCATCCTTGGGGACGGGGATCTGGGAGGGGTGGTTCACGAAGAGGGTGATGCCGGAATCGACGCCTTTCAAAAGCTTGCCGACGTGGATGTGGAGGTGGCACTGCGTGCGCACTTTCACTCCATTGTAAGCGAGGCCCCAGTCGTCACCCCAGAGAGCTTTGGCTTTGGCAATGGCTTCGGTCCAGAGGTGGGTTCGTTCGGCGGGGGAGAGGTCGGCTAGAGTTTGGATGCCGCCGGTCTTGACGCGGGTGGGAAGGGTGAGGGTGCGGTTGGGTTTGCGGGGGGAGGCGTCTTTGAGATGGAAGATGGCGAGGCCGGGGGGCTGCTTGGTGGCTTCGCTTGTGAGGGAGCAATCGCGGGTTTTGAGCGATTCGGAGTCGGCGGGGTTGCAGGCGCAGGCGCCGGTTTCAGCGGAGAGGGAAAGAGGAAGAATGAGGAGCAGGCCCAGTCGACGCATTCGCCTCATTATACTGACATGTAGTGCGATTTCTTTGGATGGCCGCGGCGCTGGCGGCTCTGTTGCTGCTGTTTCCGGCGTTTCCGGGAGCGTTTGGGCTGTTTGGCCCGGATGAACCGCGGTATGCATCGATTGCGCGGGAGATGGCGCGGAGCGGGGACTGGGTGACGCCGGTGCTGGACGGGAAGCCGTGGCTGGAGAAACCGGCGCTTCTTTATTGGATAGGGGCGGTGGGGTTCAAGCTGGGTCTGGGACCGGAGGCGGCGGTGCGGGTGCCGCTGGGCGTACTGAGCGCGGCGTTTGTGGTTTGGTTCGGGTGGATGGTGGGGAGTTGGCAGCGGGCGGCGATGCTGGCGACTTGCGCGGGTTGGATTGGGTACTCGAATATTGCCGTGACGGATGTCCCGTTGGCGGTTTTCTTCTCAGCCGGGATGATTTTGGCGTGCCGGTGGATAGAGACGGGGAAGGGGGCCTGGTGGGTCGGGGCGTGTTTTGGGGCGGCGATGCTAGCGAAGGGATTGGTGCCGGTGGTGCTGGGGGCTCCGGTGGTTTGGTTTGCGCGGGAGCGGTGGCGGGAGTGGTGGAAGGTGGTGGTCGCTTCCCTGGTGGTGGCGCTGCCGTGGTACGTGCTGGTCACGCAGCGGCAGGGCTGGGCGTTTATCAATGAGTTCTTTATTGAGCACCATTTCGGGCGGTTTGCGAGCGGGGACTTGCAGCATGTACAGCCGTTTTGGTTCTACGGGCCGATGTTAATCGCATTGCTGCTGCCTTGGACTCCGCTGTTGTGGAGGGGGGAGTGGAAGACGCGGGCGTTCTATGCGGCTTGGTTCGTGTTTGGGTTCGTATTCTTTAGCGCTTCGAAGAACAAGCTGCCGGGGTATCTGATTCCGCTGTTGCCCGCGGCGGTGATGGTGATGCGGGTTCCGGGTCCGCGGTATTTGGCGGGGGCGGTGGGTCTGATGTTGGCGGTGGTGGTGACGGCGAAGGTGAGTTATTTGCCGGCGAAGGATGCGGAGTTGACGGGGCGGGAGTTGGCTCGGCAGGTGGGGCCGGATAGCTGCGCGAATGAGATTCCGCGGAGTTTGCGGTACGGGGTGCATTACTACGCGGGGAAAGCGTTGGGGGAATGTTGGGAGATGCCGGGGGCGAAGCCGGTGCCGGCAGGGAAGGACGAGGGGCGGAAGGGTCTGCGCCTACGCGTGACGGGCGGGACGGGGGAGGGACGATTATTGTTCATGGCGGCGTTGCGGCCGACGGAGGGGGATTGGGTGGTACCGGTGGAGGCGGAGCCGAATCTGGTGTGGGTGGGGGCGCGGGATGGGCGGGCGTGGGCCGGGGGGGAAACGGTGGAGTTTGATCCAAATGCGATTGCGTATCCGGGCCCGTTCTGGGGGGCGGGGAAGGGGGTTTGGTATTGGAATGTGATTTTCGTTTCTGATGGGAGGGTGGTGGCGCGGAGTGCGACGCGGAAGGAAGTGGATTGGGATCCGGCGGGGGACCGGGTGGTGGAGGCGCGGTTAGAGCCGGTGGAGGATGAGCGATGGCGGGCTGGGTGGTTGGGCCGGTTGGGGACGCCGGACCGGCGCGGTATGGCTTCGTGGAAGGGATTGCGAGAAGGCCGGTTGACGGAAGCGGTGGCGCCGGCGCCGCTTGATTTTTCGAACTTTTACGGTGTGGATCTGACCAAACGGCCGAAGCAGATTCTGTTCGACGCCGAGGGCAAGCCGCTGCCGCATCCGACGATCCCGGGGTTGACGCTGAAGGAATGGGCGCTGCAGGATGCCGTAATCGATCCGCACTATGGCCGTTGGGCGTCGATGGAGTATGAGTTCGGGCCACCGACTCCAGAAGGATTCGAACGTCCGTTGTTCAACCGTCAGACCGGGGAGACTGATCCGGTGGTGTTGGAGCAATGGCTCAAGAATGACTTGGCCCGGCTGTTTGTCGAGCAGAAGATCGACGCGAGCCGGATCACAATTCAGAAGCCGGACGCCTCGGCGCTCTCGTTCTGCAAGAAGACCGGTGCGCGCTGCGTCGTAGACTAGAACGAGTGTCCACAAGGAAGCTAACTGCTCACGTGAAAGCGGCTGGTTGAGCGAGCAAATTGAGTCCAAAGGTTTTGGACCAGGCGCTTGCGGGGCTACCGCGACAGTTCGATCCGCGCGTGCTGATTGGCTTCGAGACGTCGGATGACGCCGGAGTCTTCCAGTTGACGCCGGAGTGCGCCTTGGTGCAGACCGTCGACTTTTTCACGCCGATTGTGGATGATCCGTATACCTTCGGGCAGATTGCGGCGGCCAATTCGTTGAGTGACGTTTACGCGATGGGGGGCGTGCCGATTTCGGCGTTGTCGATCCTGGCGTGGCCGCGCGACGGGGAAATGGAAGATCTGCGCGCGGTGTTGCGCGGCGGGGCGGAGAAGATGATTGAGGCGGCGTGCTCGGTGATCGGGGGGCACTCGATTGCAGATGCCGAGCCGAAGTTTGGCTACGCCGTGACCGGGACGGTGCATCCGGCCAAGGTGTTGGCCAACGGCGGGGCTAAGGCGGGCGATGTGCTGGTGTTCACAAAGCGGCTGGGGACCGGGATCGTGTCGACGGCGCTGAAGCAGGGCCTGGCGCGGGAGGCGGACGTGGCGGCGTCGATCGCGTCGATGACCACGTTGAACCAGGCGGCTTGCGCGGCAATGTTGCAATGCGAGGTGCATGCGTGTACGGACGTGACCGGCTTCGGGTTGCTGGGCCATGCGCGGGAGATGGCGGCGGCGTCGAAGGGCGTGACGTTGGTGATTGAAGGGGCGCGGCTGCAACTGCTGCCGGGCGTGGCGGAATATGCGGCGGCGGGCGCGGTGCCGGGCGGGTTGAAGAACAACCGCGAGTTTGTGGAGTGTCACGTGACGGGTTCGGCGGGGGAAGTGATGTACGACCCACAGACGTCAGGAGGACTGTTGATGGCGATGCCGGAGGCGGAGGCGGCCAAGATGGAACGGCTATATTCGGGGGCTTATCGAATGGGCCGCGTGGTGGCGAAGCGGGATACGCTGTTGGAAGTCGAATGAATCCGATCATTATTGCTCTGGACTGTGAAACGGCCGCGGAAGCGCGAGGTATTGTGGACGCTACGGCGGAGGAGATCACTTTCTATAAAGTCGGTCTGGAGTTGTACACCGTGGCGGGGATGGCGTTTGTGGACGAACTGCTGGGCAGGGGGAAAAAGGTTTTTCTCGACCTGAAGTTTCACGATATTGGCGAGACGGTGAAGCGGGCAGTGAGGCAGGTGGCGAAGAGTGGCGTGAGCCTGCTGACTGTTCATGCCGAGCCGGAAGTGATGCGGGCGGCGGTGGAGGGGCGGGGTTCGTCGGACTTAAAGTTGTTGGGCGTGACGGTGTTGACCAGTATTGCCGAAAGCGATTTGCCGGCGATGGGGTACAGCTGTTCGTTGGCGGAGCTGTTTGCGCTGCGCGTGAAGAACGCGATGGGGGCTGGTGTGGACGGGCTGGTGTGTTCGCCCCTTGAAGTGGGGGCGTTGCGGGTGCATGTGGGGCCGGACAAGGTTTTGGTGACGCCGGGGGTGCGGAGCGCGGGAGCGGATGTGGGCGATCAAAAGAGGGTGGCAACGCCAGCGGCGGCGATGGCGGCTGGGGCGAGCTATTTGGTGGTGGGCCGTCAGGTGACGCGGGCGGCGGATCCGGGGGCAGCGGTGCGGCAAATCCTGGCCGAAATAAGCTCATTAAAAATTTGATATCAGGAAGTTTTGCCGCCACCCTGAGTAGGGTGGTATTTCTTACAAATCATTGTAAAGATTATGTAAGGCCGGTCACGCGGAAGCGTTGGCGAGGTTCCGGCCGTAATTGGTTAGCGGGTTTCAAAGGAGCCGTGGGCGTTCAAGACCCCAAGGACAGAGAAGAAACATGAGTCGACAGCCTTGCGAGCGGTCTGAATCACACTCAAAAAAGCGGAGGTGGCGTATGCGCCCCGTTCGTTCT
>JBBQRA010000290.1:0-6535 GCA_038215275.1 Bryobacterales bacterium | reverse complement strand
CCGCGCCGGAGAGCTGATTGACGGTGGTAATCAGGGCCAAACCGACGGCGGCCACGATCAGCGCGTACTCCACCAAGTCCTGGCCGTCTTCTTCTTTCCAAAGCCGAAGCAAAATCTGTTTCATCATGGGAACTCCTCTACTACTTCTCAACGGGCAGCTTCCGCCGTCCCTGTCTTTTGTCGCACGTCCGGGGTGCCGAACGCTACTTTAAATCCGTGGCCGACTTTCTCCCACAAGCCGGGCCGCGGCCGCGGCATCTCAATGGGCTTGCCATCGTCTCCCGCCACCAAACGCAGGTTCTCCAGGATCTGCGGGAGATCGCGGCGGTATTCCAAGGCCATCTCCAGCTCTTTCCGCGCGCCGGCTACATCACCCTTTTCATAGAGCGCAGTGGCGACGTTGTTGTGGGCGATCGCCAAGTCCGCCGCCCGCTGAAACTGGGCGACCGCGTCGGCCGGAGGAGTGGCCGGGCTCATTTGAACCAGCGTCCGCCCCAGGTTGTTTCGCGCCGTAGTGGAGGCGTCATTTAATTCGAGAGCCCGCCGGAAGGCCGCGGCAGCCTCGGGGTATCGCTCCTGGAGAAGCAGATTGTAACCAAGATTGTTATGCAGGAAATCCTGGCGCGAATCGACGGCGAGAGCACGGCGATGCATCGCCTCGCCTTCTCGGAAGCGGTCGGCTTCGTCAAGCAAAATCCCGGCCCATGCCAGAGTTTCGAGCACCGGCTTCTGCTGCTGCGCAACGAGGCCGGACATGACATCGGCGGCCTGCCGCGGCGAACCGGCCTTCCGCAAGCTCGTGGCCAGCCTTTCGACGGCGGCAGACGAATCCGGGAAACGCTCCACCGCAATGCGGCAGTGCTCCAATTCAAGGTCGGGATAGCCCATGGAGCCGTATTCCGCGGCGAGTTCCAGCCGCACCGCCACATTGCGCGGCTCGGCGGCCAACCGCTCCCGGAGGCGCCGGACTCGGACGTTACCATCACCCGCGCTAACCGCATTCACAACCTGCTGGCGCATCATCGGCGGCAAGTCCGGGCGCTGCATGCGAGCGGCGTGCTGATGACGCCCGCAGCCCGTTGCGGTCAGGGTTGCCAACGCCAGCAACAGAAACTTCATTCCGCGACCTGCCGTTTTTCCAGTTCGAGTTCGTCGCCCACGACAGTACCGGTCTGCGCGGCCATTCCAGCGGGGAGTTCAAGGACCGAGTGCGCCGTCAGGCAGAAAGAGATTCGGCTTTTCTTCATATTGTCGCGAATCTTCAACACCTTTCGCTTCTTGTTCAAGTACAAGACATCAATCGGGAACTTCATCGCGAAGGTGTGAACGCCCTCGCAGGGAACAATCCAGAGCCCCTCGCCGGGACAGAGTTCAGTCCGGGGCAGCAAACCCGTTCGCCGCTTCGCGCTGGTATCAGCGATGTCGGCCTCGGAAGCGACAAGAGTTCCCCGGGTCAAGTTCTTCACTGACAATTTAACGGTCACGATGCGATGTCCCTCTTCAACCCACCAACCGGGAATATGTTGCGCCGGCCTCGGAAACTTTTGCGATGCTAATGGGTTAGACTAGCGAACTTGCTTATGATCCCGCAATCGGCCCTCGCCCGCTGTTCCGCCTTTTTCCTTCTGGCCGCCTCCGCTATGGCCCAAAACACCGGAGCAACCTTCGGCGCCGTTTACAGCTTGGGCGGGACACCGTCCGACGTTGTACTCGACGAGATCCGGGGCAAACTCTACCTCGTCAACTCCGCCGCCAACCGTGTCGACGTCTTCTCCACGGCCGAGAAGCGGATCGTGAATCGGGTTCCGGTTGGCCAGTTTCCGCTCGCTGCCGCGCTCTCGCCGGACAATAACTATCTCTACGTCACGAACACCCAGAGCGCCTCGCTCTCCGTCATCGATCTCGGTACGGAAAGCGTGGTCAATTCCATTTCGCTGCCGGCGCGGCCCGAAGGTGTTGCCGTCGGGTTCGATGGGCGCGCCTTAGTGACGACACAGGGCACCGGCACCAACAACGCCTTGAGTACACTGCTGCTTTATGATCGGACGCAGCAGTCCGGCCAGCAGGTCTACTCCGTTCCCTTCCCCCCTGCGATCACGACTCCCAATCCGCTGCCCGCCGTCTTCGCCGGCCGTCCGGCTACTGCATTTCCCGGCCGCTTGCTGCCTACCCCCGGCGGAAACTTCTTAATTGGAATGGTGGCCATTAACCAAACCACCAACGCGGCTCAAACCACGCTTTTCGTTTATGAGGTTGCTTCGGGCACAGTGCTGAAAAGCCGCACCGTCACAGGCCAATCGACGATCCTTTCGATGGCTCCCGACGGCAGCCGGTTCATGGCAGGCTCGACCCTCTACGACACGGCCACTCTCGCCGTGGTCGGACAAATGAGCACGGCGAATCTTCCGTTCTTCGTTGGCGCCGGCGTGAACCCGGCGTTCAATGTGCAACGCAATCTCGGAGGCAGTGCCTTCAACCGGGAAGGCGACACCGTTTTCAGCTCGTTCAATACAGCGGCCACCACGGCGCGTCCTGTGGCCAACGTGCTCTACGTCACGAATGCGACCAACCTGGGCGTGCGGCTTGGATTGAAACTGCGCGAGTCGATCCTGGGCCAAATGGTTTCGAGCGCCAGCGGAGATGACCTTTGGGCGCTGAGCGAGTCAGGTCTATTGCACCTGCCCGTGTCGACGATATATGACTATCCGATTTTGAACCCGGAGACAACCCAGGTCTTCCTCGCTGTCGATGAGTGCAACAAGGGCGCGGCGCGCGCTACGGTGCGCATGACCAATCTCGGCAAGGGCCGACTGAGCTATAGCATTCCCAACACGACGACGGCCTTGATCATGCAGGTCTCCAGCGGCTTGGCGCCTTCGACAGTCACCTTGACGATGGATTCCGGGCGAAGTGGCGTAGTCCGCCAGCCGGGCACCAATTTGTTCACCGCAGCCGCGGGCGGCGGCGGAACGGCGCTGAACGTCAATCTGGCCTCGAACGACGCCATCAATTTCCCCAACACTATCCGGGTCTACATGAACTACCGCGTTCGCGATCAGCGCGGCGTGATCTATCCGATTCCGGTGGCCTTGAACAATAACGAAGGCCTCTGGGATATGGTGCTCGACGAGCCCCGGGGCCGGTTGTACATTTCGAACGCCGGGTTCAATCGTATCGAGGTCTTTGATATTCGCCGGCAAAAGCTGGTGGAACCGATTGAAGTCGGCCAGTTGCCGCATGCCATGGCGATGACACCTGACGGCAGCACGCTGTACGTCGGCGATTCGGGTGGCGAATCCATCACCGTCGTCGATCTCGATACGCAGAGGCAGTTCGGCAAGATCGAGTTCCCGCCCATTCCGCGAGTGGGCGCGCAGGCTGCCGTACGCCCCTTGGCGTTGGCGTACGGGCTCTCCGGCCTGCAGTTCATGATGTCGAACGGCAGCTTCTGGCGCGTCATCGGGAACCAGGCGACGCCTCGCCAGGCGAACAACATCACGCCCGTCACGGTGACCGGCCCCATCTCGATGGTAGCCACGGCCGGCGGGGAGGCCATTCTGACGATGGCCGGCAATTCGAACGCATATCTCTACGACGCCCTCGCCGATACGTATACGGCTAGCCGGCAGCTCTATGATCAAGCGCCGGTCAGCTACTTCGGGCCGCTGGCGGGTGCGAAAGATGGCGCCTATTTCCTGGCAAACGGCCTGATTCTGAGCCCTTCCCTGGCGATCATCGGCGGCAGCGAGCGCCCCGGTGTCACGCAATTCGGCCCCCCCCCGGCTCCCGGCCAGCCACCGACACAGACCATCGTTTCGAACGGCCAGCGCAATGTCGCCAGCGTCTATCCGATCGATGAGAAGCGCTTCCTGCGCATGACGACGCCGGTCCGGCAGAACCTTACCAGTGTCACGCGAGACGACGCGCGGCCGACGCTCGAATTGGTCAACATCGAAACGGGCGGGGAAACCGTGATTGCGGTTGCTCCGGAGAACCCGGCCTTTAGCGTATTCGGCGCCGCACGGGTGAACATCCCGGCTCGTCAATTGGTCGTTGATAGCCAAGGCAACGCCTACAGTATCGGAGTCAGCGGCTTGAGCGTGATCCCGGTTTATACCAGCGGTACGGCACCGCGGCCGGTGGTTGCGACGGGCACTCGTGGGGTCGTCAATTCCATCGACGGGACCCAGAACTTCCGGCCCGGTTCGTTTGTCACGATATCGGGTTCCCGCTTGGCGGCGCCAGCCGTGGCCGATACGTTGCCCGCGCCGACCGTGCTCGGTGGCTCCTGCGTTGTGATTAATGAACTCCCGTTGCCGCTGATTCAAACCGCCGACGGGCAGATCTCGGCGCAGATCCCGGAAACACAGCAGCCAGGGCCAGCCGTTCTGCAGGTGCGGAGTCTGAGCCGCGCTGAGCAAAGTGACCCCATCGTCATCACCATTCGCCGCTAACAAGAGACGTCGATGCAGTGGGAACCGTACCTCTACATTGGCTCCCTACTCATTACGGGTCTGCTCCTCTTCCTGGCTCTCGTAACGCAGAAGACCTGCGTGCGCCGGGAGATGCCACTCTATTCTCCCGACGGGCACCATGCAGCGGTGGTTCGCTACTTCATGCAAGGAGCCGTCGGCCCGGAGATCGCCCGGATCTGGGTGCGCAAAACGTGGTCGCCGATTGCGTCCGATGCCTACGTTGGCTATGCCCACCTTCCCAAACGCCCCCGCGAAGTCTCGCCACAAGTCCGTTGGCTTGTCTCCTCCCGGCTGCTCATCGAACTCGTAGACCATCCGCCGCACCGCAAACACTTCTGCGCTTCGCAAGCGGGAGAGATCACTATTCTCTGCGAATCCGTTCAACTCCCCTTAATACCCCCGCAATGATAGAATCCCGGCGATGCTGACTCGCCGCCTGTTCGCCCTCACCTCCTCCGCCGCCGCTCTCCACGGCCAACTCCCCAACCAGCGGGGACCCGGCCGCAAGATCGACGAGTACGACCCGGCCAATATCAAGCTCTCCCATCGCATGCCGATCAAGAGCTTGTCCGATGACGACCTCCTGTTCCTCCAACAACTGGGCATCCGTTGGGCCCGGATCGAATTCGGCTCGGACGCATCGTTCGACTTCATGAAATCGACGCAAGAGCGCCTGCGCCGCTATCGGATGGAAATCTTCTCCGCCGTCGACTACACCTATCGCGACCTCGACGTCCAACTCGGCCGCGGCCGCCGCGATGAACTCATCGAAAAATACTGCCGCTTCCTTCGCGACTGCGGCCGCCTTGGCATTCCCGTCTCCGACTATGACTGGCACCCGGCCAACACGTACACAACAGCCCTGGTCGATTCGCCTCGCGGCTACCGCGCCCGCGAGTTTTCCGAACCCGACTTCCGCTCGAAGATCGAAAAGCGGGCCTTTGATCGCCCGTACTCCGCCGACGAGATCTGGGCGACGTACACGTACTTTATGAAAGCCGTGCTCCCCGTCGCCGAAATGGCCGGCGTAAAGTTGGCCCTACACCCGGATGACCCGCCGCTGGCGATGATGAACGGTGTCGCCAAGGTATTTGTCCACGCTGACGGCTACGCCCGCGCCGAGCAGATTGCAGGCAGTTCGAAGGCGTGGGGGCTGACCTTCTGCGTCGGCACGTGGATGGAAGGCGGCAACAAGATGGGCAAGGATATCTTCGCGATGATCGCCGACTACGGCCGTCGCGGAAAGATCCTCGACGTCCATTTCCGCAACGTCTCCGGGCCGCTACCGCGATTTGTTGAGACGTTCCAAGACGACGGGTACGTCGACATGTATCAGGTGATGAAGGCGCTACGCGAAGTCCGCTTCAATGGCACCATCGTCCCGGACCATGTGCCGGAGTTTGCTGGCGACGCCGGAATGCGGAGAGCCGGAGTTGCGTATTGCATCGCGTCGATGCGAGGGCTGCTGCGAAGGGCTAATGAAGAGGTGGGATAGCTGCCTACCTCATTGTTCTAGGAACATCCGTAGCCGTGAAGTCGTTGCCCTTGAACAGTAGCGGCTCGCCGCTCCACTGCGCCAAAGGATAGGCGGCACAATCGCCCAAGTTCAGTCCCGCACGGTGACGGCCCTTGCCAAAACGACGGAACGCGGAACGCGCAATGGCGAGTTGCTCCTGATCGAAAGCCACAATCTCCATCGCAGATCGACGGATGAACTGATCCAAGTCCGCGCCGGCCTCCTCACCTCCGCGCGACTCTAGCAGAGCAATCTCGTTCAACTCGTCCCCTAGAGCAAAACCTGACATACTAGAGGGGCTCTGGATTTTTGGCGGCAAATCGATATGGCGCGACCATACTCAGATGATCTGCGTGAAAAGTTCGTATCCGCCTACGAGGCTGGGGATATCGGGCTGGAGAAGTGGCATCCACGTTTCAAGTGAGCCGTGCGTGGGCCGAGAGGATTTGGAAAGCGAAACGCGAAACGGGCAAGACGGAACGGCCCGCGGGTAAGCCCCGCGGGTTTCCCAGCCGCTTGACCCCGGAGATCCGCCTGCGGCTAG
>JBBQRA010000289.1:0-6584 GCA_038215275.1 Bryobacterales bacterium | reverse complement strand
GTGTCCAACGTGGCCTGATCGGCGAAGCCCTGCTCTTTGAAGACGAACTTCATGTGTTGATTGATGGAGCCAATCGAACCGATGGAGCACAAACTGCCGATCATCAGGAGCCAAAACGAACGGGAGCGGAGAAGTTCGCCGAAGCCGCGCGACGGTACGGGGACTTGGTTAGCGGCCACCGGATCTCCGTCCGGTGTCTGGCCGATATCAGAAGGCTTGTCTTTCATCACGAAGCCGGCGATGGGCCACACGAGAAGGATAATCAAACCGGTGATGATGAGAGCGGTCTGAAAGCCAAACGCGGCGACGAGCGGCTTGGCGATAAATTTCGCCGAAATCGCGCCGAAGATGCCAACACCGAGGTAGGTGGCGGCCATCGCTTTGCCGCGGTTCTTTTTAAACCACTGCGAGATGATTACCTGATGCGGGATGGGACCGGAGAAGAGATAGCCGACCATGTAGAGCAGCCAGTAGGCCCAATACACGTAAACATTGCCGCCCATGGTGCCGAAGCCGATAAACGCCAAGGCGGTTAAGCCGGTGCCGACGATCATCAGCTTGCGAGGGCTGAAACGGTGCATGAAAACGGGGCCGACCCATAGGGTCAGCGTCGCGGCGATGGGGAAGCCAAGCGTGATGTCCGTGCGCGCCCACCCGAACGTTTTCTCGTAATAGTCGTAGTAAAATGGCATGCCGTAGTACGGAATGCCAACCGCCAGACCAAACGTGAAGAAGGCAGCGATGGAGATCCACCAGCCGTAAAAGCTTGAACTCGCGCGCGTTTCCATGAACGACTTTTATACCATATAGCCTACTGCTTGCTTATGCGCCTCACCCTTCTTTCTCTTCTCACCGCCGCTCTACTGCCGTCCCAGAACCCGGATTGGACCGCACCATTCCCGGCGCACACCATTGCCGGCAACCTGCATTACGTCGGCACGAAGGACTTGGCGTGCTACCTGATCACGACTCCGAAGGGGCACATCCTGATCAATACGGGCTTGGCGGATTCTGTCCCGCTAATGCAAGCCAGCGCCAAGAAGTTGGGCTTCGATCTCAAGGACGTAAAGATCCTGCTGACCATGCAGGCGCACTATGACCACGTCGCCGCGTTCGCGGAGATCCGCAAACTATCTGGCGCGAAAGTCTACGCGACGGAAGGCGATGCCGCGTATCTCGAAGACGGCGGCAAGAGCGATCCGTTGGTCCTGGCCTTTGCCGATCAAGACTTCAGCTTCCGGCCGGTGAAGGTGGACCGGCGGCTGAAGGACGGCGACACGGTGGCGCTGGGTGGGACTGAGGTAAAGGTGATCTCGATGCCGGGCCACACTCGCGGCGCGGCGGGCTACTCGGTGGACGGAGTACTGATCGTGAATGTCCCGTCGGTGGTGGTTCCGTTGATCGGCAACCGGGCGTATCCGAACATCGTGGAGGACTACGAAGCGACTTTCGTGAAGTTGAAGCAGTTGCAGCCGAAGGTTTGGGTGGCCGGACACGGGTCCCAATACGGTCTGGCGGCAAAACAGGCCAAGGGTTCGTTTGAAGACCCAGGGGGCTACGCGACGACGATTGCGGCAGCTGAGAAGGCCTTCCGCGAAAAGCTGGCCCGCGAGAAGGCCGCCAAAGGGGTACGTTAGAGACTGCGCAGGTGGAAACCGCCGTCCACGTTCAGGATTTGGCCTGTGGAGTAGTCCAACAGACCATCCGCTATGCCGCGCACGGCCTTGGCAATGTCCGAGGTTTCGCCCATGCGGCGTTGCGGCAGCAGGCCGTTAGCGATTTTCTCTTCGTAGACCGATTCGACGGCCGAGATCATATCCGTGCGAATAATGCCCGGACGGATTTCGAAAACCTTGATTCCCTTCTCCGCCAGCCGAGTCGCGTAGAGCGAAACGGACATTGCCAAGCCGGCTTTGGAGATGCAATAGTCGGCGCGGTTGACCGAGGCCGTATAGGCTGAGATCGAAGTGACGAAGACGATGCGGCCATCGCCCTGTTCGGCCATCCAATTGGCTGCGGCCTGCGTCAGGAAATGCGGGCCCTTCAAGTTCGTATTGATGAGTTCGTCGAAGCTCTCTTCGCTGGCCGCCAGCATATCCTGGCGAACGCGCGGCGCCATGCCTGCATTGTTGACGAGCAGGTCGAGCCGGCCGAACTTTTCGCGCGTGAAGGCAAGGAGCCGGGCGCGGTCTTCGCGGCTGCCGATATCGGATTGGATAATCTCCGCTCCCGTTTCCGCGCGGAGGCTTTCGGCAGCGTCCAGGCGGCCGCGGTACGTCGCGACCAGGGCATGGGTTTTGGCGAGTTCAAGGGCGATGCCACGGCCAATGCCGCGGCTCGCGCCGGTGATGAGGGCAACGGGTTTGCTCATTGCGCATCCTTGATGGCCGCAATCAACTCGTCGGCGGTGAAGTGTTCGACGAGTACATGGTTGCCGACGAAAACAGTGGGCGTCTTGGCGACGCCGCGCGCATGGGCGTCCGCCAGATCGGCATCGACGCCGGCGTGGTCCCGTTCGGCTATTGGCGCGTGAACCCGGCCCAGCGAAAGCAGGCACTTCCTGCGCCATTCCCATTCGGCAGTCCGGCCTTCAGTCGCGCGGAGGTACTGCGCCTCGGCGGCCAAGCTCAGGGCTTCAGGATGCTTCGTGAGCGGAAAGTCACGACGGACGAACTCCACCTCATCCCCAAGTAACGGGACCAGTTTTTCTTCGAGCATGTGCTGCAGCCGAGTGCAGTCTGGACACTGAAGGTCCTCAAAGATTTCGACGGTGACCACTCGACTATTATGCGGTCTTCTTGAACCGCTGAAGCAGGCTGGTGACCACGGTCTTGCCCTTGGCAATCCCTTCGTCATAGAGGCGCTCCCGCTCGTCTCGCGAAAGCTGCCCGCCGAGGCCATAGAGCTTATGCAAGCCGCGGCCAACGATCCAAGTGCCCGCATAGGCCACTGTGGCCTTGCTGACCACCCCGGCGCCGAAAGGCATCTTGCTGGTAAGTTGCCGCGCCAGCGCACGCCAGCCGAAGGCTCCCGCTATCACGGAGGCCACTTGCGATTTCTGCTCCCGGTATCCGATTGGCCGGTCGTTGGCGCCCGCCAACTGGAAGGCCATCCGAAGTTGATTGGCCGTTATGAACGCGGTGTCGCTGGCGAACTCGCCCACCGCAAACGGCAGCGAGAGGATGCTCGGCACGATGTTGGGCAGCGACGTAGCGACAGAGAACAGTGCATTCTCCTGGCTGACCGTATTGATAATCTTTTCAGTGACCGGCTGCCGAAAGACGACGAACTGCCGAGCCAGCGGCAGGCCCAGTTCCTCGCGCTTGTCGAGGATCTCTTGGACCGTCCGTTCCGGATCTCTTTTGTAGAACGTGAAGGCTTCGGGAGGCTTTGAGAGCCCTTCCTCCCAGAGTTCGATATCGAGATGGGCTGGAGGCTCGGGCATGCCGGGCAGGCGTGGTCCGACGGGATGGACGAGCCGCACTAACTCGCCTTTTTTACTCTCCGATAGCCGCTCCGGGGCCAAAAAATCCCACATGCGGTTTAGCCCGTCTTCGGTCAATGCGGTCAAGCCGACATTCACTTTCCGCTCGGCCATCTCCCGCACATTACTCGGGTTCAGGCCGCGAATGGACGTTGCTACGGTGGTAAAAAAAGATGTGATCATTTAGGTTTCTCATGCGGGACGTTCGGCACCGTGGAGCCGGAAGAGTAACCGGAGTTCCTCGCGCCATTCTAACCCGACACCCAGGCGCTCCACTGCTATTACAGATGAGAAGAAACCCAGAATGGTTTCCGTCGTCGGGTGAAATTCGAGCGCTGGGGCTACGAGCAGCAGCCTCGGACGAGCGGTGGACACGGCGTATCCGGGAAAATAGCCGCACGCCGCAAAGTCGCCGGCTTCGGCATGCCAAGCCACCCGCATCCAGTAATCCAGGGCCTGCAGCGGCAGATGAAGGTCCTCCGTGGCCTTGATCTCCATTACAGCCAGCCGGCCCGAGCGCTCTATCGCCAACAAGTCGGCGATGCCGCGGTCGACACCCGCCATGGCCGGCACTTGACCATATACCGGCTCCGGACACAGTCGCGCGTCCAGCGTCGTCAACGATTCCCGGACGCGCATTTCCAGCCACGCTTCCGGAGACCGCCGCTGCAGCAAGCTGCCTGGTTCCTGCCGCAGGTTCGTCAACTCCGCAGCCACCGCTCGCAGTTCCGGCAGGTCGCGGGGATGGAGTAAGCGTCGATCTTCGAAGCCGCCCCGCAGCTCGCCATCGCGCCAGCGGGCGAACTCCAGACCGAAGATGCGGAAGCTGGCGGCGCCGCCGGCGAGCGAGACCCGCTCCACCTTCGGCCAGGCGGCCAGTTGCGCTACCCAATCCGGCAGCGCCAGGATCGAGTGCTGGCAACGGTCGAGCGTCGTGTGCAGGTTGCCGCAGTCGGCGAGATCGAGCGGCGCGGTTTCGCCCTCCGGCGAGTAGGCGAAGATTTGAAACGCCGCCTTCGCGGGGTCCAGCCAGCGAAGACGGAGTGCGATGGCTTGGGTTTCCTTGGCGGGGAGGAAGAGCGCGAGGCCTTCGACGGTGATTTTCGGCTGCCGGCGGCGGCGAACATAGTCGAGCCAGATGAGCCCGAAGGAGAGCGCGTGGGGGGCGTCGGGAGGAGCGAGGATAGCTGCCCAGGCGCGCTTGCCCTGGCGGATGACGGCGCGGGGGTAGTTGGCGGAGAGGGTGTGCTGGAGGTCCCGCTCGGTGGTCAGGTCGTCCAATTCCCAGCCGACGAAGCTGCGCCGCAGCATGCGCCGGAACTGCTCGCGGACGATCATACGGTCACCCTGCCGGTCCCACTGGAGCGCCTCGGGGCGGTCGCCGTCGAAGATCCAGGCTTCGGCCTGGCGGCCTCCGAATTTTTCGATGACCAGCGTTAGCCGCCCGGTTTGGTGATGCGCCACGTCGACCACGCGACGGTTCCAGTTCCGCACGTCGTCCCATGCCGAGAGGAGCAGTTTGCCAGCGCTGCGGCCGAACTCGTGCCGGTCCGGAAGCAGGGGGAACGCCTCTTCGCCCGGCTCCTGCACCAGCGGGCGGCGGCAGCGGCCGGCAAAGGTACGGATCGCCTCCTCCAGAAATTCAGCGGCGACGGGAGCGACCGGGCGCCTGGACTTGGGCATATATGCTTACGTTCCGTGAAGTCGCGTAAACTCTCAGATATAGGCGGATTTTTGGTGCTGATGACGGATACGCTGCGGGATCGATGGGATGGGGTTCGGGCGCGAATTGCCGCGGCCTGCGCCAAGGCGGGCCGGAGCGAAAGCGACGTTCTGCTATTGGCGGTAACCAAGGTCTTCCCCGGGACGGTGATTGAGGACGCGTATGCGTTAGGCATGCGCGAATTCGGCGAGAACTACGTGCAGGAGTTCGAGGGCAAGCGGCCGCTGCTGCCGGAACTGCCCGGAGCGCGGTTCCACTTAATCGGGCATTTGCAATCGAACAAGGCCAAGAAGGCTGGCGATCTGTTCGACGTCGTGCAGACGGTGGATTCGACGAAATTGGCCCGGCGGCTGGACGAAATCGGCAGGCCGATGGAAGTGATGATTGAGGTGAAGCTCTCCGAGGAGGAGGCCAAGCACGGCTGCGGCCCCGCACAGTTGCCGGCGCTGGTGGAGGCGATCCGCGGCTGCTCGAATCTCCAATTGACCGGCTTGATGACCATGCCTCCGTGGGACGAGGATGCCGAGAAGTCGCGGCCGTACTTTGCCCGGCTGCGGGAGTTGGCTGCCGCGCACGGGTTGCCGCGGCTCTCGATGGGCATGTCGAACGATCTCGAAGTGGCGATACAGGAAGGGTCGACGATCGTGCGGGTGGGTACGGCGCTGTTCGGCCGCCGGCAGAAGCCGTGATTGTTGGCTACTTTGCGCCTCTGCCTCCGGCCAAATCCGGAGTCGCGGATTATGCTGCCGATCTGCTGCCACTGCTTCCGGCGCGGGTGAATGCGCCGGGCGATGTGAACTTGTATCACATCGGGAACAATCAACTGCACCGGGAGATTTACGCGCGGGCACTGCGGGAGCCGGGGGTGGTGGTGCTGCATGATGCGGTTCTGCATCACTTCTTCCTGGGGTCGTTGCGCGAGGTCGAGTATGTCGAAGAGTTCGTCTATAACTACGGCGAGTGGGCGCGGGAGTTAGCGAAGGACCTGTGGCGGGACCGATCGCGTTCGGCGACGGATCCGCGCTACTT
The DNA here is from genome assembly GCA_038215275.1 of Bryobacterales bacterium. Lineage (GTDB taxonomy): Bacteria > Acidobacteriota > Terriglobia > Bryobacterales > Bryobacteraceae. The sequence continues at coordinate 348 of JBBQRA010000289.1, read as the reverse complement.
TCGTTATGGAATGCTGCGGCGATTGGTGGAGCGTTCGCGAGCCGTGATTGTTCACAATGCGGAGGCGGCGCGGCGGGTGGGCGAGAAGGCGCGGGTGATTCCGCATTACTTCAAGGATCCAGTGCTGCCGGATGGGTGGCAGGTGGAGCGTTGGCGGGCGGAGCGGGGGCTGAAGCCGTCGACGATGCTGTTCGGGGTGATGGGGTACTTGCGGGAGTCGAAGCGCGTGATGGCGGTGGTGCGGACGTTCCGGCGGTTGCGGCAGGAAGGGGTGAACGCGGCGTTGGTTTTGGCGGGGGAGATCGGGTCGACCGATTTGGCGCGGGCGCTTGACTGGGAGGGGGTGAT
>JBBQRA010000288.1:0-6591 GCA_038215275.1 Bryobacterales bacterium | reverse complement strand
TATCAAGTCCGGCGTAGTGGAGAAGGAGCGGGGCCTGGATCTTCGGCACATCGGCCGCTGGGGCCTGGCCACCGTAGTGTGGTACTGCCGCGTTGAGGTCGGCGCCCATACGGACGGCGAGGGCGTTCGAGATGCCTCCGCCGAAGCAGAACCCGACAACGCCGACTTTGCCATTGCCATCCGGATGGGCTTTGAGCTAGCGGCGGCAGCTTCAAAGTCGTTTAGCATCGTGGCCCGGTCTACGGTGCCGAAGAGCTTGCCGCCGGCTTCGTCGTTGCCGGGGTAGCCGCCGACGGAGGTTAGGCCGTCGCCGGCGAAAGAGAGGTACCCGGCCAAGGCGAGGCGGCGAGGAATATCTTCGATGTAGGGATTCAGGCCGCGATTTTCATGAACCACCAGGACGGCGGGGAACTTACTGCCCTTGGCCGGCTTGGCGAGGTGGCCGCGGATTTCGCCGTTGCCGCTGGGGGAGGGAACGGTGGCGGTGGAAGTGACGATGCGCGGATCGTCCTTCGGCACCTGCTCTGCCCAGGCATAGTTGGCCCGCAGACTTTCCCAGAGGCCGACGACCGTCACGCCACCGACGGCGAAACGTTTGGTGCCTTCGAGGAAGTCCCGGCGTTCGATGTCGCCATGAACGTACAGGTCAGACAGGTTCAGGAGTTCCTGTGGGTAGTCCGATGCTTTTTTGCGGTCCATAGGCCTGAAAGGACGGATTTCGGGCGGGCACGTTACCGGCGGCGACTCGGATTGTGGTAAAGTCAAGCCTGTTGCGGTGCCCTTAGCTCAGCTGGTAGAGCGTCGGATTGTGGTTCCGAATGTCGCGGGTTCGAACCCCGTAGGGCACCCCAATCAGCAACCGTTTAGCCTTCTGAGACGGGGCCTGAGAGCGGATGCTGTGGTCTCAATGGCTGGTCGCGATGCTTTCGAGGTTGACCGTTTTCCAGTCGCCGCGCATGATGGCGGTGCGGATCTCGGCGGGCGTGTAATTTTCGTCGTGCAGCTTTTTCGCCAGAAGCGCTTCTTTCATGCACGTTCCGCAATGGGAACTATGGTTATCGCGGAAGCAGTCAAGGAGGCCTTTATGGCCGACGGAGCGGTCGCAGTAGCAGTAACAGGGCTGCTGGGCTAGGATTTCGGGGATTTCCTTGGCGATCTGATACGCCTTTTGGATGATCGGGTCCGAGAACGTCTTGGGGTCTAAGGTCGGTGGCAGCGGCCTGGCTGCGGCCACGGTTTCATGGAAGTAGGGCACTGGCGGGGCCTCGGGGACCGTTTTCGAATTGGCAACAGGCACCGGGGTCGTCGGGGACTCGGTGGTGCAACCGATCAGGGCCAGCAGCGGAAGTAGGAGTGCTAAAGCTCGCATACTTCTAGTGTAATGGGGAGATGATGAATCTGCTGACTGAGCCGGAATGGAATGGGCGGACGATGGTAAGCCGGACGGTGGCCAGCGAGCCAGGGCTGAAGGTGGTCGTACTGCAGTTTGCTCCGGGGCATGAGTTGAAAGCCCATACAGCGCCCGCGCCGATCTCGCTGCATTTCCTGGCCGGAGAGGGGGCGCTGTTGCGGGACGGGGAATGGTTGCCGGTGGAAGCGGGCTCGTTTTTCGTGCTGCCCGCGGGCGAGGTGCATGGGGTTCGCGCGACCACCTATGTAACACTCTTACTGACGCTGGGCGGCCGGGGTCCGGTAGACTGAGATAGACTCCATGGGGCTTCCCGGTACATTGTTTCTGCGCAACTTATTTGCGCGCCGTAATCTGCTTTATCAGCTTATCCAACGCGATTTCCGCCAGCGGTACATCGGCTCGGCGGCGGGCTGGCTTTGGGGTTTGGTGCATCCGATTGTGCAGTTGGCGAGTTGGACGTTCGTGTTTTCTTACTGCATGAAGACCCCAATGCCGCCCGGCGAGGCGACCGATAATTACACGTTGTTTCTGCTATGCGGCTACCTGCCGTGGATGCTGTTCCAGGAGACGGTGCAACGAAGCGCGAACTCGATCCTCGACCACTCCAACCTGATCACCAAGACGCTGTTTCCGAGCGAGATGCTGCCGATATCGGTGTTCTTCTCCTCAATGATGAACCACCTGCTGGCGGTGCTGCTAGCCGTGACGGCAGTCGCCTTCTGGGATGGCCATTTCTACTGGACGCTGCTGTTTCTGCCGATTTACACGGGGCTGCTGGGGATGCTGGCGATCGGCATCGGATGGATCTTCGCGAGCTTGCAGGTATATCTGCGGGATACGGCGCAGGGCGTGATCGTGATTCTGACGCTATGGTTCTGGGTGACGCCGATCTTCATTAGTGAGGATCAGGTGCCGGAGGGCGTCCGGTTTCTGTTGCGGGGGAATCCGCTGTCGCTGTTCGTGAAAGCCTACCGGGCCCGGCTGCTCTCTACAGAGCTGCCGAACCTGGATGAGCTGGCCGCGATGGCCTGCTGGAGTGTGGCCGCGTTCTTCGTGGGCGGCTTGTTCTTCCGCCACTTGAAACGCGGATTTGCCGACGTGCTTTAGAGCGCTTCTTTGATCGCTGAGAGTAGCATATCGACGTGGGCGGACTGAGAGCCTTCGCCCATCAGGCCGATACGGAAAACCTGCCCGGCCAAGGGGCCGAAGCCGCCAAGGATCTCAATGCCATGGCGCTCCATGAGCTTTTTGCGGACTTCGAGATCGCTGACGCCGGCGGGGACTTTCGGCGTATGCAGGGCCCACATGCGGTGTTCGGCCGGGACAAGCATTTCAAGGCCCATGGCTTCGAGGCCGGCGGTGAGCTTGGCGGCGTTTTGCCGGTGGCGCTCGTATCGGGCTTCGACGCCTTCGTCGAGGATCAGGGCGATGCCTTCGCGCAGAGCGTAGAACATGGAGATGGGCGCCGTGTGGTGGTAACGGTGGGCGCCATCGTAGTACTCGCTGAGGAGCTTGAGGTCGAGATACCAAGTGCGCTGCGGGGACTTGCGGGCGCGGAGGCGATCCATGGCGCGGGGCGAGCAGGAGATGGGCGCGAGGCCCGGAGGGCAGCTCATCCCTTTCTGGGTGCAGCTGTAGGCGATGTCGATGCCGGTCGAGTCGAGGTTGATGGGCATGGTGCCGAGCGAGGTGACGCAGTCGGCGATGGTGAGGGCATCGATCTCGCGCGCGGCTCTGGTGATGGCGTGGCCCGGGGTAAAAACGCCGGTGGAGGTTTCACCGTGGACGAAAGCGACGACCTGCGGCTTCTCGCGATGGATGGCTTCGGCGGCTTCAGCGTCGGTAAACGTCTGGCCCCAGGGCTTTTCGATGCGGACAACCTGGGCTTCCTGGCGATGGCCCATTTCGGTGAGGCGGTCGCAGAAGTAGCCGTTGGCGAAGACGAGGAACTTCGAGCCGGGCTCGACGAAGTTGGTGACCGAAGCTTCCATGCCGGCGCTGCCGGTGCCCGAGAGGGCGAGCGTAAAGGGGTTCTGAGTGCCGAAGACCTGCTGGAGTCCGGCGCGGATCTCTTCGTTCACTTGGAAAAAAAACGGGTCCAGGTGACCAACGACAGGTTTTGCCATTGCCTCATACACGCGAGGCGCCACCATGGACGGACCAGGTCCAAACAATAAGCGCTTTGGCGGAGATAAAGGAGCAAGTGTATAAGACATCTCGATAGGATAACGTTTTGAGACTTCCGATTGACAGTCTGCTGCCGGAGATCGTGGCTTCGCTCGAAAAGACGCCCAATCTGGTGATTGAAGCGCCGCCCGGCGCGGGGAAGACGACGCGGGTGCCGGCGGCGCTGCTGGCTGCGGGGATGGGCGAGGTGCTGGTGTTGGAACCCCGGCGGCTGGCGGCTCGGCTGGCGGCCCGGCGGGTGGCGGTCGAGTTGGGCGAGAAGCTGGGCGAGACGGTGGGTTACCAGGTTCGCTTCGAGGAAGTGAGCGGACCGCGGACGCGGTTGCGGTTCTTGACCGAGGGGGTGTTGACGCGGCGGCTGCTGAGCGATGCGACGCTGCGCGGGGTGCAGGTTGTGGTGCTCGACGAATTCCACGAGCGGCACTTGGATGGCGATTTGGCGCTGGCGCTACTGCTGGACCTCCAGCGGCGGAAGCGGCCGGATTTACGGCTTGTCGTGATGTCGGCGACCTTGGACACGGCGCCGATAGCGGCCCATCTGGGCGGTTGCCCGGTGCTGACGAGCGAAGGGAAGCTGTTCCCGATGGACGTGGAGTACACGCCGCATTCAGGGGCGACACTGGAGCAGTTGGTGGCCGGAGGCGTGGAGCGGTTGGCGAAGAAGGGATTGACCGGAGACGTGCTCGTGTTTCTGCCAGGGATTGCGGAGATGCGGCGGGCGCAGCGGTTGTTGGGTTCGTTTCGCACATTTCTGCTTCATGGTGATATGTCGCCGGAGGAGCAGGACCAGACGCTGGCGGAGCGAAACGAACCCAAGGTGATTCTGGCGACGAACGTGGCGGAGAGTTCGATCACGATTCCGGGTGTGACGGCGGTGGTGGATAGCGGCTTGGCGAGGGTGGCGGTGGATTCGCCGTGGACGGGGATGCCGTCAATTGAAGTGGCAAGGGTGAGCCAGGCCTCGGCGATGCAGCGAGCGGGGCGGAGTGCGCGGACGGCGCCGGGCCGGGTGATCCGCTTGTATCCGCAAGAGGAATTCGTGCGGCGACCGGCGCAGGACGCGCCGGAGATTACGCGACGAGAGCTGTCGCAGTTGCTGGTGAATCTGCATGGGTGCGGGGTGAAGGACACGTTGGCGCTGCCGTGGTTGACCCCGCCGCCGGCGCCCGCCATTGCGGCGGCCGAGACGCTGCTGGGACGGTTGGGGGTAGTGGAGAACGGGGCGTTGACCCAATTGGGGGCGAAGATTGCGCAATTGCCGGTTCATCCGCGGTTGGGCCGGCTGATCGTCGATGGCGGAGAGGACGGATGCCGGGCGGCGGCGGTGCTTTCGAGTGGGGATCGGCTGGAGGGAAAGCCGCCGCATCTGGTGGATTCGGATCTGTTTCTGTTGTTGGAACGGCCGTGGGGGCCGCAGACGATCCGGACTTACGAACAGTTGCGCCGAGCGGCGCGGCCGCAGCGGAAAGACGACCATGCGCTGCTGCTGGCGTTGACCGCCGCTTTCAGCGATCGGCTGGGGAAGCGGCGGCCGAACGGCGAGATTCTTCTCGCGGCCGGGGGGCAGGCGGCGCTGGCGGAGAGTTCCGGGGTGCGGCAGGCGGAGCTGATGGTGGCGATCGAGATGGAGAACCGGGGCACACCGTTGATTCGACTGGCGAGCAAGGTGGAACCGGAGTGGCTGCTCGACCTGTTCCCGGAGCGGATGGACAGCCGGGATGCCGTTGAGTGGAACCGGACGGCGGAGCGAGTGGAGCGGGTGAGCGCGCTGCTGTTTGACGGGATGGTGATTGAGGAGACGCGCAGCGGGGGACCGGACGCGGAGCAGGCGGCGGAGCTATTGGCGGCGAAAGCTTTAGACGCGGGCATTGAGCGGTTCGCCGAAGTCTCAGGATTATTGGCGCGATGGCGGTTCGCAGGTCTGCCGGAGCCGGACTTGAAACAGGCGATTGCGGGGGCTTGCTACGGGCTGCGGAGCTTTGCGGAGTTGAAGGGGCTGTTAGGGGATGGCGGGCTCGAACGGATTCTGCTCGAAGGGATGCCGGACCGGGCCGCGCTGGAGGCGAGGGCGCCCGAGCGGGTGAAGCTAGCCAAGGGGCGGTCCCTCACCGTGCATTACGTGGACGGCCAGCCGCCGTGGGTAGCCTCGCGGCTGCAGGATTTCTTTGGCATGAAGGAGACGCCGCGGGCGGGTCAGACGCCGGTGGTGGTTCATTTACTGGCTCCTAACCAGCGTCCGGTGCAGGTTACGCAGGACCTGGCGGGTTTTTGGGAACGGCACTACCCTGCGCTGCGGAGGGAACTGGGTCGGCGATATCCACGGCACTCTTGGCCGGAAGATCCGCTGGCGGCGTAATGGGACGAATCCATAGGTGGCTTCTGCCGCTAAGTAGGTCGACCTTGGTCGGGAGGCGGGTCCATCCCGTCAAGTCGGCGCTGGGGGGCACCCACGGCAAATTTGTTCTCAATAGGCGAGTCCCCGGGCGCTCGAATTTTGAGTCATCCGCAAGTAGTCGAAGACGAGACGCGTCCTGAACGTGAGTTTGCGCATCATCGCGGCGATGGATTGGGCGGGTTTCTGAAATTCGTTCTACTGGACGTACCTGGATTTCCGGTAGCGCTTCGCTGGTGAATTCCGTCGATTCCATCCCAGAATTTATACCAGGACTTTTTTTGGCGTTGTTCAGTTTTTAGACTAAGCCATTGAATCTAAATGGATGCTGTGGAAGCGCAAATTGACCCTGGGCCAGGTGTCTCAAAGTCGTTGACAAGTTCCGGTTTGAGTGTTAAAAAGCTAAGATTATGAAGTCTAGTCGAAGTTCGGTGGTTGTGTGTTTATTTGCGACACTGCTGCTTTCAGCCGTACCCGCGCTTCCTCAATCCATTACGGCCAAAGCGGTTGGAACCGTAACCGACCCCTCCGGCGCCGTGGTCACCAACGCCAAGGTCGAGATCCGGAATGTGCAGACCAACGCCCTTCGCTCCGGCCAAAC
>JBBQRA010000287.1:0-6630 GCA_038215275.1 Bryobacterales bacterium | reverse complement strand
TTTGAGGACATGCGGCAATCGTATGCGCCGCTGGTTTGGCAATGCCGTTACGGAGGCGTTGAGGCGCCTGACCCGTTGTGGACATATTGCGAATTCGGAAAGGATAAGAAGTATAGCGACAATCAAGCCGAGGACATGGTTCGCAATGAAGACTTGCTGCAAATGTTCGATCGATGGACGGATCAGTTCGCCGCTTTCGTAGAGGACAAAGGCAAGGTTCCTCCCGGAAAGTATCGTGCATACGGCTATACGGCGCCAGGCCACCTGCTCCGCGATGCACAACTGGTGTGGCGTGACGTTCGGATGCGCGCGGGGTTCCCGCGAGAAGGTTCGTCGCCTGCTCAACAGCAGGAACTGGGACTGAACGATGATCAAACCTGGTCGTCTCACGAAAGTGAAGGCGAGAAACTGCGGCGCAAGAAGTGACACCGGCATTCCCGGAAAGTTTTTTCGTTGCACTCCACAAGTCCTTGCGAGGCCCCGAGCTTGCCCGTGCATTCCCCAACACCGAGATGCGCGTGCTAAATCACGAGAGCGTCTTCGCGCTCCCGCTCCGCAAAGATAATGGACCGGATCTGGATGCGATCACGCCAGGACTCTCCGCACTGGCGATCCATGGTTTGGTAGAGAAGCCGGCGGATTCCGTCTGGTCGAGCGCGTCGGCCCCTCGGAGCGGATAGATGGGCGCGAATACTCGATCCACATCACCGGATATGGGGGAAGCTGTCACGAAGTGCAAGGATCACCCTCTCTGTCTCTCCCGCTCTGGGCAGCGGCCTGTTCAGGGCAGCCGGAACCATCGGCGAGTTGATGCCTGAGGCCGGAAGGATGGGCGGCTAAACCGAAGTTGCCAGCGGCGGCGATAAAACCAACGGAGTTTCCCCCCGTTCCGCAATCGGCATGCAGCGATCACGCAAACGGCCCGAACCCGCAGGCGGCCCGCCGGGGCTTCGAACCCCGGCGGGCCGCTAAAATGGTTCCGGTACCGCCAGAACTCCCGCCGCTCCCCATCCGCACCACCCGCCTCCAGCCAGCCGACGAAGCCCTCGCGCGAACCCTCTTCCTCCTCCTCGCCGAAGTCTTCGAAAACGACGCTGTCCCCCTCTCCGCCCCCTACCTCCAGCGCCTCCTCACCCGCCCCGATTTCTGGGCCATCGCCGCCTTCACCCTCCCCCGCATCACCTCCGAATCCTCCGAAGTCTTCCTCTACGACATCGCCGTCCATCCCGAATTCCAACGCCAAAGGCGTCGGCCGCCAACTCGTCAATCACCTCCGCCAAGCCGCGGCCGCCGAAGGCATCGAGTCCATCTTCGTCCCCGCCGGCAACGAAGTCCAGCACGCGCTCGATTTCTATCACGCCCTCGGCGAAATCGCCGCCCCCGTTACCATCTTCACCCTCTGAGCTTGCCGAGTTCAGTGCGTATCGAAATTTATCTCTTTCCTAATCAATTCGTTACGGCGAGCCCGTCCCGTTGCCACTCCCCGCGGCCTGCTACGGTCAGAACATCTCCTGGTGCGAACTTCGAACGCCTTGCCACTGCCGGTAGGGCGTTCGTTTTTTTACCGGGAGCGTTTTTAAGGAGAACCTCGCATGTCCAAAGGACTCACGGCCGAAGAACGCAAAGCACGCCGCGCCGAAATCAATCGCGAAAACGCCAAAAAAAGCACCGGACCCACGTCCCAAGCCGGAAAAATGATCGTCCGTCTCAACGGCCTCAAGCACGGGGCGCGCTCCAGCGTCATTGATCTGTCGGGATTCGAAAGCCTCGTGTTGCTGCCCAACGAAGGCCCGAAAGAGTATCAGCGCGTCGTCGCCAACTTCTCCGATAAAATCCAACCTCGCGACGAAGTCGAACTCGGCCTCTCCCAGCGACTCGCGGACCTCCATTGGCGGCTCATGCGCCTAACCCGCAACGAACGAATCTTCAACGAGGAGTGCCTCCAGCAAGCCTGCCAAATGGCCCACGTCGGCGTCTCGGACGAACGCCTCGGCGATCTGGACAGTATGAGCGCCTATCGCGTCGCCGCCCAGTCCCAAGTGCCTAGAGATTTCCGCCGCGACGAAGCAGCCATTCTCCGAGCCATTGCGGCCACCTATCGGGAACTCGTCCTACTGCGGAAATTGGACCCCCTGCCAAAAACGCCGCTCACCCGGCGGGCCCAGGTCATCGCACCGTCCCTGTCACCGACCGCCATGGAAATTCAAAAACCAGTTCCCGATCAAAAGATCCAACCCGCTGATTTGATTGAGGAAACGGCTGAGGCTCCGGACAACCAAAGCCAACCGCTGGTCGGCTGGACCTTCCCCGTCATTCGGGTCCCACAGCCCGAAATAGCGGTAGCGGCCGGTATCCCACTCGACTTTTCCTAAAATTGGCTTGCCTTGGCCTGCGATGTGGTACGCTTTGGATGGTGCTGGACGCTCTTCCTAAACCTGAATTGGATGCCAATTCTACCGAGCCGCTTTATCGGCAGCTCGCCTCGTGGCTCCGGGGCGGCATCGCGTCCGGGCGACTGAAATCCGGTGAGCGCCTCCCCGCTACGCGCGAACTCGCCCAATATCTCGGGCTCAACCGCGCTACCGTCTCCGCCGCGTACGCGCTCCTCGACGAAGACCATCTCCTCTCCGGCCATGTCGGCAAAGGCAGTTTCGTCCGAGCCAATGTTCCTGAGCCAATCCAGGCCAATCCTGGCCCGTATCCCGCCGCCGCCATCAGCTTTACCACCTCTCGGCCCGCGGCGGATCTCTTCCCCGTCGACGCCTTCCGCCAGTCCTGCCTCGAAGTCCTCGATTCCCCCCAGGTCTCCCAGATCCTCCAGCTCGGCTCGCCCCAAGGCTACACGCCCCTCCGCCACTACCTCCTCGAACAGGCCCGCCTCTCCGGCATGGCCGCCCCCGGCGACGACATCCTCATCACCTCCGGTTGCCAGCAGGCCCTCGACCTCGTTCAGCGCCTCATCGCCGCCGACCGCCCCGGTCCCGTCGCCATCGAGGATCCCGTCTACGCCGGCATCCGCAACGTCTTCCCCCAGCCCTCCCTCTCGGTGCCCGTCACGGACACCGGCGTCGACCTCGACGCGGTCAAGCACCTCCTGGCCACCCGCCGCCCCCGCGCGCTCGTCCTCACCCCGTCCTTCCAAAACCCGACTGGCTCCACCATGCCTCTCGCCGCCCGCCGGCGCGTCGTCGACCTCGCCCATCAGGCCGGCTGCCTCCTCATCGAGAACGACATCTACTCGGACCTCCGCTATACCGGCGAACCCCTCCCAGCCCTCAAGCAGCTTGACCCCCATGGCAACGTCCTGGTCCTCAAGAGCTTCTCGAAGGCCGCCTTTCCTGGCCTTCGCGTCGGCTGGATCATCGGGCCCCGCCCCGCCATTGCTAGGCTCATCGATATCCGCCAGTGGTGCGACCTCCATACCGACCAGCTTTCGCAGGCCGTCCTGCTCCGCTTCGCTGAATCCGGCCGCCTCGACGCCCATCGCCACCAGATCTGCGCTTCCGGCGCCGCCCGCCTCGCCGCCGTCCTCCGCGCCTGCGCCGCGCATCTGCCCCCCGGCTCCCGATTCACCCGGCCCGAAGGCGGCATGAACCTCTGGGTCCAACTGCCCCCTCCCCTCGATGCCGCCGCGCTGCTCGACGAGGCCGTCCGCCGCGGCGTCAGCTTCCTCCCAGGCAGCGTCTTCGCCGTGAACACCCCGGCGCCCCACTCGCTGCGCCTCAGCTTTGCCGGCCTCGAACCCCGCGACATCGAAGAGGGCCTCCGTCTCCTCGGCCGCGTCTGCGCCGAACCTCGAATTCCCATTTATGAGCCGGAAACGGCACTAGTCTAACCAAGGAGTAACCCCATGATCCTGAACGAAGAATACCGCCTCAAGGTAGGCCTGGCCGAAATGCTGAAAGGCGGCGTCATCATGGACGTCGTCACCCCCGAACAGGCCCTCATCGCCGAGCGCGCCGGCGCCTGCGCCGTCATGGCGCTCGAACGCGTCCCCAGCGATATCCGCCGCGACGGCGGTGTCGCCCGCATGTCCCACATCAGCCTCATCCGCGGCATCATGCAGGCCGTCTCCATCCCCGTCATGGCCAAGGCCCGCATCGGCCACTTCGTCGAAGCCCGCGTCCTCGAAGCCCTCTCGGTCGACTACATCGACGAGTCCGAGGTCCTCACCCCGGCCGACGAGGAGAACCACATCGACAAGCGCGACTTCAAGGTCCCCTTCGTCTGCGGCGCCCGCAACCTCGGCGAAGCCCTCCGCCGCATCGGCGAAGGCGCTGCTATGATCCGGACCAAGGGCGAAGCCGGCTCCGGCAACATCGTCGAAGCCGTCCGCCACATGCGGACCATCGTCAAAGAAATTCGCCAGCTCACCGTCCTCGGCCCCGAAGAGCTGATGGCCGAAGCCAAGAAGCATCAGGCCCCGTTTGAGCTGATCGAATGGGTCGCCAAGAACGGTCGCCTCCCGGTCCCGAACTTCTCGGCCGGCGGCATCGCAACGCCCGCCGACGCGGCGCTCGTCATGCAGCTTGGCGCCGAGGCCGTCTTCGTCGGCTCCGGCATCTTCAAGTCCGAGAACCCCGAGGTCTTCGCCAAGGCCGTCGTCAAGGCCACGACCTACTACAAAGACCCCGTCAAGGTCATGGAAGCCTGCGAAGAGATCGGCGAGTCCAAGGCCATGGTCGGCCTCGAGATCTCGAAGATCGCCGAAGGCGAGTTAATGCAGACCCGTGGCTGGTAAGACCGTCGGAGTTCTCGCTCTTCAAGGAGACTACGAACGGCACGTGCGCGCCCTCGAATCCGCGGGCGCGCACGCCGTCGAAGTCCGCACCGCCGCGGAGCTCGACGCCGCCGACGGACTCGTCCTGCCTGGCGGCGAAAGCACCACCATGCTCAAGCTGCTCCACCGCGAAGGCCTGTTCGAACCTCTGAAAACCTTCGGCCAGACGAAGCCGATCTTCGGGACCTGCGCCGGAGCCATCCTCCTCGCCACGCAGGTCACCTCTCCCGAACAAGAGTCGCTCGGACTAATGGATATCGGGGTGCAACGCAACGCCTACGGGCGTCAATTGGACTCGCGCGTCGTCACCCTGCCGTCGACCCTCGGCGACCTGGAGGCGGTCTTTATCCGCGCCCCAATCATCCGGTCGGTCGGGCCCGAAGTGAAGGTGCTTGCGACCTACAACAACGACCCCGTTCTTGCCGAACAGGGACGTCATCTCGTCGCGACTTTCCACCCGGAGCTCACCGCCGATCCCCGGGTTCACGCCTACTTTCTCACCAAGCTGTAACGCTGGACTTCGATAGTCACATTGCCGGCACTACCGAAGCCGCCGCGGACCGCCCGTCGATCTCCACCTGAAGCGGTGCCACCAGCTTGGTTGCCGATGGAACCGGGCGTGGCCGGGGAGATGGCGGTGCGGAGCGATGTCGCTGCCCAATGCCGCTTGTTGCATCAAGCCCCTTTTGGCGAAGTGGGCGAGCAGGAGGCCTTAGAACTCTTGCCGCACGCCCCTCTACCGCCTGGTGCCCAACACCATGACGCCGTCAGAAGCTCCGGCCGAGGAACTGGCCGCGCTCTACCCGGTCCGCTGGGGGATCGAAACTGTCTTTGATGAACTCAAAACGCATCTTCGCGGTGGCGGCGGCCTTGCTCCAAAGTTCCGAACTGTAAAAATAGCGGTCCGCCAAACAGAGCATTTCCGGTGTCAAGCTGGTGACAACGTCTCCAGCCACGTGGGTGCCGTTTCCCAAGAGCGACACAAAACGCAACGGTGGGTACGCGCTTGATCCGCGACTGGCCGAAGGTTCGGAGCCCAACCGGGTTCTCGCCTGCGAGATACCCGGCTTCCCACAAGCAAACAGCGCAGCACCTCCCGGTAGGACGACTGCATGAACAGCGCGAGGGCGACCACGTAATAGACGACCACATGCGCCGGAAGATCTCGCTGCCGCAGACTCTTCTTACCGGTCGCAGTTAACACAGCATCAATACGGTCTCGCAGTATAGCCGAACTGAGAACGCCCAAGCTGATGTAGTCTGTGATCCGGCTCCCGGGGCCGTGTAGTGAAGACCGAGGGTGTTGTCAGTCCCCCGAAAATCCGTAGTCTGGCAGTATGTACGTGCGCCGCTGCTTCCGGAACAAAGACGGCAAACGGCACGCCTACTGGGCCTTGGTCGAGTACTATCGCACTGAACGCGGACCGCGCCAACGCGCCGTCAGCTATCTCGACGAAATGGATGCCGCTGGCCGCATCGACATCAAAGCCGGCGTCGTGGAAGCCCATCAGCAAAACCTACTGCTGGGGCGCAACACGCGGGCGGCTGGATTGTTTGAGGCGGGTGTGGCGGACCGGGGTGACGGTTATGTGGCTTTCACGTGGACCAAGCGGGACGCTTGGCGGCAATGGTCACGGCTGAGTGAGGGCTGCTATCTGCTGCGAATCAATGTTACGGACTGGACGCCTGAGGAGATATGGCGAGCCTACATTCAGCTTACGGAAGCCGAGGCGGCGTTTCGGATTCAGAAGTCGGACTTACAGCTCCGGCCGGTTTGGCATCAGAAGCGCGAGCGCGTGGAGGCGCATATTCTGGTCTGCTTTCTGTCGTATGTGCTGTGGAAGACTTTG
>JBBQRA010000286.1:0-6657 GCA_038215275.1 Bryobacterales bacterium | reverse complement strand
ATTCACGGCGGGCTGCGGTATCTCGAGATGTATGATTTCGGGCTGGTGCGTATGGATCTGCGCGAACGGGAGATTCTGCTGCGAATTGCGCCCCATCTGGTGAAACCGCTCGAGTTTCTGATTCCGTTCTACGGAGCGTCGCTTTGGTTCCGGACCAAGATGCAGGTGGGCATGGCGCTCTACGACTTGCTGAGTTACGACAAGAGCCTGCCCAATCATCGAATGCTTTCCCGGGAAGAGACGCTGGCGGAGGAGCCCTCTCTGCGGGCTGAGGGATTGCAGGGTGCGGCGGCTTACTACGACGCGCAGGTGTCGATGCCGGAGCGGCTGTGCCTTGAAAACATCATCGACGCGGAGCGGCATGGAGCCATGGTTCGTTCCTACACCGAGGTGGTGGGAGCGGTGCAGGAAAGCGGGCGCGTGAAGGCCGTGCGGGTGCGATGCGTCGAGAGCGGCGAAACCGGTGAGTTGCGGGCGAAGGTTTTCGTCAACGCTACGGGTGCCTGGTTTGACCGGGTCGCTCACCAGACCGGCGATTCCCATGCTCCGCGCATCCGGACGACGAAGGGCATTCATATCACTTGTGAACGGATGAATCTGAAGGCTAGCGTGTTGTTTTCCCCTCTCGACGGCCGGCTTTTCTTCGTTATTCCGCTCCTGGGTCAATGTTGGATTGGCACTACGGACACCGACTTTACGGAAGACCCCAGCACCGTACGAGCCGATGGCGACGACGTGGAGTACCTGCTCAAATCGGTCGAGCCGTTTTTCCCGCGCGTCCGGGAGTTGGCCGTGTATTCTTCGAACGCCGGGGTGCGCGCTCTGGTGAAGCAGGAAGGCTCCGCCTCTTCCGTTTCCCGCATGCACAAGATCGCCGAAACCCAGCCGGGGATGATCTCCGTGCTGGGGGGAAAGATCACCGGATATCGAGCCATTGCCGAGGAGGCGGTGGACACTTTGTGCGAGCAGCTGAAGCACCAGCGGCCTTGCCGGACCCATCAGGAATTGCTGCCGGGAGCGCTGAGGGAGGGACCGGCCGACCGGGCGGAGGGGGTGCGGTGGGCCGTAGAAAACGAGCACTGCTGGCATGTAGCCGACTATTTGTTGCGCCGAAGGCCGGCGGCGTTTGCCGCGGACCAGGGACGAGGAGAGGCCGAAGCGGTAGCGGAGGATATGGCGATAGCGCTGGATTGGGATTCGTCGCAGCGAGAGCGGGAGATAGAACGCTATCGGGTCGAGGCGGACCGGGCGTTGCTGTTTCAAGGCGAGATGACGCGGCGGTAGTGGTCGGGATAATCTGAGGTCGAAACGTTCGCTTTTTCTTCACATTTTCGTGAAGTCTGCCGAGTGGCACGACGATAGACTGGCAGGGCCAAGAAATCGGTCGGCTGGAATCCGACGCGATCTAGGATCGGGCCTTTTGAAAGACTATGGCGACGATAGACACTCAGCAATTTGGAACGCTTCAATACAGCGACGATGCGATCTTCGAGTTTCCGGAAGGGATACCCGGATTCGAGCAGGCGCATCATTTCGTCTGCGTGGAGCGACCCGGTCTCCGGCCGATCACGTTTCTGCAGAGCGTGGATGACCCGGGGGTCTGCTTCATCACCTTGCCTGCTAAGGCGGTGGAGCCGGAATACGAGCTGGATCTGGCGAGAGAGGACCTGCGGGTGCTAGGATTGGCGCAGATGGAGGAGAGTCTGGCCTGTCTGGCAATCGTTTGCATGCCGCAAGATTCGGCGCCGACGGCGAACCTGCTGGGTCCAGTGGTACTCTCTCGGGAGACGATGCGCGGGATCCAGGCCATTCGGGAAGATAGCAGGTATTCGGCGGTACACCCGCTGAAAACGAACCGGACGGAGTCTGCTCCGAGCGCGGCGACAGCCAAGACGGCAACAGGAGAGACGGAGTGCTGATTATCCGGCGCAGGCGGGGTGAGTCCATCACGGTTGGTGATGAAGTCGAGATTGAAATCCTGGAGACGTCGCCGACCCAGGTCAAACTGGGAATCCGGGCGCCGAAAAGCGTTTCGGTGCTGCGGAAAGAGATCATCCTAACCCGCGAGCAAAATCGTGTTGCCTCCGGTTCGCCGGCGGTAGACGACAAATTGAATACGTTGGCCGAGCAGTACCGGGTCACCGAAACCGGCCTGGAATTGCCGGATCCGTTAACGCCCGTAGCCCCCGAAGTATCCCACCCGTCCGCCCTTGAGCCGAAGCGCAATTCCTAGAGCGCCTTCGGAAAACCCCCAACGAATCATCGAATGAGAGGCAGCCCGCCGCGGCATAGGGCGGACTGCGTTCCCGGGAAAGGATTCCCGAATCCCCCATCCTCTGGCGTCCGCCAGAGCTGTTTCAAGGAGTGAAACATGTCTTTTCGCATCAATACGAATATTGCGTCTCTGCAGTCGCGAGAGTACCTGCGGACGACTACCGAACAGCAGGCCAAAGCCATTGGGCGAGTCACGTCCGGGCTGCGGATTCTCTCGAGCGGCGACGACGCCGCCGGCCTGTCGATCGCCAACAGCTTCCGCAGCGACCAAGCCGTCCTGCAACAGGGTATCCGTAACGCCAACGATGGCTTGAGCACCCTGCAGACGATTGACGGCGGTATTAACAACATCAGCAAACTGCTGGACCGTGCGCGCACCCTGGCCACGCAGTCCGCCTCCGGCACCTTTACGGGAAGCCGCGAGGTGCTGAATACAGAGTTTTCGAGCGTGATCGGCGAAATCGATCGTCAAGCGCAGTCGATCGGCCTCAACACCGGCGGCGAGTTCGCACGCGCTCTCTCCGTGTTTGTCGGAGGCGGCAAGAGTTCGAACGGGATCAACGCCATCCAAAATGGCGCCTCGAACGTCGACCTGTCGAACTCCACGGTGGACGCCAAGAGTCTCGGGCTTAAGGGTTCGCAGGCGCAGGGCGTGCCGACGGTTGATGTCGGCACTGGGTCGGCCGCCACGAGCGTGTCGGCGATCATCAACGACCCGACGAATCTCGCCTCTCTGAACGCTGCTGGCTTTACCGATTTCTATTTCCGTGGACCTGGGTTCGGCGATGCCGACCGGGTAAAAGTGTCCGTCAACCTTTCCGGTGTCACCAACGTCGACAACCTGGTGGGAGCCATCAACGCAGCCATTGGAAGCGCCGGCCAGGTGGTCAGCCCTGCGGCGACCGCCTTCCAAAACGCCAATGTGCGCGCCTCGGTGATCACCTCTCCGGACGGAAAGCGTTCGCTGGCTTTTGCCTCGGCGAACTCGGCGTTTCAGGTTGCGGCGGGAGACCAGACGGCGAACGCGCTTTTGGGGAATGTCACCTCGTCGTCTAATCCGACTGGGACATCGCTGATCAACACAGTGACCGGTGGCTCGACGGCCGCTGCCCCGGCGACCACGTTCGGCGCTACTGGCGCTGGGACCGTCACCGTGCGCTTCCAAGGCGCCGGTCTCGCTGCGCCAGTGGACATCGACTTGACCGTCGCGGCCGGCACGACGATCGATCAGGCGTTAAACTCTCTTTCGACGGCCGTAGCGGCCAACGCCTCCTTGCAGGCGGCAGGAATCGACACGGTTACCACCTCGCCCGGCTCCGCGCTGGTGTTTAGTAATTCGCGCGGCGAGAGATTTGAAGTACAGAGTTCCGGCGACTTAAACAACCGGCTTGGCCTGGGCAGCTTCCGGGCCTCGGGCGGCGCGAGCGGTTCGTTCGACTATACCGCCGTGACTGGTTCCGGTGGCACCTTCGCTGCGGCCCCGCAGACGCTTGAATTCTCCCTAGGCGGCGGTTCGACAATTTCGTTGGCAATCACGCCGACGGCTGCCACCATCGCCGGAGCAACCCAAGCCCTGAATGCTGCGTTTGCCGGCAACACGGCTCTGGCGGCCGCTGGTTTGGTAGCCACTAACGATGGCACCAATGTCACGATTACGAGCAGTAGTGATACCCGTTTCCGCGTTGCGACGGTTGGCGCGGCCAACGTTTTCGGCTTCAACGCCGCGGGTGCAACCGGCGTGGCCGACGCGGCCGAGGCGCAGGCTGGCAATACAACGGTCAATCAATTTGTTTCTGGCGGCACACAGCAAACGGCGCTGATTCCGTTCACCGGGATTCGCAGTGGTGGCGACGACCAGACGATCACGCTGACGGCCGCCGAGAATGGCAATGCCGAGCAATCGTTGGCGGTTGTTTTGCGGAACGACTCGATTCGGAACGCGGGTACGGTGGACGAGGCGGTCAGCGCCATCAACACCGCATTGCACCAGTCGAACAACCCGACGCTACAGAAGGTATTCGCGGTGAAGGCGAAGGCCTCGGCTGGCGGCCCGGAGGGCATCCAGTTTGTCAGCACGCTCAACTCGTTCAAGGTGACGGTTGGCACGAACGGGGGAGGGAGCGGCTTAGGCTCTCAAGGAACGGTCATCTCCTCCGCCACAACGGGCACGGGTGCAACGGCCGACATCAGTACGCAAGAGAGCGCTCAGGCCGCGGTTTCGGCGTTGGCTGACGCGGTGACGTCACTCGGCCAGGCGCAGGCGGTGGTTGGCCGCGGACAAAACCAATTCACCTTTGCGGTCAATCTCGCGGCCAGCCAGTTGACTAATTTGGCAGCAGCGGAATCGCGAATCCGCGATGCGGATCTGGCCGAAGAGGCGGCCAACCTGACCAAGGCTCAGATTCTCCTGCAGGCTGGCATTTCGGCCTTGGCACAAGCAAACTCGGCCCCCGAACAGGTACTTTCGTTGCTCCGGTCATAGTGGTGATGCTTGGGAGCGCCCACCGCGGCGGACGCTCCCAACCCAACCATTCCGGTCTGGGTCCCGCACAATTCAGTAAGAATTCTTTCAATCTTTCCGATCGGCTCAGAGGGTTGGTGAATTGCGGCAACCGGGCCACGAGTCCCGGCCACCCGTGAGCCTCTTGCAAAACTCGGCGCGCCCTGTGGAACTCCCCCGATCCGCCTCGAATTGACCCGGAGAGGACCTAAACCGCCACAAGATCGGGTTAGCGCCCCCGCCTACCATGGCTGTCATTAGGTTTTGCACCGAGTTTTGCAAGTCCCTCCCGTTTCAAGCAGAGAAACATGTCATTTCGTGTCAACACCAACGTCGCGTCTTTGCTTTCGAGGGAATATCTGCGCCAGACGTCGGAGTCGCAGGGAAAGGCGATCAATCGCGTAACGTCCGGGTTACGCATCATCGCCAGCGGCGATGATGCGGCTGGATTAGCGATTGCCAACGGTCTTCGCAGTGACCAGGCTGTACTGGCACAAGGTGTGCGGAACGCCAACGACGGCTTGAGCGCACTGCAGACGCTTGACGGCGGAATGAACAACATCAGCAAGCTGCTCGATCGGGCGCGGAGTCTGGCGACGCAGTCAGCCTCCGGCACCTTCACTGGCGATCGGAAAGTATTGAATACAGAGTTCTCGTCCGTAATCGGTGAGATCGACCGCCAGGCCCAAGCGGTGGGCCTGACGACGGGCGGCGCATTTGCTCAGTCGCTCTCGGTTTTCATTGGTGGCGGCCGGGCTGCGAATGGCATCTCGACGACGACGAACGGCTCGGTCGACGTGGACTTGTCGACCTCCACGGTGGACGCAAAGAGTTTGGGATTGAGGGGAGCCCGGGCTCAGGGTGTCAGCACAGTGGACATCGGGACAGGTTCAGCAGCCACGAGTGTGCAGGCGATCGTGAAAAATGCAGTAAACATCGCATCGGCGGGAGCTGGCGGCTTCACAGACTTCTACTTTAAGGGCCCCGGATTCAGCGACGGCGAGAGGATCAAGGTTGCTGTCAGCCTGTCCGGAGTGTCGAACGTTGACAATTTGGCCGGAAACATCAACGCCGCGATTGAATTGGCGGGCAAGGCTTCGTCCCAACAGGCTACGGCGTTTCAAAACGCGGGTATCCAAGCCGCGGTGGTCACGGACTCGACGGGCAAGAAGTCCATCGGCTTCACCTCGGCCTCCGCAGCATTTCAGGTTGCGGCCGGCGACCGGTTGGCGAACGCGCTGTTGGGTAACGTTACCTCCAGTTCGAATCCAACGGGGCGGACTTTGGGCAATTTGTTCATGACGACCGGGAACACGGCTTCCGCGGGGACGACCTTTGGAGCGACTGGCGCCGGGACTGTAACGTTCCGCTTTCAGGGAGCCAATCTCACGAGCCCGGTTGATATGGCTCTCACGATGGCGGCGGGGACGACCATCGATCAGGCGCTCGCAAGCCTGCGCACGGAGGTGAGCGGCAATGCCTCACTGGAAGCGGCTGGAATCACCGTGCTGACCGCTTCGCCCGGAAGCCCGATGATTCTCGGGAGCGCGCGTGGCGAGAAGTTTGAAGTGCTGACGTCTGGCGACGTGAATGACCGTTTTGGCTTAGGCTCCTATCAAGGATCGACCGGGGCGGGCGGAACCTTCGACTACGAATCGATCACGGGCGCGGCGGGAACGTTCGCGGCCGCGTCGGAAACATTGGAGTTCTCCATCGGCGGCGCGGCAAAAGCGGCGCTCTTTGTGACTCCGGCGACGGCGACGATTGGCGGTGCGACGACGTCTTTGAATGCCGCTTTTGCGAGCAATGCGCAAACGGCCGCGGCGGGACTGGTCGCCACCAACGATGGCACGGCGATTACCATCACGAGCACCAACGGATCG
>JBBQRA010000285.1:0-6679 GCA_038215275.1 Bryobacterales bacterium | reverse complement strand
GCGGTGGTACACGGGCGAGCGGTTTGATACGCCCCATACGCACGGGACGGGCTGCACGTACTCGGCGGCGATTACGGCGCTGTTGGCGCACGGGCTCGAACTGCCGGAGGCGGTCTACCGGGCGAAGAAGTTTATCAGCGGGGCGATACGGACCAACCCCGGGCTAGGCCACGGATCAGGACCCGTGAATCACTTTCAGGTTGCGGAACTGGGCGG
This sequence comes from Bryobacterales bacterium, assembly GCA_038215275.1. GTDB lineage: Bacteria > Acidobacteriota > Terriglobia > Bryobacterales > Bryobacteraceae. Next base: position 6,463 of record JBBQRA010000285.1, on the reverse strand, counting down.
TCTCGAAGAAGGAGCCTAGGCCGATCTTTCCGGACTTGAGGCTGAGGTCGATGCCGCGCAGCGCGCCGGTGGTTTGGCCGTCGACAGTGACGGTGACCTCGCCGGTTTGACCGGACCAGACGAGCTTTACTTTGTGCCAGTTGGTATCGGGAAGGCCGCCGGGGCCTTCTTCGGGGCTGATGCGGACGCGGTCTCCTCCGTAGACATGGAAGATGCCGTTGTGAACGGGTTGTTTGGCGGGGGCATCGACGGAGAGATGCGCGTAGTTGAAGTGGGCGTCGTCGCGGTAGGCGTAGACGATGATGAGCGAGCCTTGCAGGCGGCGGGCTTCGACTTCGACGGTGACCTGATCGAAGGGGCCCTCTTCGAGCAGGGCGAACTGTTTGGGGCGGCGCGGCGCGGTTTGGGGCCTGGCGACCTTTAGGGTCAAGACGTTGTCGACGTACTCCCAATCGTCGGCGATGGGCACGGACCACTTTTTACCGAAGGCCTCGATTTCGTTGTCGGCCCACAGGGAGCCAGCCAGAAGGAGGGGAATGAGAATCCTGCGCATGGGTGACTCCTAGGGTAACGGAACCACAGGCAGCACAATGTGGGAGCCGTAGAAGACGGTGTTTTTGCCTGCGTGGGGGGCCAGGGCGAATTGCGGGAAGTTGCTGGAGGTGATGTCCACGCGGATGCTGTGCCCACTCAGGAAGACGTTCGCGGTGCCGACCATGTCGACCTCGCATTCGCGGGCGACGCAGCGGAGCATGCCTTCGGCGATGTTGTAAGCCTTGCCGTCGGGATGGACGTCGATTAGCTTGACCATCCAGTGCATGTCGGGGGCGGTGGTGGCGACGGTGAGATTCATTTTGACCGGGCCGGCGATGGCCAGCGGCGCAGCGAGTGGCGCGCCGGTGTAGCTGAGGACGTCGGGGCGGCTTTCGATGGGCCGCTGGTCTTTGGGCCCAGCGATGGTCGGGCTGCCGCAGCAGTTATTGCCGCCCAGGGTCGGGACGGGATTGTTGGGGTCGTAGTTGTAGGCGTCACTACCGGCGGCGGGCTTGCCGGCCACGAGGGACTTGTTGGCGGCGAGGTAGAAGTTGGTGTACTTCGTATTGGGCAGGGGCCAGTCGGCTTCGTTCTTCCACTTGTTGGCGCCCATGTAGAAGATTTCGACGGGCGGTTCGCGGTCGACGCCGTTCCCGGCGCCTTTGAGGTAGTGGTCGAACCACCGGAGTTCGATTTCGTTGAGCTTGCGGTCCGCGGTGGGTCCGAAATCGAGGTCGCCGAAGGAACGGCTGGGCCCGTGGCCCCAGGGGCCGACGATCATCTTAGCCTTGATGCCTTGCTTGCGGAGGCCGGTGTAACCGTTAATGGTTCCGGCGAGAAAGATGTCGAACCAGCCGCCCTGGGTATGGGTGGGAACTTTGATTTTGTCGAAGCGGTCTTCGACGGAGAAGGGGCGCCAGTAGTCGTCGTACTTGTCGTGGGCGAGCCAGTCGCGATAGTGCTGGATGCCGCGATCGGGCGGGTTCAGAAGCAGTTTGCTGTAGTTGAGCTCGGGCGGGGCGTAGGATTCGGTGTGCCAGTACTGGGGCTGCATGATGCGATAGGGCATGCGGACGACGCCCCAGCCATAGTTGAACGACAGGCGGAACACGCCGCCGAAGTAGGCCCAGTTGTGATAGATGCTGGTGGAGGCCACCTTGGGAAACATGGTGACGAGATGCGGCGGGGCGAGCGCCCCGGCGAGCCATTGGTTGTTGCCGAGGTAGCTACCTCCCTGGGAGCCGACCTTTCCCGTGGACCAAGGTTGTTTGGCGGCCCATTCGATGGTGTCGTAGCCGTCCTGGGCTTCATCGCGGAAGGGGACCCATTTGCCTTCGGACTCGAAGCGACCGCGGACGTCCTGGACGACGACGGCGTAGCCGTGATTGGCGAAGCGAAAGACATCGGCATGGACGCCGTCGCGCTGAACGCCGTAGGGCGTTCGGATGACAAGCGTGGGATATTTTCCGGATTCCGCGGGACGGTAGACGTCCGCGTATAGAGTGACGCCGTCGCGCATGGGTACGGCGACATGCGCGTCGATGATGAGGGCAGCGGCTAGGAGCAACATTCGATATCTTCTCCCCTAAATCGTATAACGCGCTCGGGATGCGGATGGCGCAGCGCCGGAATTTCGCGCGCGGCGCGCCAAGCGGCCAGCGCGACGGCAATGGCCACGTCGTCGTGCTCCCGCTGGGGGCCGGATGCTTTCGCGGTGAGCAGTTCTTCGATGAGGGTCCGGTAGCCTGGCAAGTCGTGTGCGATGCGGAGATTCCCGGCTTCGAGAAGAATCCGAAGGTTTGAGAACAGGATGGGCCGCGGGACGGACCAGACGCCGCCGTGGATTTGGTTTTCGCGTTCGCCGCCGGTGATGGAGACCGGGACCAGGGTGGCGGGCAACCTCTGCTGCTGCAGAATCTCAAGCAGAAAGCTGCCGGCATTGGCGGCGTCGACGGCGAGGTCCTTTCGAAACGCTTGGCTGGCGTTACCGGGGAGGACGGGCATCCGTTCCAGTTTGTGCAGCACAGTGGACAGAATTCCGGGAATTTGGGAGTAGGGCAGACCGAGGGGAAACCGGTCGGCGCGGATGAGCCGGACTACGGGATTGCGGATGGGAACGTGCCAGGCGTAGTCAAAGCGGTCGCCTTCCCATTGGAGTTCGAGGACGGCGAGCGCGGACCGATCGACGCGCTTGCCGAGATCGAGTCCGAGGAAGTACCGCTGTGTGAGATCGGGAATTTTGGGACGTGTCATCTTTTATTTGAAGGCCTTGATGATGGGATCGAGCGCCTGATCGATGAGTGCGCGATCGAAGATTTGTTCGGCGCCCATGGTGAAGTCGCATTCGAACTCCTGAGCGTAGGCGTCGCCGAGTTCGAGTTTGGCCATGGCGAGGAACTTTGGACTGAGGCGCTGTGACTCTGAAGCCCGGACTTGATAGGAGACGAAGCCATTTTTCGGCTCGTTGACGGCACGATAGAAGAATCCGGTTTGGCCATGCGGGGTGCTGAGCAAGAGCATGTTTCCGTTGGACGCGGCGATGAACGGGAACACGGCGCGATAGGTTTCGTCCTTGATGAATGCTGCTTCATCGATGATGAACAAGTGGACATTCGAGAACCCGCGAATTGTGTCACTGGTATTGGGAATGGCCACGATGTGGGACCCATTGGGCAGGACCATGGAGAAGCGATTGAGTCCGTCGCGCTGAACGGGAATTTCGAGTGCGCTGAAGAACTGGTAGATGGCCCGGAACAGCGCCCCGGACTGGCGCAGCGACGGAGCCACCAGGATGATTTCGGCGCCTGGCCGATGGAGCGCTAGATGGGCCACTTTTAAGGCGGCGCATTGGGTTTTGCCCCATTGCCGGTGGCAACACAGAGCGATGAATTGCGCTGGTGAGCGGAGAATTTCCAGTTGGATCGGGTCGAGCGTGAAGCGGACGAGTTGGCGGGCCAGATCGGCTGGATCGGCTGAGACGACGGGTCCGACGGCTGCGGGACGGACCAGGGCGCGGAAAATGGCATCGGCTGGTTCAGCCGCGAGTTCGAGATAGCTCCAGATGGACATGCGATTGGCCTCACTTTTGGGTTATGCCGGGATCTTCTGGGTTCCCGCGGGAGCCGTTTTTGAATGATCCGAACATAGAAACGGTTTGGAATGAGTGACTTCCTGGGTTCTTGCTTCTGGAAGGGGGAACCGATCCTGGAGGATGGCATAGGCTTGCAGCGTGGATAGCCGAGCCCGATGGAGCTGGCTGATTTTGCGATCGAGCGCTTCGGCGGCTCCGGACTTGGTATAGAGAGCCGCGACGGCGTGCCCGAGACGGGCCTGTTCGCGTTCCGCTGGCGGCAGGCGTTGGATTTCGGCGTCGACAGTAGCTTTGTTGGCCCGGATTTCGTTATTCAGGAGAGCGGTATCGGCGGCTTGGGAACGGATGAGGCGCCATTCGTTGGCGATGAAGGTATCGGCGTACTCCTGTTCGGCGATGGTCTGCGGTTGGAACCGGGCGAGCCAGCCCTGGCGAAAGAGGGCGAATTCTTCGGGATTTTCGTTGTAGAGGAGGAAACTGGCTCCTTTGGACTCGCTGCGGGCGTAGCGGCCGTGAATGAGCCGGGCTTGGCGCGAACGGGCCTTGCCGGCTGGCGTGACGGGGCCTTTGGACTTTGCTCCGTTGAGTTGCGCTTGTTTGGCGCGCGAATTTTTCTGAGGTTGAATTTCGTTGGGTTCCATGCGATTGCTCTCATGGGTGATTTTGGGGGACGGGAAGGGGGATTCCGCCGCGCGAGGGGTGAGAAAAGGGGGAAATTTTAGGGTTTATTTGGTTTTAAATGATGGGTTTGGCGGGTATTTTTGGGTTTGGGCGGATTGGTTGTGAACGTCGATTTTGTTGGGCGTGGAAAAGGGGATTTTGAGGGCGGTGGGCCGGGGCTCGACGCCCCGGGCTGCCGCTGGGGGCGACTTGAAGAGGCGACGATGATGAGCTGGTTGGGGCCCATACTCGTTCTCCTTTATTTTGTTGGCTTCGGCGTTCCGGGGTACCGGAAAACGAGCGGCCTCGTTCTCAAGGGCCGCCGGAGTGTTTTGTAGGAGGGGCCGGGGTTCAGTTGACCGCTGCAACTGAGAGACGCGGACTGCAGGCACACGCCGTCGCTAAGAGCAGCGCCGCGGGTTGAGTGACGCGCGTGTTCGGTTCCCGTGCAGTGCGCTGAGCGCTCCCCGGGCTCAGGCGCATGTGTAGGGGAGCTGACGCTCGTCGCAATCCGTTCGTGCGGTCGGCTTCGCCACGTAAACCAAATGAGAGACGGGGATGGGCCGTCCTACGCGGGGCTGGTGCGGACCGAAAAATCTCCGATCACCGGACTTCAAGGGACGACTTCAGTGCGGGGTTTGTCTGGCGTTCGCCTCAGCCCGCTGTAGCATCGCGTCCAAGTCTGGCCGAGCGTGATATTTGCCAGCCGCAAACACCGCTTCAATCGAGCGGGTGTTACGAATGTCCTGCAGCGGATCGTCCCTCAACAGGACGAGGTCGGCCAATTTCCCACGATCGACACGCCTTCGAATGCACTGCGGTTCCTCCACTCTGCTGAATTCAGAGTCGCCATGCGAAGTACGTCGATGGACGTAAGCCCGATGGTGACGAGTTCCTCCAGCTCTTCGTGCATCGACCAGCCAGGAATCATGTGATTATTGTTCGCTCCACAGTCCGTGCCCGCAAGCATGGGTACGCCAAGCCGGTGGGCAGCTACGGTCGCAGCTTTCCACCGCCGAATCTCGAGCGACAGCAGTTCCCTCCGCCTTCCTTGCAAGGGCTGGCGCAACGCGCTCTTCGGGTTCCAATTCACCCAGATCGGAGGGGGAATATACCGCTTCAATGCATCCGTTTCATAGTCTCGGCACACCGCTGCTCAGATCCGACGGCTGATCGAATATGCTCACGCCATGCGCAGGTAACTCGTTTCGTGAAGGAGTTGCTTGACGAGAACCCCCGGACCGGCTGAGGAGCCATCTTGGGCGTCCCAAGACTCCCCGTGATGGCGGGGACTCAGGCCGCCAAATTCCTAACAGTTGGCGATTCGTTTGACGATGGGGGCGATGAGGGTCCCGCGCCGCAATGCGTACATGAATGTCATGACAATGTCTGGCGGTCGTGATAGAGTGGAGCTACCGACAAGGAGACGCTCATGCCAACCATCGAAACCAGAAACGAAAAGCTCGATCTTCGTTTGACCCCATCGGCCAAGCGGGCTCTGCAAATCGCCGCCGCGCATGCGCGGCGCTCCGTTAGCGAGTTTGTTCTTGAAAGTGCTCTGGCCCGCGCCGAAGAGACATTGCCGGACCGCCAGAAATTCGGGCTGAGCGCCGAGCAATGGGAGGCGTTCCAGAGCGCGCTCGATGCCCCTCTGCCGCCCGCACCGCGCCTCGCCAAGCTTCTCCAGGAGCCCAGCATCTTCGAGCGCGGCGGGCGTGAATGACTCCGCCCCTCCGCATCGAAAAACTCCAGCGCATCCACGCCGTCGAGGCTTTCGATTGCGGTCGTGAAGCCCTCAATCGTTTTCTGATGCGCTATGCCGTTCAGAACCAGCTTGCTGGCGCTTCGCAAACATACGTCGCCGTGAGCGAAGCGGACGTGATCGGCTACTACACGCTCGTCGTTGGTCAGGTCGAGTACGAGGATGCTCCTGAGCGTCTGAAAAAGGGATTGGCGCGGCACGCTGTCCCCATCATGCTGCTGGCCCGAATGGCTGTCGCCGTCTCGTGGCAGGGCAAAGGTCTTGGCGCAGGGCTTTTGAAGGATGCCATGATGCGCACTACGCAAGCTGCCGACATCGCGGGTATCCGCGCCTTCGGCGTTCACGCGAAAGACGATGAGGCCAAAGCGTTCTATGAGCATTTCGACTTCATAGCCGCGCCCAGCGACCCGTATCAT
>JBBQRA010000284.1:0-6798 GCA_038215275.1 Bryobacterales bacterium | reverse complement strand
GCGGCGGCGGCGAGACGGGCGTGGCGGAGGCGGGGGATGAGGCGGAGGTGGGTCCAGTAGGCGATGAGGCCGCAGCCGAGAACGCCGAAGCGCAGCGTCAACGGGTCCTCGTGGTTTGGGCGTATTTCATCTTGTGCAGTTCGATGTCGAGCATTCCGGATCTGGCGTGACGGGTGAGTAGGCCCGCGTAGCCCAGGGTTTCGCCGGCGCCGCGGAGGACAAGGCTGAGGAGGAGGCCGGCAAACGTTCCGGCCGGGCCGCGCTCGGTCCGGGCTTTCAGGCCGGACCGGAGCCGGGGGTAAAGGACAGCGGGAATGAGAAAGGCGCCGGCCGCATAGAGGAGCCGCCGGGACCGGGGCCAAGCGCAGGAGCGATTGGAGGCGATCAATAGACCACCGAGAAAACGGTTGCGGACCCAGTGCAGGAGTTGGGTGGTGTTGACGTGATCGACGCGGGTGGCGGGTAGGAAGAGAGCCTGCTTGCCCGAGGCGCGGAGGGCCGAAAGCAGGTGGTCGCCTTGATCGAGAGCCACGGGGAGGTGGCCGCCGAGATCGAGGAGCAGCTGGGTTCGGAAGGTGGCGTTATAAACGGGGACCTGGTTGAGAGGACCGGTGGGGAGTTCCTCCGCCCAGGCGCCGTAGTCACAGAGAAATCCAGCCCAGCTGAGTATGCCGGACGGGTTGGCATTGCGAATGGCGGGAACGACGACGAACCATTGCGGATCGGCGAATGCAGCGATGGTGAGTGCGGCGAAGTCCGGATGGGGGAACGAATGGGTCTCGCCGATGAAGACCAGTGGAGCGGAGGCGGCGCGGACGCCGGCGGCACGCGCATCGGCCAGATCGTCGACGAGCTGCGGCACGTGGCGAAAGGCGGCAAAGCCAGGGACCTCGGGGAGCGGACAGGGGCTGACGAGGACGATTTCAAGCGCGTGGCGGAGGCTTTGCCGCATTAGGCGGTCGAGGACCGGGCGAATGGTTTCGGCGGTATCGGTAGCGAGGACTACCGAGAGTTGCGGGGTCATATTTTTTCCTTCCCCGGTCCGGCATAGGCGAGCTTGTGCACTTCGTATTCCTGCATGCTGGCTTCGGCGCGTTGAGCGGGCCAGCCGAGGTAGCCCAGGAATTCGCCAAAGCCCTTGATGAAGAAGCCGAGTGCGATGAGAGGGAGGGTGCCCGCGGGAACCGATTGTTGGCGGAGGGCGGCGCGTGTGCCAGGGATGACCCGGAGAATCAGGACAAACGGGATGGCGGGAGAGCAGAGGGCGTAGAACCAGCGGCGGGGGAGGGCCCAGGGGCGGGAGCGATGGTGGGCGATGAGGAGGCCGGAGAGAAAGCGTTCATACACCCAATGGCCGGGTGGCGCGACGTTGACATGGTCGAGGCGGGCGGCGGGTTCAAAGCAGGTGCGATGACCGGCGGCTTCGAGGCGAAGTTGGAGTTCGTCGCCGTGGGAGAGGGAGGTAGCGAGCCGGTCGCCGAGAGCGAGGAGGGCGGAGCGGTCGAAGGCGGCGTTGTAGATGGGGAAATGGGGGATTTCGCCAGCGGGAAGGGTGGCGGACCAGCGGCCGTAGTCGAAGAGAAAACCGGCCCAACTGCGGGCGGTGCGGGGGTTGGCGTTGCCCATGCCGGGAGCGGCGCAGGCGAAACCGCGGGCGCGGGCAGCGAGCAGGAGAGCAGCGAGATCGGGATGGGGGTAGGAATGGGTTTCGCCGATGAAGATCGTGGGCGCCGAAGCGGCGGCGATGCCGACGGCGCGGGCGGCGCCGAGGTCCTCGATGGGATGTTCAAGGAGGACGAGAGCGCCAAATTCCGATTGGTGGACGAGGAGTTCGTCGATGGCGGCGCGGGTAGGGGCAACGAGGACGATCTCGATGGAGGCCCGAATCGTTTGGCGACGGAGGCGATCGATGACTGGGCGGACGGTGGTGTAGGTGTCGGTGACGAGGAGGTATGAGAGTCCGATCATGCGCGAGAGAGATAACGGCGGGCAATCATGGCGGCCTGTTCGAGTGGGATTAGCAGCGATCGCCGCAGCCGGGAGTCCTCATAGCGCTCCAGAACGGCGTTGCGCCAGGAGCGAGGGAGGAGGGGGTCGGCCCAGGCGGTGCGACTTAAGTATTGGCCATAGAGACGGCGGTGCGGGGTTCTGCCGGCGAATTGCCATGGCTTTAGATTGCCAGAGAAGTGCAGGATCGCCGGAGGGGTATCTGGGGAAACGTGGGCCGGATGGCAATTCCAGCGATGAGGGAGGGGCTTCCAGTGGCCACAAAGGGTGGTATTTAGCGCCTCCTGATCCCAGAAATAGACGCGATCGCGGTAGCGGCGGAGATAGTGAAGACTGCGGCCGCGGACATCGAGCGCGCGCCAGGCGGGGAGGTTGACGAGGAGGAGGCCGGCGTTGAAGTGGGGGGCGTGCTCCGGGAGGCCGAGTTCCCGCCAGGCGGCGACACCGAAGCGGGAGGAGATGAGCGGGACGCGTTCATCGGCGACGGCGAGGGCAATGTCCGGAGCAGAGGGCGGTGAGTCCCAGAGTTCGCCGGCATCGGCGAGCACGAGCATGTCGCAGTCGAGCCAGAGGACGCGGTTCAGGTGCGGGGGGAGCCAATCGGCGAGGAGGAGCTTTTGGTAGGTGGTGGGCGACATGCGACCCCAGAGAGGGAGACCGGGGTCGAGCGGGCCGGCGGGGATCCAGTGGAGCGTCAGATTTGGGGGGATAGAGGCTTGGACGCGCATTTGCAGAGCTGGGGAGAGACCGTCGGAGAGGATATAGACATCAGCGGTTCGCCCGGAGGCGAGGTTGGCTCCCAGGGATTGCAGCATCACTGCGAGGGGGAGAGCATAGTTCGCGTCGGCCGCACAGGCGATGGAGAGAGGAGGGGGTAGCAAGCTTTGGGCCATTATAGAGGATCGGGCCTGGTTCCCATGGCCCGAACGAGCCTTCGCCGGGTTAATTCGTTTGCAAACATCTACTTACAGCGGGGAAGAAACAGGAGTCGGCTTCGTCGCATCTGGTAGAGTGAAGGCACGCTCGCGTCCACCTTCCGGAGCTATCCTTGCGTCTTCTTTTTCTCACCGTTTTTTGCGCTTTTTCCGCCACGGCCCAACCTCAACTTTTTCTGCTTCCGGGCCCTTCCAGCCTGACAAATTCCGTTACTCCGTATACGATCAACCCGTTTCTTCCCTACCCTACGTTCGACGCCCCGAGCGGCGCCAATTTCTTCTTTGTCCACCCCGGTGGTAATAAGTTCTACACGATTGCCCGATCGGCGGGCAATACCCTTCGGGTGGTAAGCGCGGCTCCCCCGTTTACCGTGCTAAAGAATCAGAGTCTGGTTCAAGCAGAAGCCGCGGCGCTCACGCCGAATGGCCAACGCCTGCTGATCCTGGGGACTGCGCTCTCGATCTTTGAGACATCCGCCGATACGCTGATCGCCACGATTCCTACGCCGAATTCAATCGACATAGCGGTTTCGAGAGACTCCACGCGGGCATTCGTACTTGCCCCGGGCCAGCTGACGGCTATTAACCTGACGACCAACACAATGCTGCCCAGTCCGCTTGCCTTCTCGGCGGCGAACTCAGTCACGACGGGGCTGAATGGACTGCTGTACGTCACCGCGCCGAACCGGATCTACGAAATCGACCCCGTCAGTTTCAGCATTCGGAGGGAGCTTCCAGTAAATGGCAGGCCGGGCCGTCTCGTGTTCACTCCGGACGGGCTTCAGGCCTTGGCCGTGAACGAGACGCCGGTGACGGGTACATCGCTCTTTCGGATTGCCTTGCCGGGGTTCACCCTTTCCGGGACGCTTCCCACTTTTCAAGTGACCCTGACCTCGCTTGTGGTGGCCGGCAACAATTGCGTCTACGCTTTCGCCGCCCAGCAACGGACGCTATACGAAGTCTCCGTGGAACCACTGAACGTCAAACTCCCTCAATTCGGCAACCTCGGCACTCCAGACCGCGTGCTGGGAATAGCATCGTCGCTGGAGACGCCGGTGCCCCGCAATCTTTACGTCCTGACCGTCGACACGCTCTTTCGATTGGACAATCTGGTTTCGCCTCCCGCGGGCACGGCTGGCGGTGCGTTAATGCCCCCGTCCGACCCGGGGCCGCTGTTGTTCCGGGCGGCAGCCGCGACAGGCACCTCGGCGGCTATACTGGCGTACAACACGATGCAATCCACGCCCTTGGGCACTTCCTTTTTGCCATTGATTGCTCGGGTAACGGATGCGAATGGCCGGCCGTTAAGCAATGCCGCCGTCAATTTTTCCTCGAATCTTCCTTCGGCGCCGGTCAGCGCGGCCACGGTCTTTACCGATAACGAGGGCTTTGCGCAAACCACGGTGCAAACGCCTGGGACGTTGACTTCCTTCCAGGTGACGGCACAAGCAGGTTCGGCTCCGGCCGCCACGTATCGACTTTCCACCGCCGCGACCGCGCCGGGTTCCACCGATACGCTCACAATCGTCCGTGGGCAAGGGCAAATTGTGCAAGAGCAGTTTCAGATTCGCGAGTCGTTGACGGTGGTGCTGCGAAACGCGGCCGGCGCACCGTTGACGGGACAACCGGTCACCTTTTCGATCATCTCGGGTTCAGGAACGTTTAACACGTCGACATCGGACGGCACGTTGTTAACCGGAGTCACGTGCTCCGGGAGCACCTGCACGGGCACTACAGACGCGGAGGGCCGGACGGCGATCGGATTTATCGCGACCGGGGTCCCGACCGGGAACTCGTACTCGCAGCAGACCATTGCGGCGTCGGCCAACGGCCGGACGGTGAACTTCCTGCTGACAACGGTGTTGGGCCAGCTACTCGGTGGCGGATCGGCCTCGCCGCCGCTGGTGGAACGACTGGCGCCGGCGGGTAACCTGCTGACGGGAGCGGCGGGCGGGACCATCGCCGACGCGATTCGTGTTCGGGTGGTTGTCGTCTCCGGTCCGCAGTCCGGGCAAGCCATACCCAATGTCTCGCTCCGCGCCTTCACAGCCAATACTCCCGGGAGCGGACCCACGGCGCAATGCGCTGGGCCGGACGGGGTAGCGCTGACGGGTGGTGACGGCGTCGCGACCTGCAATCTGGTACTGGGCCCGTCGACGGGGCTGGCTCCGTTGTCTGTCAATATCGGGGGCTTCACCAGTCTGGGTGGATCGTCAATTAACTTGGATGTGCGCGGAGGGTCTCCCCAAATCAACGGCGGCTTCCCGTTGGCCGGACAGGGAACGGCTTCGAACTTCTCGTTTTCGGTGTCGCATCCGGACGGTCTCGACCGGCTGGGCGTCATCAATTTGCTGATCAATTCCTCGCTGAATGGAGGTCAGGCCTGTTACGTGGCGTACTCAGTACCGCTGCGGATGCTCTATCTCGTCAATGACGCGGGGCCGGACGCGGGGTTGTCTCCGCCATTGCAGCTGGGGGTGGGTACGTCCGGCTTTGTGGCGAACTCGCAATGTCAGATCAACGCGGCTTTTTCGTCGGCATTGACGTCGGGCAACTCGATTACACTCTCGCTCAACACGCAGTTTAGGCCTGCCTTCACGGGTGGCAAAGTGCTTTACGTAGCGGCACGGACGACCGATGGACTGAACACGGGCTGGCGCACGGCAGGGGTCTACGACATCCCGGTCGCAACGCCATCGTTTCCCAACTCCAGCACGGCGAATCCTTCGGCGGGGACGGCCACCAATGCGGTCCTGAGCTTCACCTATCGCGACCAGTCGAACCAGACGAATCTGCAGACCGTGTGGGGCCTGATGAATACGGCGCTTGACGGTGCAGGGGGTTGCTATTTCGCGTTCCATGCGCCATCCAACCAGCTTTTCCTGGTTCCCGACAATGGCAACGGGGCGCAGGCGCAGGCGATTCCGCTGCCGGGTTCGGGGAGCACTGAGAACAGCCAATGCAGGATCAATGCGTTTGGTTCGGTGGTGAACCGCTCGGGCAATAGCTTAACGCTGACTTTAAATATTTCCTTCAAAGCCGGGTTCAGTGGGCCGAAGGTGATCTGGACGGCTGCTAGCACACTGGGTGGGGCCGTTAGCCCTTGGAGAGCGGCTGGCGCATGGCTGTTGCCATAGTGATAGGCTTTCCGTATGCTCTACACCCTCGATTCCACGCTTCCGTTTGCGGAGATCCAACGCCGTCTGGAGGAGTCCGCCGCGGCGCACAAGTTCGGTATTTTAACGGTGCACAATCTCGCGGAGACGATGAGGAAGAAGTCGGTGGAGTTGGGTTCAGATTGCTACATTTTCGATGTCTGTAACCCGGTTCAGGCCAAGCGGGTGCTGGATGCCCATCCGGCGGTTTCGACGGCGCTACCGTGCCGAATTTCGGTTTACGGCAGTGAGGGCCACTACACCCTGGCCACCTTGCTACCCACAGTTTTAATGGAAAGTTTCGGCGTTCCCGAACTCGCACCGGTAGCAGCGGACGTTGAAGCCGTCCTGAAGGCAATGATGCAGGACGCAGCCGGCTGAACGGAAAACCACTCTTGCTCATCTATGGCTTCGTGGAGTATCCGGCCTTGTTTCCGTAACTCCGGCGGAGCGGCGACCCGCCGTCTCTAGCCTGACTTTCGCAGTTCGAGCCTAGAAACGGCAAAATGTGGGCGGTTTTGGGGTCTAACCCATTTGTTTGCAACGGCGAAATGGCTCGCCGGGCTGAGTGCAGACCTACCCACTATCAATGGCCCCGATTTTCTGGCATTCTGCTGCCATCTGGCATGTACTTACGTAGCCACAGACGAACCAAGGACGGTAAGGAGCACCGCTATTTCAGCATCGTGGAGGCACGTCGG
>JBBQRA010000283.1:0-6808 GCA_038215275.1 Bryobacterales bacterium | reverse complement strand
CCTGGTGCCTCCCTCGAAGATCTCCGCCAAGCGGACGGTACCCTCGGCTATTCCCCCAGCCTCCGCCACGGCGTCACCGGCCAGGGCCTCAACGACTATCACGAGATCTTCCGCATCCTCGCCGCCCACAAGTACACCGGCTGGATCAGCCTCGAAGACGGCATGAACGGAATGGATGAAATGGTTGCCTCCCTCGCGTTCCTCCGCCGCATGAGCGCCCAGTATTTTCCGGAGGCGCTCTAGATGCGCACCGGCCTCGTCGGCTGCGGCAAGGTGGGCCATCTCCACGCCGCGGCCCTTTCGCAACTCAGCACCTTCGCCGCAGTCTGCGATCACGACCCCGCCCGCGCCGCCGCCTTCGCCGCGCAGTACGGCGCCACGCCCTACGCCGATGTCGAATCCATGCTCGGCGCCGTCGACGCCCTCGTCATCTGCACCCCTCATCCGCTCCACGCCGCGCCCGCCGTCCCTGCGCTCGAACGCGGTGTCCACGTACTGGTAGAAAAGCCACTCGCCGCCACGGTGGAAGACTGTGACCGCATGCTCGAAGCCGCGGTCCGCGGCCGCGCCCGCCTCGGCGTGGTCAGCCAGCGCCGCTTCTTTGAGCCGGTCCTCGCCATGAAGGCCGCTATCGAAGCCGGCAAGATTGGCCAGCCCATCCTCGGCACCGTCGCCATGTTCAGTTGGCGCGACGAGGCCTACTATCGCTCCGATCCATGGCGCGGCAAATGGTCCTCCGAAGGCGGCGGCGTGCTCATCAATCAAGCCCCGCACCACCTCGACATTCTCCAGTGGATGATGGGCCCTATACGCGAAGTGTCCGGCGAATGGAGCAACTTGAACCATCCCTACGTCGAGGTCGAAGACACCGCCCTCGCCAACATTCGCTTTGCCAACGGCGGCCTCGGCAACATCGTCTGCAGCCTTTCCCAGAACCCCGGCATCCACACGAAAATCCACGTCCATGGCCAGAACGGCTACTCCGTCGGCACGCAAACCGACGGCGGCGCCACGTTCATCGCCGGTATGTCCGGCGCCGTTCTCGAACCCGCCTACAACGACCTCTGGACCATCCCCGGCGAAAACGCACCCACCTACGACGCCCCCGCCGATCCCATCCCCCACTACCATCGCCTGCAAGTCCAGGACTTCCTCGAAGCCATCCACCAAGGCCGCCCCTTCGTCTCCCCCGCCGAAGACGGCCGCACCGTCGTGGCGCTCATCCAAGGCATTTACCGCTCCAGCCGTGAGCGCCGACCCATCCCCCTTTGAGATACGATACCGCCGTGCGTCTCCTTTTCTTCTCCTTGTTCACCGTGGCCGCCGTCGCCCAGGATTTTCATCTCAAAGACGGTGACCGCGTCGTCTTCTTCGGCGACTCCATCACGGACCAACGTCTCTATACGACCTTCGCGGAGACCTTCGCCGTCACTCGCTACCCCGGCCGCAAGTTCACCTTCACCCACTCCGGCTGGGGAGGCGATCGGGTCACCGGTGGCGCCGGCGGCGGCATTGCCGAACGCCTGGAGCGCGACGTCTTCGCCTACAAGCCCACCGTCGTCTCCATTATGCTCGGCATGAACGACGGGCGCGTCCGCGCCTTCGATCAGCAGATTTTCGATATCTACACGAACGGCTTCCGCAACATCGTCAAGGAGCTGAAAGCCAAAGCCCCCGGCGTCCGCATCACCGCCATTCAGCCCTCGCCCTACGACGACGTCACCTATGAGCCCCGTTTCCCCGGCGGCTACAACGCCGTCCTCCTGCGCTACTCTGACTTCCTCTCTCAACTCGCCAAGGAGCAGCAGCTCACCCTCGCCGATCTCAACCGCCCCGTCACCGCCATGCTTGCCAAGGCCAAGGCCACGGACGCGGCGCAGGCACAGAAGATCATCCCGGACCGCGTCCACCCCGGCCCCGCGGGCCACCTCATCATGGCTGGCGGCCTGCTACAAGGCTGGGGTGCACCCAGTGTCGTCAGCGCCGTCACCATCGACGCGAAGGCCCAGAAGGTCACCGCTTCCACCAACACCACTATCACCAACCTCGCCAAACTCTCCTGGACCCAACTCGACCGCGCCCTTCCCTTCCCCATTGATACGGCCGATCCCATCATGGCCCTCGCCGTCGCGTCCTCTGACTTCATCGACCGCTTCAATCAACAGACGCTGACGATCACGGGCCTCCCCGCCGGCCCGCACACCCTCCGCATCGATGACTCGGAAGTCGCCACCCGCACCGCCAACGAATGGGCCGCCGGTGTCAACCTCGCTACGCTCCGCACCCCCATGTGGGCGCAGGCCGCGCAGGTCCACGCGCTCACTCTCCGCCGCGCCAACGTCCACAACACGCGCTGGCGCAGCCTTCAGGTGCCGCTCAGCAAGGACGGCCTCGCCAACCTTGACAAAGCGACCGAAGCCATCGACGCCATCACCGCCGAACTCGCCCAGAAGCAGAGGGAAACGGCCCAACCCGTCTCCCACCAGTTCGATGTCGTCGCCGGCCCGTCCGCCTTCAAGCCGCTCTGGAACGGCAAGGACCTCGCCGGCTGGCATATCAGCCAGGTGAACCACCACGGCAAGACCCAGGCCTGGAAAGCGGAAGACGGCGCCCTCACCGGCACGCAGGATCGGCCCGGCCACGGCGGCATCCTCCTCACGGACCGGCCCTACAAGAACTTCGAAATCAGCCTCGAAGTGAACCCCACCTACGGCTGCGACGGCGGCCTCTTCCTCCGCGCTAACGAAAAGGGAGAAGCGTATCAGGTGCTGCTCGACTATCTCGACGGCGGCGCCATTGGCGGCATCTACGGGGAGCGCCTGAAAGGCGTCACCACCTACATCCCCAACTGGCAGGAGTGGTATCGCCGCAACGATTGGAACCATCTCCGCGCCCGCATCGAAGGCGACGTCCCTCGGATTCGCGTTTGGCTGAACGGCATCCTGATCACCGATTTCACCGACACGGCGAACCATCTTCCCGGCGGCGCTAACAGCGGCATGATCGCCGTCCAGGTCCACGCGGGCAACCGCTGGATACCGGGCGGCAAACAGCGGTTCCGCAACATGATGATCCGCGAACTGCCGAACTAAATCAGCGCTTCCACCGGCCGCAGATGCCGCCGGGTCACCGAGTCCAGTTCGGTCAGCCGCCGCCAGAACCCGGCGAGCTGATCGAGCGGCAGCGCGTTCGCGCCGTCCGATAGCGCGCGCTCCGGATCCTCGTGAACCTCGACGAAAATTCCGTCCACGCCAACGCCCACCGCCGCCCGCGCCAACGGCTCAATGAACTCCGGCTCCCCGCCGCTGCCGTGTCCCGCCGCGCCGGGTAGTTGCACGCTATGCGTCGCGTCGAAAACCACCGGCCAGCCGAAGCTGCGCATGATAACTAGGCTGCGCATATCGACCACCAGATTGTTATAGCCAAACGTCGTCCCGCGCTCCGTCAGGATGATGTTGTTGTTTCCCGTCGAGGCCACTTTGTCCGCCGCCAAGCGAATGTCCCAAGGCGAAACGAACTGGCCCTTCTTGATGTTGATCACGCGGCCGGACCGGCCCGCCTCGACGAGCAGATCCGTCTGCCGGCAAAGGAACGCGGGAATCTGCAAAATGTCGCAAACCTCCGCCGCCGGTCCAACCTGCGCTGGTTCATGGATGTCGGTCAGAATCCGAAATCCCCGCTGTTTTACCTGCGCCAGCATCCGGAGGCCTTCCGCCAGACCCGGCCCCCGGTAAGAGTGCACGCTCGACCGGTTCGCTTTATCAAACGAGGCTTTGAAGACGAAATCCCCTGCAATCGCCTGAATGCTCTCAGCGAGAAAGAACAGATGCTCTTCGCTTTCAATAACGCATGGCCCGGCAATCAGGTCCAACGATTCATTGGGCATGCATCAGCTCCGCACTTCGGCCGATCCGGCGGAGATGCTCTTCATACGAAGCGCTGACGAAGGCCGTGAACAAAGGATGGGGTTCGAGCGGCTTCGATTTGAGTTCGGGATGAAACTGGCATCCGAGATACCAGGGGTGGTCTTTGATTTCGCAGATTTCAACGTAGATACCGTCCGGGGTTTGCCCGGTTAACTGTAGTCCGCCGTCGGTGAGGACTTTCTCAAAATCGCGATTAAATTCGAAGCGATGCCGGTGCCGCTCGCTCACCAGCTCCTTCCCATACGCCGCCCGCGCAAAGCTGCCCGGCGCCAGTTGGCAGGGGTAAGCGCCCAGCCGCATCGTGCCGCCCAGTTCATCAATGCCCGTCAGTTCGCGCAGCTTGAAGATCACGCGGTGCGGCGTCGAAGGCTCAAATTCGGTCGAGTCCGCCTGCGGCATCCCGCATACGTTCCGCGCGTATTCAATCACCATTGTCTGCATGCCCAGACAGATGCCGAAGTACGGCACCTTGTTCTCGCGCGCATACCGGATCGCGTTCAACATGCCCGCCACGCCGCGCTTGCCGAAGCCGCCCGGCACCAGGATGCCGTCGTACTGCTTCAGCGTCTCCGTGCACTCAGGCCACGTCAGGTTCTCGGCTTCAATCCAGTGGATATTCACCTTCAACCGCTTGGCCAGGCCCCCGTGAAGCAGCGCCTCTTTCAAGCTCTTATAGCTGTCTTCGTATTCGACGTACTTCCCCACCAGCCCGATGTTCACCTCGTCCACCGTGTTCTGCATGCGGTCGAGCATCTCGGTCCAACGGGTCAGGTCCCGCGGCGCGCTCTCCATGCGGAACTGGTGCAGAATGATCTCGTCCACGCCCTGCTCGGCAAACATCAGCGGCACTTCGTAGATGGTGCTTGCGTCCGAAGCGCTGATCACGGCGCGCGGCTCTACGTCGCAGAACAACGCAATTTTCTCTTTCAACTCCGCACCCAGCGGCCGTTCGCTGCGGCACACCAGAATATCCGGCTGCACGCCGATCGCCCGTAATTCCTTTACGCTATGCTGGGTCGGCTTCGTCTTTAACTCATGCGCGGCCGCAATCCAAGGCACCAGACTCACGTGTACGAAGATCGTGTTGTCGCGCCCCTTCTCGTGGCGCACCTGCCGGATGGCTTCGAGAAACGGCAACGACTCAATGTCGCCCACCGTGCCCCCGATCTCGACGATCACGACGTCGACATCCGGCGAAACCCGTTCAATACCGGCTTTAATCTCGTTCGTCACGTGCGGAATCACCTGCACGGTCTTGCCCAGGTAGTCGCCCCGGCGCTCCCGGCTTATGATCGTTTCGTAGATGCGCCCCGACGTCAGGTTGTTCGCCTGAGTCAGATGCGCGTGCGTGAACCGTTCATAGTGGCCCAAGTCCAGGTCGGTCTCAGCGCCGTCGTCCGTCACAAATACCTCGCCGTGCTGGAACGGACTCATCGTGCCCGGATCCACGTTGAGATAGGGATCGAACTTCTGCAGCGTGACGCGTAACCCGCGGCTTTCAAGCAAACAACCGATGGATGCGGCGGCGATGCCTTTGCCCAAAGAACTCACCACACCGCCCGTCACGAATATATATTTGGCCATAGAAAAAATCAGAGAACGCCCAGATGCGCCTGGACTCGAACTAGGTCTTCCGGGGTATCCACCCCGAGGGATTCATACTCAGTTTCGGCAACGTGAATGGCAAAGCCATTCTCAAGAGCCCGCAGTTGTTCCAGCCGTTCCGCTTTTTCGAGCGGGCCAACCGGAAGGTCGGAGTAGTCGAGCAGGAACTCACGCCGATATACGTAGAGCCCGATGTGCTTGTAGTAGCTCACCGCGCCACCGCGATTGTACGGGATCGGGCTGCGCGAAAAGTAGATAGCGAAGCCCTGATGGTCCGTTACCACTTTTACGACATTGGGATTCGTGATTTCGTCCAGCCGGTCGATCTTCCGCTTCAAAGTCGCCATCTGCGCCTGCAGATTGTCCGTGAGACTCCGCACGGCCAGGTCAATCGCAGCGGGATCAATCAGCGGCTCATCGCCCTGAATGTTCACGACAATCTCATGTTCATGGTTCCCGGCGACTTCGGCGACGCGGTCGGTTCCGGAAAGGTGCGTTGGCAAGGTCATTTGGACCGGAGCCCCGAAAACGCGGCTGGCAGCGGCGATTGCATCGTCGTCGGTGGCGATCAATACCTGATCGAGGGATTGGCAGAGGCAGGCGCGTTCATAAACGTGCTGCAACATCGGCTTGCCGTCCAGAGGGACGAGGGGTTTCCCTGGAAACCGAGTAGAAGCCAGGCGCGCCGGAATAATTCCTAAAACTCTGGCGGGCACATTCGATGGTAGCACGCGCTCCGGTGATAAGATTTCAGCATGGCTATTCGCGGGATTCGAATCGCACTCGCTCTTTTGCCCGTGTTGTGCCACGCCGCTCCTTCCGATTTTTTTGAACAACGGATTCGCCCGCTGTTCGTTAAGCGATGCCAAGGTTGCCATCCCATTGGCAAGCTCTCCAGCGCCGCGGTCGTGCCCGGCAATCCCGAAGCCAGCCTGCTCTATCAGGCGGTCGCCCGCACGCACGAGAAGCTGCAAATGCCCCCCACCGGCAAGCTGCCCGACGCCGAAATCGCCGACATTGCCCGCTGGATCACCGAAGGCGCCGTCGTCCCCACCCCACCGCCCCCCGGCAAGCCCTCCTCCTGGGCCTTCCAGGCCCTCCCGAACCCTGCCCCCGTCAATATCGACGCCCTCCTGGCCTCCGTGCGAAACGAAGCCAAACTCACCCCCGCCGCCCTCCCCGCTCTCGGCGTCCTAGCCCGCGGCCACGGCGCAAGCAGGGCCGGGCGGCGGGGCGGGCCCGCGGGGCGGGCCGGGGGGGGAGCGGGGGGGTCGGCG
>JBBQRA010000282.1:0-6888 GCA_038215275.1 Bryobacterales bacterium | reverse complement strand
CTTCCGTCCGCTGCAGAATCCCTCCGTGCCGGCGGTGAAAGATGCCCGTTGGCCGAAGACGGCGATCGATAACTTCGTCCTCGCCAATTTGGAAAAGCAGGGGCTAAAGCCCGTGAAGGCGGCGTCGAAGCGAGATCTCATCCGGCGCGCCAAGCTTGACCTGACGGGTCTGCCGCCGACCTTTGAAGAGATTGAAGCTTTTGAGAAAGACACATCCCCCGACGCCTTTGGCAAGGTGATTGACCGGCTGATGGCCACTCCGCAGTACGGCGAACGCTGGGGCCGCGTGTGGCTCGACGTCGCCCGGTACGGCGAAGACGACTATCGGAGCTTGAATCCATTCCCCCGCGGGCACCGGCCTTATCCCAACGCGTTCGCGTATCGCGACTGGGTGATCGAGGCGGTAAACGATGACATGCCGTTCGACAAGTTCGTGAAGGCCCAACTCGCTGGCGACCTGTTCGACGCCAAGGAACGGCATAAGAGCCTTCCAGCCACGGGCTTCCTGGGTCTCGGGCCGTGGTACTACGACAACGGCGCATTTGAGATCACCCGCGCCGACGAACGGCATGACCGGGTTGACGTGGTGACTCGCGGCTTCCTCGGCCTTACCGTCGCCTGCGCCCGTTGCCACGATCACAAGTACGATCCGATCCCGCAGACCGACTACTACTCGCTGGCGGGCGTTTTCTATAACACGATCTACGAGGAGTATCCGCGGACGTCGCAGACGGTGGTCGCTGACTACGCCAAGATCGAAGAGGAATTGGACCGCGAGCAGAAGTTGTTGCAGGAGGCCAATCAGGCGCTGACGAACGACCTTTCGCGGTCGCTCGCGTTTCAGGCGTCGAACTACCTGCAGGCAGTTTGGGAGGTTTCCGGGCCGACGAAGAAGCCTGTTGATCAGGTCGTCGAGCAGCGGAAGCTGGACTTCGAACTGCTCGACCGGTGGACGAAATACATGGCTAAGCCGACGACCAAGTACAAGTACAAGGACGCCTGGCAAGCCATGATGAAGAAGCCGATGAGCGCAATGCCGGAAGCTAAGCGGATGGCCGATAAGCTGCAGGAAGAGATCATTTCCATCATGCTCGAGCGCAACGAGCTTGACGCGGAGAACAAAGTGATCGCGGCCAAGGATCTCGAAGGATCGAAGCCGAAGAAGCGGACCGACAAGCCGAGCAACTTCACGTCGTTCAAGGATTTCAATCCCGGTTCCTGGCTGCGGCTGAAGTCCCTGCCCGACGAGCAGAACAATTTCTCAACGGAGATTTTCCAGCGCGAACTTCCTGAGGCCGATGATCCGAATGCCATGATGGCCATGGGCAACCGGCAGGGCAAGCCGGGCGTGCTGCTGTTCCGGGGTTGGGGCTTGGAAAGCCGATTGGGGGCGGAAGCGCAGACGCGGCTGAAGACGTTTCAAACCGCGATAGATGCGTTGCGCAAGAAGTTGGAGGACCGTTACCCCTTTATCCACGGCGTTCGTGATGCCGAGGCTCCGGTGGACATTCAATTGAGCTTCCGGGGTGACCCCACCAACTTAGTCGGTCCGGAGATCAAGCGCCATTTCCTTTCCGTTCTTTCGGACGGCGAACCGAAGCCCTTTGCTAAGGGCAGCGGCCGCCTGGAAATGGCTGAGAAGATTCTGAGCCAGCCGGTGGCGATGCGCGTGGCCGTGAACCGTATTTGGAAATCGCATTTCGGGACCGGCATCGTGGACACGCCCTCTAATTTCGGGATGACCGGCGAACGGCCGACCAACCCGGAGTTGCTCGACTATCTCGCCTCCAGCTTCGTGAAGAACGGCATGTCGATGAAGAAGATACATCGCGAGATCATGTTGAGCTCGGTGTATCAGCTTTCGAGCGATAGTGAGCCGGTTGCGCTGGCCAAGGATTCGGGTAACCGGCTCTACTGGCGCGCGAACCGGAAGCGGATGGAAGCCGAGCAGATTCGGGATTCGATCCTGTACGTTTCCGGCAATCTGGATACGGCTGGGGGCGGCCCATCTGCGGACCTGACTCCGGCGATGCTTCGCCGCACCGTTTACGGAAAGGTGAGCCGCTATAAGCCCGATGAGTTCCTGACGCTGTGGGATTTCCCGAGCCCGCTGATCAGCGCGGAAAAGCGCTTCATTACGACGGTGCCGGCGCAGCGGCTGTTCCTGATGAACTCCGACTTCATGCAGGTGGAGGCTGAGGAGTTGGCGAAGCGGGTAGCGCAAGAGGCGAACAACCGCGAGCGGATCAAGAAGGCCTACCGGTATGTGTACGGCCGTGATGCCAATGAGCGGGAGATTGCCTTTGGCGTGGAGTACCTGAAGACCGAACCGCTGCTGGAATATGAAGAGCGGAAGAAGAAGGCGCCGGAGCCGGGTCCGGGTGGACCGGGGATGCGAAGGCGTGGCGGACCGGGCGGTGGTGGTCCGGATGGGCCTGCGAGTGAGGTGAGCGGGCTGACGTCGAAGCCGGAAGGCGCTCCGATGCCGACTGAAGAGGCCGGGGCGAACGGCGCGGCGACTGGCGCAGCGGGCGCTGGCGCGGGAGTCGGGGCGGGTGCTGGTGCGATGGGCATGGGCATGATGGGCGGCATGGGCGGTCGCCGCGGCGGACCGGCGGCGCCGGTGGAAGTGAAGTACGAAGCCACGGTGTGGGGACGCTATACCAAAGTGCTCCTCAGCTCGAGCGAGTTCCTGTTCATCAACTAAGAGGATTTTGATATGTTCCCCCACAAAGCTAAACAACCTACCACGCGTCGCGAGGCCCTCCGTAGAATCGGCAATGGCTTCGGCATGATGGCTTTCGCGGGCATGATTGGAGATTCGGTGGCCCGCGCGGGCGGCATCTCCGGGCCGGATGGCCAGATGGTGTCGTATCAGATCGATCATCCTGCCAAGGTCAAGCGCGTCATCTTCCTCTTCATGAATGGCGGCTGCTCCGCGGTGGATAGTTTCGACCCGAAGCCTGCGCTTGAAAAGTACGACGGCCAGCCGATGCCTGGCGGCGGGATCAAAACGGAGCGCCGGACCGGGGAGTTGATGAAGTCCCCGTTCAAGTTCAAGAAGTACGGCCAGAGCGGCATGGACTTGAGCGAACTGTGGCCGAACCTGGGCGAAGTGGCGGATGATATCTGCTGGGTGCGGTCTGTCTATACCGAGATTCCGAACCATGAACCGGCGTGTCTGATGATGAACACCGGGGCCAACCAGGCGGGGAGGCCGGGAATCGGTTCCTGGCTGACCTATGGATTGGGTACGGAGAATCAGAGCCTGCCGGGTTTCGTCGTCCTGTGTCCGACGGTGCCGACGACGGTGGGTTCGCCGCTTTGGAGCAATGGCTTTCTGCCCGCGATCAATCAGGGAACTTACATCTCTTCGCGGATTCAGACGCGGCCCGGCGCGGAAGAGGAGCCGCCGATGCCGGCCGCCGATGCGGTGGAGGAGAAGGACAAAGACGGCAAGGTGAAGAAGAAGCCGGTGAAGGTGGAAGCGGCGTTTGACCCGAAGAAGCTGGTGAGCCACGTTAACAACCCAAAGTTCGAATTAACCGAGCAGAAGCGGGAGCTGACGCTACTGGAGAACCTGGAGAAGATTAACGAGGAGACGACGGGCAAAGACTCGCAGGTGGAAGCGGTGATGAAATCGATGGAGATCGCCTACCGGATGCAGACCGAAGCGCCGGAGGTGTTTGACATCCGCAAAGAGTCGCAGGAGACACTGGACATGTACGGCGAAGGGACGACGGCGCGGGGCTGTCTGCAGGCCGTCCGGCTTGTGGAGAAGGGCGTGCGGATGGTGCAGGTGTACTACTCGAGCGGCGACCCGTGGGACGCGCACGGAGACATCATGGCGCACAAGACCAACGCGAAGAGCTCGGA
Organism: Bryobacterales bacterium; assembly: GCA_038215275.1. Taxonomy (GTDB): domain Bacteria; phylum Acidobacteriota; class Terriglobia; order Bryobacterales; family Bryobacteraceae. The sequence goes on along the minus strand of JBBQRA010000282.1, from coordinate 3,012 downwards.
TCAGCCGTTTGCGGCAGTGATCAAGGATTTGAAGGCGCGTGGGTTATGGAAGGACACGCTAGTGGTATGCGGTTCGGAGTTTGGCCGGACGCCGGTGCGGGAAGTGGGCGGCGGCGGCGGTAGCGTGAAGAAGGGCCGGGATCACAACCCGTTTGGATTTACGATGTGGTTGGCGGGTGGCGCCGTGAAGGGCGGGACGATCTACGGTGCGACGGATGATTTTGGCTTTAAGGCCATTGAGAAGCCGGCGCACGTCCACGATATTCACGCGACGATTCTGCATCTGATGGGGATTGACCATACGAAGCTGACTTATCGGTACAGTGGCCGGGACTTCCGGTTGACGGACGTTCACGGGAATGTGCTGCATGAACTGATTGCGTAACTTCAGGCGAAGCTGACGGAGCGCGAGAGGGCTTATGACTGGGGCGGCCGATCTTAGATTTGCGAGGTGCGGAGACCGAGCAGTTGGCGGCGGCGTTTCAAACGGCGACAGGGGAACGACATGGGCGGGCGGTTTCTGGGGCCCAAGCGGCTCTGGGAGCGATTTCTGCGGGGTGGCAGGCGCTTGGGGTTGCGGCGCGCGGTTTTGGAGCCGTCTTGCGGCCCTGGTTTTCGCGGATTGCGGAAGGAGTGGGAACCGTTGTACCGGGTGTGACCGTTGTTAGACTCGATGTTAGACTCGATCTGCGTCGGTGTGCCGGGCCTCGATGGCCCGCCGCACCGCAACGGGGTGTTTTTGGGACTGGAGGGGCCCTGAGAGCAATTCGGCGAGGCGGTAGTCGCTCAGGGTGCAGCGTGCGGTATCGAGGTAGCCCTGCGGCCTCCGTGTTCTCCGGTCGCGGCAGGACTGCCATTTCGATGGCTCGGCGCGCCGCAACGGGGTGTTCTTGTGGCTGGAGTGGCCTTGGGGGCGATTTCGGATGTCCGGCAAATATTCGGGGGTATCACGACGGTCCTGCGGCTTCGGTGGATGTGAGCTGTGCGAGGTTTGGGGTTGGTTGGGCCGGACTTTGTTGCCCCAGCGGAGCGATGTCGGCAGGTAGATGCAGGGATGCGGCATTCCGGCAGGCTTTAGGGACATGCGTATGGCCGATTTGCCGTTTTCGGGCAGCCCAAGGCTACTGCCATCGCTTTGCCAATGCTATCGCTGGAAGCTGATTTCACCCCCGGTCGTCAGGCGGCGCCTCCGGCGGTGCGGGTTTTGGGTTTGGGTTCGGCTTGCTGCGGCAGTTTGCGGGTTGGTCCGGCGATCGCGAAGCCGAAACCGGCGTGGGCGACGAGTGGCTCCGGTTGGCTTCGTTCGTCGTCGTTTTGCGGGGTTTCGGCGGGCTCCGTTGTTGTATTTTCAACGAGTTGTGAGTTCGTGGTGGGTGGATTTTCGTCGGGGTCCGGCTCGGGCTCTATTGGCTCCGGGGCGGTCGTGTAGATTCTCTGCGGGACGCTGCGATCAACCTCGAACGGGACCGGCGGACCGGCTACGGGATCTAGAATACGCAGTTGGCGGAGTTCACGATAGGCCGCGGCGATGGACCGTTCGGCGGCCGCGAGATCCTGCCGGAGGGCAGCGAGGCCAGCGCCGGGCGCGGCGCAGACCTGATAAGCCCGGGCGAGATAGAGTGCGCCGCCGCATTCGGGGATGGCGCAATGCTTCATCTTGACGTCGACGGTTTGGAACTGGTCTTCGAGGAGAACGAGACGGATGCAGCGGAAGCGGCGGATCTCCCATTGGCTGGCGGCCACGCGATGGACGAGTTCGAGTTCGACCTCGTCGCGCGGAGTGAGTTTGGCGACTAAGGCTTCCATGGAGCGGAGGTACTCGGCCATGTTTTCGCCGGGGAGGAGGACGGTATTGACGCCGTTTGAATAATCGGTGAGTTGGGAGCGGCGGCCGTGTTTGACGGAGTTGTGACGGGCGCGGGCTTTGCCTTCGGGGGTGCGCGGGCCGGTGCTTTTCTGGGCGTTGGCGCGGTTGGTGGCGGCGCGTCTGGCCTTTTTCTCTTCGGGGGTGAGTGGACTGGGCATGAGGTTCTCCTGGGCAAAAATGAGGGCGTAAAACGGCGAACGCCCCGCCGGGAAGACGGGGCGTTCGCGAGAGCGCCAAACTCACTTTGATTTGAACGTAGCAGACGAGGGGGCGAAAACGGATCGGAGGGTTAGGGCTAATTGGCTGTAAGTGATTGGAGGAAATGGGGGTTAGGATTATTTTTTCGAGTCGTGAACGCGCCGAGCGACACGGGCGTTTTGGGCGACGCGGCGCGCAAGTGATTGGAAGTATTTGGGTTATTCGCCCGCGAGGGGCTCGATGCATCGAGTGGGCGGCCCGGGGGCGGCATTCGGCCTAATCGAGCCAAACCTGATCGTTCCATTGATCGGAACGCCACGTAGTCCGGGAAAGACACGGGCCTGGCGATCTGCTGAGCGATCTCGACCCGCTCACGGTTTCCCATTGCGCGAGGTATCCGTCCGGTAGACCGTGCCGAATAGGGCAGCTTGAGTCTCCGTCCAGATCCCGACAGCGTTTCTCTCCATATGGAGATAGCTTTCGGCGTAGCGATGCGCGAACACCTCGATGGACCTGCAGCCCCTCCCTGCGGGGAAGTGTTCTCTATCGCATATCGAGAAAGAAGCGGAGATCCGGGAGAAGCTGACGTCGCTATTTAGCCGAGAGCACCGGATGGAGCGCTTTGGCATCGAGACCGCTCACCGGATGCAAGTCATCGTCGGCAATCCGGAGAACCTGAGCGGGCGTGTGTTGTCGTCATCTTTTCATCAAATTGGTACTTTACAAAGTGCTGTCACCTGCCTTACTCTTGCTGAACGGTGGTTGCCACCGCAGCTTACTGGCGATGCTATTCGCTGGTGTGTTCACCGTAATTGGTTAGCGGGTTTCAAAGGAGCCGTGGGCGTTCAAGACCCCAAGGACAGAGAAGAAACATGAGTCGACAGCCTTGCGAGCGGTCTGAATCACACTCAAAAAAGCGGAGGTGGCGTATGCGCCCCGTTCGTTCT
>JBBQRA010000281.1:0-6894 GCA_038215275.1 Bryobacterales bacterium | reverse complement strand
GCTCCGGATTTTCGGCCTCGATGAGCGACCAGACGGCGGGCCGTTCGAGAGCGGGTAGGGCGAGGAAATCGCCTTCCAGCGGCTCGGGACCGATCTCTTGTTGCACCACGGCGGTAAGTTGGAGGCGGGTCCGTTCGAGAGCCTGCCGGGCCTGGGTGAGGCGGACGGCGGCTCGTTGCGCTTCGACGTCGGCAGAGAGCACGTCGGGTTCATCGGCGAGCCCGGTGTTCAGGAGTTGGCGGAAGATGCCGGCGGTTTCACCAGCCGTCTTCGAGAGTTGCTCCCGTACGGTGAGGAGTTGCTGTTCCCCGAGCGCGTGGTAATAGAGCCGGCGCAAGTGGCCCGAGAGTTCGAGGCGGGCGAGGTCGCGGCGAGCGCGGGCCTCGTCGATCTCGCGGTCAGCCAGAGCCTTTTCGACGCCGAGCTTGCCCCCGGTGACGATGCGTTGGCCGATGACGCCACCGTTGGAGCCCCAGCGCACGGCGGGGTTAGGCGAGTTGTGCTCACTATTGAAGCCGATGGAAGGGTTGGGGTAAAGGCCGGCTTGTTTGCGCTGGCCTTCGGCAACGCGCACCTGCAACTCGGCCTGTTGATAGGCCGCATTATGGGCGAGCGCAAGTTTTTCAAGATCGAGTAAGTTCAGTGCGAGGAGGAAGATCGTCATGTTACTTCGCTGCCCCGTGGTTGTGCTGATGCGCGTCGCCCTTGGGCAGCGTGATCTTCGGAGGATTCTTCCGCAGCGCCTCGATTTTGTCGTACATCTGAGGCGTGACAACGCGGACCATGGTCATCATGCCCATCATGGCGCCAGACCAGCCTTTACGGAGGCCGTAATTTTCCGGTTTGTCGTTGTAAATCTCGTCGTCGGGCATCCACATATCCTGGGGATAACCCGGGACCTTGCTATGCACCGGGTGGTGCATGTCCGGGCCGACCATGGTGACCATCTGGTTCATCATGTGGTGCGGCAGGTGGCAATGGAACATCCAGTCGCCGAGGTGCTTGGCCTCAAACTCAATGTCCCGCGCCTGGGCGACGCCGACGATGATCGTGTTCTCGGCGTACCAAGTGGACTCCGGACGGCGGCCCGCTTCGGTGCCGGTCATATAGAACTGGTTGCCATGCAGATGGATGGGGTGATGATCCATTCCCATGTTGACCATCCGGATGCGGACGCGTTCGCCCTGGCGAACGATCATGGGCGTAATGTCGGGTCCGGCCTTCCCGTTAAACGTAAGCCAGTTGAACTCCATGGCGAGGGAGTTCGGCACGGGATTGTTCGGCTTGAGATCCCACTCCTGGATGATCATGCCGTAGTCGCGGTCGACGCGGGGGGTGTGCGCCTTCGCGGGATGAAGCACAAACATGCCGATGAGACCCATCATCTCCTGCATGGGGAAATGAGAGTGATAGAAAAAGGTTCCGTTCTGATGGGCGGTGAACTCGTAAACGTGGCGGCCGCCGGGAGGGATCGGGTCCATACCAAGGCCGACGGAGCCGTCGACTTCCATTGGAATTTCGAGACCGTGCCAATGGATTCCGGTCATTTCGGGCAGGTGATTCTCGACAATGATACGCAGGCGCTCGCCTTCGTTCGCCTCGATCATGGGTCCAGGGACCGAACCATTAAACCCCCAGCCGTCCATGATGCGGCCGGGGGCGAGGGACGTGCGGACCACCTCGGCGACCAAAGTGAACTCTTTGACACCGTCTACGATTTTGTAGGGTAGCTTGGTGAGGTCGGGCGTCTCCACCAGGATTGGAGCGACGGGCGATGTAGCAGCTACAGCAGGGGCGGCAGCGGACGCGAATATGCGGCCAAGGAAGCCGCGGCGGTCGAAAGGCATAGTTTCTCCACGAAAGGGTTGCGGGTTGAGAGACGAGCGGCCGCAGGAATGGGAGAATCAGAGCCGAAGCGGGGGACTCGGCGGGAACAAGCCGCCAGGCGAAGCGACTGCCAGCGGTGCTGGCGGCGCAACGATCGAGAACAATGGCTCAAAGCCAAACCGGGGGGTGGGCAGCCCAGCATCCGGAACGACGGTCGTGGGGTCGTCACACGCTTTCGAGACGCTTTCGTGGTGGCAGGTGGAGGGGGACAACGTCTTCGCCACGCAGTCGGCGGCGCACCATGAGGCGGACGCCGCAGACAGCAGTAGAAAGAGCACCACGAAGATGGAGTTCGCCTTAGCCACTAATCCCAGGATACCATCGGCTGGCGACGATAACGACAGTACAGATGGGGACTGCGGGTGGCGCGGGCACTCCCGAGCAGCCGCGTGTTTGGGGACAGCGTGGGTCTCCCGCTGCAACGGGGGAACCGGCGTCCCCGACGCAGCCAACCGAGGCCGAGCGAGGTTCGGCGCACTCCGTGCGCACGGAGACGATTGGCGAGGTGATGAATGACGAAGAGAAAGGCTTTGCTGCCGGTGCACCGCAACACGACGACATGACGGTAGTTCTACTGCGGGTAACGGATGGCCTTGGGTACGCGTGGCTGGGTCTGTTCCAGCTTCCGCAGTTCGTCTTCTTCCTGCATCGCCCCACCTTCGTGATACTCCTCGTCGACGTTGACACGCCACAACTCGTAGCGCGGTCCACTGCCCGTCAGGTCGCTAATGACATTGCGCGCCGCCAGCATCGCCGTCAACATGGAGTGGTCCTGGTTGTTGTAACGGTGCATGCCGTTCCTCCCCACCAATTGAAGATTGGGGACTTCAGCCAGGAACTCCTGCACCGCGGCAATGCCGCGCTTGTAGACGGAATCATAGACCGGATAGGCCTTGGGCATCCGTACAACGCAGCCGTCGAGCACATCCTCGGCTTTCACGAGACCCAGCATGGCTACCTCCGTCCGCCCTAGTTCGACCAGTTCGGCATCCGTCATGCTCCACAATCCATCACCTTCAAAGCAGAAATACTCGAGGCCGAGGCAGGAGCGATCGGCTTCAGGAATCATTTCCGGGCTCCAGTTGCCAAAATTCTGGATGCGACCCACCTTAACGCCGGGTTCGTGGATATAAATCCAGTTGTCCGGGAACAGGTTGGTGCCCTTAATGATCAGCGCGACGGTTATGAAGTCCCGATAATTGAAGTCGTTCGCGGCAGCAAGGAGTTTTGGCGAAGGGGCGGGGTCGAGTTTTTGAATGAGTTCGCGGATGGGAAGGGAGCTGATAAAGTAAGCCGCCTCGTAGCGTTTCCCGCCGGCTTCGACTGCGGTGACCCGACCGGGCTCCCAGAAAATCCGGTCTACGGAGGCGTTCATCACCACTTTTGAGCTAGCCGCCTCAAGGATTTCCCGCGTCCGCTGCCACATCATTCCGGGCCCTTTGCGAGGGTACTGGAATTGGTGGATCAGAGTCTTGATCACATCGCCTTTTTCCTGGTTCTTGGGCGGGAAGAGCCCATTCTTCACCGCCGAGTAAAGCGAGAGTCCTTTAATCCGCTGGGCGGCCCATTCAGCCTGAATATTCTTGCAGCTCATGCCCCACACTTTCTCGGTGTAGGATTCGAAAAATACTTTAAATAGCCGGCGGCCGAATCGGTTGGAGATCCAGGTTTCGAAATCTTCTTCAGGCTTTTGAGGAAATAATTGAGCCCAGAGGTAGCTGAGGCCACAGTGGCCCGCCTCGAAGATGCCCAGCCCGAACAGGGCATTGCGGGGCTCCAGCGGATAGCTGAAGAATTTTCGCTTGTAGAAGATGCGAGAGAGCCGCGGGCGGGAGATAAAGTCTCCGCCAAGAACCTCGTGCCACATCTTTTCGACCAAGCCAACCTTGGTAAAAAAGCGGTGTCCACCGATGTCAAAAAGATAGCCTTTGTACTCGGCTGTACGGGAGATACCGCCTACCACAGTGTCTTTCTCTAGGATGACCGATGGAACGTTGGCCCGATTGAGCTCATATCCAGCCGTCAGTCCGGCGGGCCCGGCTCCGAGAATTACAACCGGTAACTGTTCACTGGAACCGAGTTTGAACGCAGTTCCCATTTGATTCACCAACAGCGGTGGCCCCTCCTTGAGACAGTTATCTTCCATGATATCGAATTGCGATATCCGCGTCATGGTTAACCTAGCCGCTCTTCCCGGAGGAATCCAGGCGGAAGGCGGCAAACTCCGGGATCAGCGCAAAATCATTTCGTTCCGCGAATGGGTTCTCGCCGCGCTGGTGAATCTGTTGTGGAGCCATCGCACCGAGATCGACGGCCTGCTGGAGGTACCCGACTTTGGCCGGATCAATGCCCATGATTCGGCAACAGGTTGAATCGACAGCCACCAGGTCATGGCCAAAGACGAGAAGCCCGACGTCCTTCGCCTTGCCTTGGATCGGCCCGTTCCCCTCCATACCGACGATGCCGTCGACGATGGCAAACGTCCGCCGAAACTGTCGATTTAACGCAACGATTGCGTTGTCGATCCCCAGATAGTGGAGCGTATTCTTGGGCCAGCCATAAACGGCCCCCGGCACAAGGCCGAAGAAGTTCTTCATCGACAAGGTGGCCCCCGCCCAATGATGGGTCTTCATTTTGGGCATCGAAACGATCAAGTCAGCTGCCAGCGCCGTATTCGGCAGGAAGAACTGACCCATGCTCGCAAAGTTTTTAACGGGACTGACGTCGTCACGGTTCAGGTCTACGAACTGGTCTTCAAAATTCCGAATGCCCTTCCAGTACCCCGCCTCGTCGGCTAATCCCAAAGTATCGCGGCGATGACCGGGCCCCTCGGCAATCGTGACGGAAGCCGCTCCCAGCGAGCTGAATGCTACCAAGGCGGCCGCAACCAAGGCTACATCGGTGTTGATGGCCGTGGAAGCGTCGAACTCGACCAGATTTGGTTTCAGAAGAACGCGCTTATCTTTGACGGTCAAACCACAGAGCCGGATCCCTTCAAGAATTGTAGCGGTGAGGTCTTGCTGGTAACTCTTCGCCCGGAGGACGGCGACGGGCGAACTACCGGCGAATGGTGTCAACTCGTTCCGTTGGCACGAAGCGAGGCCACCGGCGAAGGCCGGCAGCAGGGTACGACGAGAAACGGAGGGTTTCACGAGCCGATCCCTTCTGGCCGGAAGTGGCGGAATCCACCTTCCGGCGCCGCCAGGATTTCAAGCGAATTCAAAACCAAGTCCCTCGCCACCGGCTGGTCCGCCGGTTCTCTGGGCAGATCGGTTCCGAATGCACGCAAGCTGATAGCCAGCCAGGCCCGCGACCATCGGGAGCGGCTGTTCTGCCAAAGGTGGAAAGCGTGACGCAGGGGAGCGGCAAGGTCCGCCTCCCGATTACCCTGCAAACCGAGCAGCGCTAGCGCCGTCGTTTCCGGGTACGAGGGCAAGTCAATACCCAGAGCGGCTCTCGAACCATAATTCCAGCCGCCGTCGCCGCAGCGGCGCCGGAGGATCATTCCTTCACCAAGCACGATACGGCGCGTCAGTTCCGTGTCTCGCACTTGCGGTGCAGCGCGTTTGAGCGCGACAAGAGTATGCGCGGTGGGTTCAATCCAGGCCGTCGCCTCGGGACGCCAAGGCCACCCGCGAAACGACGGGTCGTGACCCGTCGGAGCCGCCCCGACTAGCGAGAAAAGGCGGACAAATAAGCGGGATTCCGCTCCGGACGAGTCGAGTAGCCAGGAGACTCCCTTGCGGAAGGCCGTGTCATGAACCCGATGGACGCAATGGAGGGTAACCGCCAGCGCGGTGGACCAATGGGCCTCCGGAATATATCCGTTCGGCTGCCAGGCTCCATCTTCGCGCTGCCAAGAGCGGAGCAGCCGCCAACCTTTCTGCCAGTCGGGCGATTCCGCCTCCGCGTGAAGGGCCAAGAGCGCGTAGACGGTCGGCTCCAGCCAAGACCGTTTTCCCGGGAAATACGCCCAACCGCCGTCCGGGTTCTGGTTGTTTCGGAGCGCTTCTAGGCGGGAGCGCAGATAGTCCTCTGGCATGGGAGTGTTATCGGGCGAATAGAGGAAACACTTTAGAACGTCCGCAAGTTTTTCAGCCGTTGGTTGACCCCGTTCTTCCTTCGCGATGAAACTTCCAACATTTCCACAGTTCAGATCCGGATTTTTCGCACGCAACTAAACTGTTTATGCCGCTTCGTCGGCTTGGTGGCCTATTCACCGGGGGTATTAGCGGCAAGGACGCCGAGGTGCTCTCGGGTGGGGCACCGCCGGGCCTGGTGGCCGGCTTGTTCCAAAATCAAACTTACATGTTCCCGAGGGCATCGCGCCCGGCAATGCCTCGCTATGCGTCGAGGATGCCCATCGACTTGGCCGTGCGCTCTAGGATTTCGAGCGCACGGTCGAGATGTTCCCGGCGGTGGGTCGCCGTGACGATCGTCCGGATCCGCGCTTTCCCTTCGGCGACGGTCGGGAAGCCAATCCCGGTAGCCAGCAGGCCGTTCTCAAACAGCGCGGCCGAAAACGCGTGCGCCGTTTTGGCCTGGCCCACCAGGATTGGCGTGATGGGAGTCTCGCTGCGGCCGGTGTCGAAACCCAGCCGGGCCAGTTCGGCTTTGAAGTAACGGGTGTTGGCCCAAAGCGCTTCGATCCGCTCGGGTTCGTTTTCCAGAATGTCAAAGGCAGCCAGGCACGCGGCGGTGACGGCCGGCGGGTGCGACGTGGAAAACAGAAACGGCCGGGCACGGTGGTAGAGGTACTCAATGAAGTCCTTGCTGCCACAAACGTAGCCGCCCAACACGCCGATCGATTTTGACAACGTGCCCACCTGAATATCAACGCGGCCATGCAACCCGAAGTGATCCACCGTACCTCGGCCATTTCGCCCGAGCACTCCTGAGGAGTGCGCGTCGTCGATCATCATGATCGCGCCGTACTTCTCCGCCACCGCCACCAAGTCAGGCAATGGACCGATGTCGCCCTCCATGGAGAAGACGCCGTCGGTGATC
>JBBQRA010000280.1:0-6957 GCA_038215275.1 Bryobacterales bacterium | reverse complement strand
TTCAAGGAAGTCGATCCATTTCATGCCGGAAAGGCGCGTCGAGCAGAAGGCGGCGTCGAAGTGGATGCGGCGGAGCAGGTCGATACCCTCTTCGGCGCTGGTGACGGGGACGACGCGGTGGCCGGCCTCGCCGAGCCCGGTTAAGAGGCGCCGTTGGGAGGCGTCGTCGGGCTCGATTACCAGGACAGTCATGGGGCGCGAGGGTCCGCCGGGAGCGATGGGTTCGGGGATGCGAACCACCGGGGCCGCGACGGCGGGGAGTTCGATCACGAAGCCTTCGATGGAGACGGAGAGTTCGCCGCCGTGGGCGCGGAGGAGGCTACGGCAAAGGGCCAGTTCGGCCGTGCTCTCCGGATTGGCGAACTCGAAGCGGATAAGAGCAGATCCGCCGGTCTCACGCGTTGCGAGGGTGAGCCGGTGAGCGGTCTGCTCCGCGTGGAAGAGGAGTTGGAGCATGGCCTCTTCGAGTTGGGCACGGACGCCTTCGACGTAGACGGGCTCGCGGTTCCAATCTGACCGCACCTCGACGCCGCGGGTGCGATGGGCCGAGTCGCGAAGTTGGAGGAGGCCACGCAGGAGACGGTTGAGGTCGAGAGTGGAAATCTCGGTCCGGTCGGTACGGGCGAAGCCGACGAGGCGTTCGACCGTATCCGCGGTTTGTCCGGCGTGGCGGGCGATACGGCGGATCTCCTGAGCGGTTACAGAATCCGATTGGCGTTCGAGGAGGGCGTCAGCCTGGAGCCGGATTTCACAGATGGGTTCGCGGAGTTCGGCGGCTATCGCGGAGAGCATTTGGCCGGCCATGGCGAGTTGTTCCGTGCGGCGGAGGTGTTCGCGCACCTGCTGCTGATCCTGAACCTGAAGGGCCGCGCCGATGATGACGCTGAGATGCCGGACCAAGCCCTGCTCAAAGGCTCCGGTGGCTGCGTCGCGGAGTTCAAGCGCGCCGAGCACCTGTCCGTTGGCGCGGATCGGCAGAAGGTTTGGTAGACGGGCGAAGGTGGCGTCGGCCGAGTCTGGCAGTTCGATGTACGCAAGACCGGCGCGGACGGGTTCGAGTACGCGCTGGTGGCGACGATAGCGGTAGAGCAGGACATCGGCGGCGCCGAACGCATCGCCGGCATGCGATTGTAGAACAGCTGCCAGGTCAACGCCGACTGTGGTGGCGAGGATTTTCTCTGCGATCTCGTGGACAGCGGAAAGGCGCGCGAAGCGCTGCGTCCGTCGCCGCGCAAGCATCCCCCACGCCGTGCCAAAGCCGGCGGCGGCGGCGATCCCCAGTGCCAAGATCGGAAGGAGCATCGTCCGCTACATTGGCTCCTGGGCGGCGAGCCAGTGGGCCAAGGATGGGTCCTCGAAATCCCTTATGGAGAGTTGGGTTCCTGGCAGTTGCCTCCCATGCCGGCAGACGCCGACGACGCGAGCCCCCATAGCGAGGCCGGCAGCAATGCCGGAAGGCGAATCCTCAAAGACGATACAGTTGGCGGGCGGGACGCCGAGTTGGGCAGCCACGCGGAGATAGATGTCGGGGGCCGGCTTGGGGTTGGCAACCTGGTGGCCATCGACGACGGCGCGGAAGTAGGGGCGGAGAGCGGTGCCGTCGAGAACGAAGTCGATGTTGGCGGGCTCGGCGTTGGAGCCGACGCCGAGAGGCCGCTGCCGGTTGTGATCGAGGATAGCGCGGAGGCCGGGCATGAGATTCGCTTCGAGTTGCTCCGCCATTCGTTGACGATAGAGCGCCTCTTTGCCCGCGCCGTGAGCAAAGATCTGTTCGTCATCAACGAAGGAGCCGAAAAGCTCGCGTACGATTTCATCGTTCCGTTTGCCTTGCATACTCGTATCAATCCCATCGGCAGAAATACCGAACTTCTGCAGATATTCCCGCCAAACGTGGCCATGGAGGGGATTGGAATCCACGATCACTCCATCCATGTCAAAAATGAGGGCTAAGCCGGGGGCGGCGGTTAGCATTCCCGCTACTGTCATATTCTTCTAGTGTACTGGCCGGATTTTTCTTACATACAGATTGCACCGCGGACCCCCGATACTAACTCGTATGGCCACTTCGGACCGGGTACTCAGCCAAGACGAGATTGATGGCGTATTCCGCCGCCTGGCAGAAGAGCAGGCGAAGACGGAGGACGACGATCCGGCGAGGCGAGCGCTGCCGTACGACTTCCGGCGTCCTGACCGGATTGCGAAAGATCAACTCCGGTCGATCCATCTGCTGCACGAGAACTTTGCCCGGAGTTTGGCGTCGAGCCTTTCGGCCTATCTGCGCGCTTATGTGATGGTGAATCTGGTATCCGTGGAGCAGTTGTCGTTCCTCGAGTTCAGCCAGTGCCTGCCTTCGCCGAGTTGCATTATCGCGATGGGCATGCGGCCTTACGATGGCAACGGCGTGCTCGAGATCAATCCGACGCTGGTATTCCCGATCCTCGAGATGCTGCTGGGTGGGTCGGGCAAGCCGACGGCGTCAAGCCGGGTGACGCGGGAGATCACCGAGATCGAGCAAAGCATTGTCGAGGTGGTGGTTCGGATCATCCTGCACGATTTGCGCGAAAGCTGGCGGCAGGTGACGAATGTCTCCTTCTCGATTGAGAGCCACGAGACGGAGCCCTCGCTGCTCCAGTTCATGGCGCCGAACGAGGCGGTGGTGGCGATTTCGCTGGAGATTCGGGTGGGTGAGATGACCGGGATGATGAACATTGGGATCCCGTCGATCATCATCAAGATGCTGCGGCAGAAGTTTGACCAGGGATGGTCCAACCGCCGGAGCGAGGCATCCGAAGCCGACCAACGAAGAGTGCTGCGGTTGGTGAAACCGGGATCCATTCAGATGGACGCTCGTCTGCAGGGACCGACTTTGAAGGTGGAGGACCTGCTGGCGCTAGAGGAGGGGGATGTTCTGGCGTTCGACTTCTCGACCGAGAAGCCGCTGAACCTGCTCGTGAATGGGCGGTTGAAATTTCAGGGTCAGGTGGCGGCACAGGGCAAGAAGAAGGCGTTTCTTATCCGTTCCCTGTATGTCCCTTCGGAATGAGGGCGTTGGCCGTGATGAGCCGGGCGTTGCGGTTGAACGAGATGTACTGAAAGGCCCAATGGATGAAGACCTGGAGGCGACTCTGGAAGCCGACGAGGAACATGAGGTGAATGAATAGCCACATGAGCCAAGCGATGAAACCGGTGGCATGGATTCCGTTGATGTCGGCGACGGCAAAGTGGCGGCCGACGGTGGCGAGGTTGCCTTTATCGACGTACCGGAAGGGCGGAGTAGTACGGTTGGCGAGCCGGTCGAGAATCGTCCGGGCGGCGTAGGGGCCCTGCTGCATTGCGACGGGCGCAACACCGGGCAGGGCTTTACCATCGGCGCCGAGGTAGGCGGCCATGTCTCCGAGGGCGAACACGTTGGGGAAGCCTTCGAGCGAACAGTCGGCGGTAACGGGGACACGTCCGGCGCGGTCCGCGACGAGGCCGGCGGCTTCGGCTAGTTTCGCAGCGAGGGGAGAGCCCTTGACCCCGGCGGCCCAGATGACAGTTTTTGCCTCGATGCGGTCCGTGTTTTCCCCGTTCTTGACGGTTGCGCCTTCTTCGTCGATGGCGGTGACGTATCGCTTATTGAGGCAACGGACGCCGAGCTTCAGAAGTGCCATTTCGGCGGCAACGCCTAGATCGTTGGGGAAGTTGCTGAGGATCTGTTCGCCGGCATCGAGCAGTAGGATGCGAGCTTCTTCGGGCCGGAAGCTACGGAAGTCGTCACGGAGGGTATCATTAGCGATCTCGCCGAGGGCGCCGGCGAGCTCGACGCCGGTGGGTCCGCCACCGACGACAACGAAGGTGAGCCAGGCGCGCCGTTTGTTGATGTCGGGTTCGCGTTCGGCGGATTCGAACGCAAAGAGGATTTTGCGGCGGATGGCGGTGGCATCTTCGATGGACTTGAGGCCCGGGGCGAGCGTCTCCCACTGGTCGTTGCCGAAGTAGTGGTGGCGGGCGCCGGCGGCGACGAGCAAGGAGTCGAACGCCATTTCGCCGTCGGCCAGGAGGACGCGTTTGCCGGCGAGGTCGAATCCGGTAACCTCGGCGAGGATGGTGCGAACATTTTTGTACCGGCGCAGCACGGCGCGGATGGGCGCGCAGATGTCCGCAGGGGAGAGACCGCCGGTGGCTACCTGATAGAGCAGCGGCTGAAAGAGGTGGAAGTTCCGACGGTCAATCAGGGTAACTTGAACGTCCTTTCGACCTAGCGCTCTTGCCGCGGCGAGACCGGCGAAGCCCCCTCCGACGATGACAACGTGGTGTTGGGCCATATCCCCTACGATAACAAGTGGGATGGAAATCTTATTTCGGCCCGAGGGGATTCACGTTCCGGCGATCGACTTATGGCTGGATCCGCGGACGGCGGTGGAACATGCCTGGTTATCGCATGCGCACAGCGACCACGCGCGGGGACTCCATCGAACCGTGATCGCGACGCGGATCACGGCTGGCATTTACCGGCATCGGTGGCCATTGCCGGAGGGCCGGACGCAAGAGGTATTGCGGCTGGATCCTGGCGAGACGATGGAGTTTCGCGGGGCGCGATTGACGGCGCTGCGGGCGGCTCATATTTTGGGGGCGGCGCAGTTATTGATTGAGTACGAAGGCGAGCGAACGGTCTACACGGGCGACATTAAGCTGGCGGCGCCGATCTGCGGGTGGGCGACCGAGATTGTGCCCTGTGACCGGCTAATCATTGAGTCGACCTTTGCATTGCCGATTTACGACTTTCTGTCGGTGGCGGAGGCGCAGGAGCGGATCGTGCGCTTTGCGGCGGAATCGGTGGCGGCTGGGTTGGTGCCAGTCTTCCTGGGATATGGTTTAGGGCGGGGGCAGGAAATCGTGCATACGCTGACGAGGGCGGGCCTGCCGTGCGCGGTACACGGAGCGATTGCGGGGCTGATTCCCTACTATGAGGCGGAAGGGATCTCGTTTCCGAATTGGGAGCGTTATGAAAGGCGGAAGGACGAGACGCGGCCGCTGGTGGTGACCCCCGGGTTGCAGGATTCCTTGGCGGCGCCGGCGGCGAAGGTACGGGTGGCGCTGGTTTCGGGATGGGCGGCGGTGGACAGTGCGCGGGCGCGATCCGGCGCGGATGTGCTGATTCCGTATTCGGATCATGCGGGTTTCCGGGAGTTGCTGGCCATCGTGGAGCAGACGGGGGCTCGGCGGGTGGATATTGTTCATGGTTATGCGGACCAGTTTGCGCGGTTGCTGCGGCAGCGGGGTTGGGACGCGGTGGCTGCGGCGGCGAGCGCGGCGGAGGTGCAGGTGTGAAGGCGCTGGCGGCGTGCGCGGAGGCGGTGGCGGCTGCTCCGGGACGGAATGAGAAGATTGCGCGGGTAGCGGCGTACCTGGCGACGCTGGGGGATGAGGATCTGGCGCGGGCGGTGCTGTATCTATCGGGCCGGGCGTTTCCGGCGAGCGACCGGCGGAAGATGTCAGTGGGGCACGCGACACTGCGGGAGGCGCTGGTTCAGGTGACCGGGTGGGACCTCGAAATGATCGGGACCTGCTACCGGGAGGTGGGCGATACGGGAGAGACGGTGGCGTTGCTGGTGCGGCGGCATACCGAGGGCCGGGATATGACGCTGGCGCAGGCGGAGACGCTGTACGCCGAACTGGAGCAGGCGCGACGGACGGCGCGGAAGGTGGAGTTACTGGCCGGCGCATTTCGGACGTTCGATTGGCTGGCGCTGAAGTATTTCGTGAAGGGGATTACAGGGAACCTGCGGATTGGGCTGCAGGAGAAGATGGTGGAGGAGGCCTTGGCGGCCGCGACGGGGTTGACGGGGGACGCGGTGCGGGGGGCGAACAACCGGTCCGGGGACTTGGCGCGGGTGGCGCGGGCGGCGCGGAACGGGACGGTAGGCGAGATCGAAGCGGTGCTTTTTCATCCGCTCGATTTCATGCTGGCGAAGCCGCTGGACGCGGTGGGAGACCTAGCGGATCCGGGGGAATGGTGGGTGGAAGACAAGTACGACGGCATCCGGGCACAGGCGCATATCGACGCGGGACGAGTGAGGCTATTTACGCGGGGATTGGAAGAGACAACGGCGGCGTTTCCGGAGGTGATTCTGGAGTTGGCGCCGTTGGCGGGACCATTGGTGCTGGACGGGGAGATTCTGGCTTGGCGGGAGGGGCGGGCGCTGGCGTTCAGCGTCTTGCAGCAGCGGATTGCGCGGAAGCAGGTTTCGGCGAAGACGATGGCCGAGGTGCCGGTGATCTTTCTGGCGTATGACTTATTGCTGTTGGGCGGGGATCTGCAGTTTTCCGTGCCGGTGGAGGAGCGTCGGCGGGAATTGGAGCGGTTGGGGCTGCGGCATATGGCGCCTCAGGTGCGGCTGTCATCCCACGGGGAGATTGAAGAGCGGTTTTTAGCGGCGCGGGGCCGAGGGAATGAGGGTTTGATTCTGAAGCGGGTGGGAAGTTTGTATGAGTCGGGGAAACGGGGCGGGAACTGGCTGAAGGTGAAGCGGCCGTACGGGACGTTGGACGTGGTGGTGACGGCGGCGGAGCAGGGGCACGGGAGGCGGGCGAGCGTGTTGAGCGATGTGACGTTTGCAGTGCGGTCGGGGGATCGCTTTTTGAATGTGGGGAAGGCGTATAGCGGGTTGACGGATGAGGAGATTCGGCAGTTGACGGTGTTGTTCAAGGCGGCGACGGTGGAGAAATACGGCCGGGTGAGTTTATTGCGGCCGGAGGTGGTGCTGGAAGTTGCGTTCGATGGGGTGCAGAAGAGCCCACGGCATAAGAGCGGGTACGCGCTGCGGTTTCCGCGGATTGTGCGGTGGCGGCCGGATAAGGGGGCTGAGGATTGCGACACGTTGGACGGGGTGGGGGTGTTGTATGAGGCCTGGTTGGTTTTGCTTTGCTGGGGGGGGGGGGGGCCTCAACGGCCCGGCACGCCGCAACGGGGCG
>JBBQRA010000279.1:0-6971 GCA_038215275.1 Bryobacterales bacterium | reverse complement strand
ATGCGGCGAGGGCAGGCACCGCGACGGCGCGATATGGAGAACTCGATTCAGTTGCCTGGTATGGCGACAACGCCGGGCGGGAAAGGATCGATGCGGAACGGATCGCGAAGGAACAGCGGGGCGATTTCAACGTAATTCTAGGCAAAAACGGCAATCAGCCGCATCGGGTGGGGACGAAACAGCCGAACGCGTTCGGCCTATACGATCTGCTGGGCAACGTATGGGAGTGGACGGCGGATTGGCACGACAGCTACACGGCCGGGGCCATGACGGACCCGGCGGGACCAGTTGAAGGCGAGAAGCGGACCTTGCGGGGCGGATCGTGGACGTTTTTTGAATCCCAGATCCGGGCGTCCGCCCGGTTGAAGGTCAGCGAGGCCTTGCAGACCGATTTTGCCGGCTTCCGGTGCATTCAGTAGAGCTAATTATGCGATTTCTGCTATTTTTTGCCGCGGCGCTAGCCGCGTTTGGACAGAGCAATGGCCGGGTGGCCGGACAGATCCAGGATTCCAAACAGGCCGGAATCCCCGGTGCGCGGGTGACCGTGGCAGACACGGAGCGAGGCATTCGCAGGGAGATCCTGGCCGATGGGCTGGGCCGATATTCCGCTCCCGATCTGCCGATTGGCCGCTACCAGCTAAGGGCCGAGGCACCTGGGTTTGCCGCGCGAACGCTCACTGGATTGACGCTGACAGTGGGGGCGGTGCTGGCGTTCGATGTGCAGTTGGAAGTAGCCGGGGTCACTGAGCGGATTGAAGTGGTGGGATCGGTCTCGACGATTGATCCACAGCAGGCTGCCGGCGCTTTGGTAGCGAACCGGCCACTGGTTGAACTTCCGATCAATGGTCGCGATTTTGCCCGCTTTGCATTGCTGACGCCGGGCGCGGTGGGAAGGACCGCATCGTTGTCCGACCTCGCCTTCAACGGCATGCATCCGAGCCACAACAATTTCACAATTGACGGAATCGATGCGTCTCGGGGCGACCAGCCGGTGGTCACGAATGGTTTTGAGCGCGGCGGACGATTGTTAACCGGTTCGCTGGACTCGTTGGCCGAGTTCCGGATTCAGACCTCCAACTACCGGGCCGAGTACGGCCGTGCTGCCGGTACCGTGATCACCGTGGCCAGCCGCGCGGGGACCAATTCTTTCCGGGGCTCCTTGTTCGAGTATCTTCGTAACTCGGCGCTGGATGCCCGTAACTATTTCAACACGGACAACCAATTGAAGGATCCCTTCCGGTACAACAACTTCGGAGGAAATCTGGGCGGGAGGATTTGGCGCGACCGGACGTTCTTCTTCGTGAATTATGAGGCCTCGCGGCAACGGCTGGGCGCGAGGGGTACCGGCACGGTGCCCAGTGTGCTCATGCGTCAGCAGACGTTGGCAACCGCGCCTGCGCTTGGCTTTCTGCTCGAGAACTTTCCAGTGGGGACGACGCCGACGGCCAATCCGCTGGTGGACAGCTACACCCGTTCGGAAAGCGTGAAGATCAACGAAGATACGGGCAGTATACGGCTGGACCACAACCTATCGCCTCGCGACCGAATATTCGGGCGGTTGAATCTGAACAACTCCACGGTCGATGGCCCGCTGTTCTCCATTCTGCCTTCGGCCTTGGGCATCACGGATTTTCAACTCGTCGCCTCCAACTCCCGCAACGCTGCACTGAACTGGCAGCGGGTGATCTCGCCCGCATCCCTGCTGGAGTTGACGGCTGGGCTACAGCGGACGATGACGAATGGATCCAGCGAGACGCCGTTCCCGCAAGTCAACGTAGCAGGATTGACGGTGGTTCCTGGCTCACGACGGTTGAACCTGTCGAATTCGAACGTTTTTCAATATGGGGGCACCTTCACCCACGTCCGGGGCAGCCATACGCTCAAGGCCGGTGCCACCTTATGGCGGACCCAGGTGAACTCATGGACTACTTCGGTGGCCTCCGTTTCGTATCTGTCGCTCCAGGATTTCATCAACAATCGGATAGGGATTGCCAACCTGACGGCAGGGACTTTCGGAAACGGCATCCGGCAGACGCACGTTGGGCTGTTTGTGCAAGACAACTGGCAACTGCGACCGGGCTTGACGGTGGATTATGGCATCCGCTACGACGTGACGACCCCGAACCACGATAGCCAGGACCGGCTACAAAGCTTCGACACAAGGTCGGGGCAGCTATCCGCGCCGGGTGGCCCCTGGTACCGGGCTGATCGGAACAACTTCGCCCCCCGGCTGGGAATCGCCTGGCAGCTTCGGCCACGGTTCGCCATCCGGACGGGATACGGCCTCTTTTTTCAGCAGTTTGCACCGGGCTTTGGGAACAACATAGCCCAGAATACGCTGACGGGAAACTCTCAGTTGGTACGGCAATCGATTCCGGATCTGTCTTGGCCGCTGGATTCCTTCCTCGCACGCGGTACGGCGGCGCTACCCGTGGCGAACGGTCTCAACTGGGATAAGCCCGATCTATACGCACAGCAGTGGAACTTCACGCTGCTGACGGCCTTGCCGGCGTCGCTATCACTGGAGACAGCATACGTCGGGAACCGGGGTACCAACCTTCGGCGCAGCGTGAATCTGAACTGGCTGAACCCATATAATGGCCGTCGCACTTATCCCGCGTTTTCAAGAGTGAACATAGACTTTGCGAATGGACAATCAAACTACCATGGCCTGCAACTTCACTTGCGGCGGCAGATGGCCCAGGGTTGGCTGCTGGGCTTTGCCTACACTTACGCCAAGGCGTTGGGCAATGTGAGCGACGCCGTGGTCGGAAATACTGAACCACAGGATTTCCAGTGCTTTGCGTGCGAACACGGGGTGGCATCCACCGATGTGCGGCAGATTGCGACGATCAATGCGCTCTGGGATATGCCGTGGGCCAAGGGCAACCGATGGTTGGGCGGATGGAAGCTCAGCGGTCTGGCCATGCTGCGTTCAGGGATTGCGCTGAACGTTACGCAGCCAAGGAACACGGTGGGCAGCGACAACGCGACGAACCAGCGGCCTGACCGGGTGTTGGGAGTTTCTCCCTACCTGGAGAACCCGAGCGCGAGCCAATGGCTAAATCCGGCGGCGTTTCAGGTGGCGCCGCAGGGCCGGTATGGCACCTCCGCACGCCACCCGCTTTACGGACCGGGCTCCTTCCAGGCCGACGTTTCCTTGTTGAAGGATTTCCGGATGGGGGAGCGGTCCAAGTTGCAGTTCAGGACGGAGACGTTCAACATTTTTAACCGGCCGAACTTTGCGCAGCCGAACACGGTGGTGGGGACGCCAAATTTCGGACGGATTTTCAATACTCAGGGACGAACGATTGGCAGCGGAACGTCGCGCCAGATCCAAATGGTCCTGCGGCTGGATTTCTGAGAGGTGTCCTAATGGCCCGCTGTTGTAATTCCCGATGCCGAACCCCCCTTGAGCCTACTCTTTGCGAGGGTGTGGGGGGCTTGGGGCGAGACCGAGCACATGATGCGAGGTGGCGCCACGGCGAACGGCGAGCCATTCGTCGCCGAACTGGACCATCCGGGAGTGGAAACGAGCGTAGGTGGTGGGACGCAGATAGTACTGGAAAATGGCGCCTGGCCCGGTGATCAGCGGCGGCGGCAAAGGCCTCGCGGCGGTCGCCGCCGGCAGGTTGACACCGGGTTGTGGCTTGCGAAGTACGGCAAGGATATTGCGGTCATGATTCCCGAGCGATAGCTCGATCCGCTCCCATCCACTCTTACGCACGGCCCAATCGAGGCTTTCGCTGGTGAAGCCGATGACGTGCGCCGGGTGGAACCGGCCCGAGGGATTTTGATGGCGGCAGTTTGTGTTTGGCACCTCGATAAAGAGCAGGCCGCCTGGTCGCAGCCAACTGCGAAACTTTTCGAGTGCCGCCAGCGGATCCGGCAGGTGTTCCAAGACGTGAAACAACGTGATCACGTCAAGCGAATTGCCCGGGCGGACGAGATCAAGAATGCCCGAGGTTTCCACGTTTACGCCGTACTGCTGCCGAGCAAATTCGCCGTAGTAGGGATCGGGTTCGACGCCGCTGACCTGATGGCCGGCCTTCTGCAAAATGGCGAGCCACTCACCGGAGCCCGAGCCAACATCGAGAATCTGCGCGCCCGCAGGCAGCCGACGGCCAATCTGCTGAAATCGATGCTTCGCCAACCGCGCCGAGCGGTATACGTTACGCACCTTGGGCGTGCGAATGCCCTTGTAGCTTTCCCGATAGTCCGCTTCGTGAAAGCGGCGGAGCTCCTCAGAGGTGGGGAGCGGGTCGTTCCGAAAAAGCCCGCAGTGTTCACAGGCGACTGTAATCAGGGCTGCGCGCCGGCGGTCCAGCCGGGAGGCGACGACGGCTGCCCCTTCCCCGCAAACCGGACACGGGGACTCCGCGATATACCTAGGGGCTTTGGCCACGGCTGAGTGTAGCGGATTCGGCAACATTACGATAGCGTCCCCGGGCCGTAGTATTCCAGCCGCAGGCTGGCGATCGCTTCCTGCGTGGTCACATCGTCGTGCTGATAGCGCAGCAGGGCCTGCCGCACCATCTCAACGCCGCCTTCAAACTCAGGAAGCACGGCGGCATCCACACCATGGCGCCGCAGCTCTGTCAAGTGATGTTCGCGGGTGGCGCGCACGACCACCGCCAAGGAAGGATGGAGCCGGTGAGAACGCTCGAGCGCCAGATGAATCGTGCTCTGGTCGGGGATAGTCAGCAGCAGCACCCGGGCCCGTTCCGCATTGGCGGCATGAAGGATTTCGGCGCTCGTGATGTCGCCCCAGATGCCATGAAAGCCGTCGGCGGAGAGGTCGCGATAGAGCGTGTAATTGAACTCGACAATCAGCACCGGTATGCCGGCGGCCCGAAGGACGCGAGCCGCCGCGCGTCCACTACGGCCATAGCCGGCAACGATGACATGGTCGTCGAGAAAGCTTTGCGGCGGAGCGACGGGAGCGGCGACGGCGGTAGTTTTGCGGCGGCGGCGCGCCCAGCGGCCCAACGGCAGGGCCGCCGCGGAGACGAGCGGCGAAACGGCCATCGTCAGCACCGTGCAGGTAAGCGCGAGATCGTAAGTGGTCTTCGAGATCGACCCCGAACTGATGCCGCTCCGGGCGATAACGAATGAGAACTCCCCAATCTGTGCGAGGCCCAAGCCGATGATCCAAGGCGCCATGTTGACATAGCCAAACAAGCGGGCGATGACTCCAACGATTACGGCTTTGCCCAGAATGATCAGCACCACGCCGAGGGCGATGAACCCAAGATGGTTCATGGCGTAGGACGGATCAAACAGCATGCCGACCGTGACAAAGAAGATCAGGCCGAAGATATCGCGGAGCGGGGTCAGATCGCTCAGCGCCTGATGGCTGAACTCTGACTCGCTGAGGATGATACCGGCAACGAACGCACCAAGCGCGAAGGACAGGCCCACGGCATAAGCCGCGTAGCCCACCCCCACGCCGGTAGCCACCACAGCTACCAGGAACAGCTCCTGCGATCCCCATTCGAGGATGCGCCGGAGCAGCTTCGGCAGCAGCCGGGTGCCGAGCAGCACGACAAGCCCCAACAACACAACGGCCAACCCGATCGACTGGGCAAGCTTCGGCAGAATGTCATCGGGCGTGTTCAATTGCGGCAGGATGATCAGCATCGGAATGACAGAGAGATCCTGCACGACGAGAATTCCGATCATCACGCGGCTGGCGAGCGTGGAGGTGACGCCTGCGGCGGCCAGCGTCTTGACGACGACCATGGTGCTTGAAAGCGCGATCATTGCGCCGAACCATAAGGATTCCTTGGCCGGCATGCCAAACAAAAAGACACCAGCCAGCGAGCCCGCCAGAAGCGTCAGAACCACTTGGATGGGACCACCGATGAGAGCCACGCGGCGGACGGGCTGGAGGTCTCGCAATGACACTTCGAGGCCGAGCGAAAACAGCAGTAGCGCGGCGCCGATTTCGGCAAGCAGTTCAATATCGTGTACCTGGGCGACGGTGGGGCCACCTGTGTAAGGTCCAACTACTACCCCAGCCGCGACGTAGCCTACCAGCAACGGCAGCTTCAAGGCGCGGGCAAGTAGGGCTCCCAAGAGCCCGGCAACTACGATAAGGACGAAATCGGCGGCAATACCCATGAAGTAACTTCTTCTATTGTCGCCTTGATCGACCCGAGTTAGGGCTTTTTGGCCTGATAAGCCGGATTATATTGGCCTTCTTCGACGAAGCCGCCGAGAATCTTCCGCATGGGCGAGTACCGCGGATAGCTCTCCCAGATATCTCCCTGACCAAGCAGACGCGGATCGCCGTGCGCAGTCAGCGCCTTTTCGAGCACGGCGCGGAGCCTCTTTCGGCGCTTGGCGTATGCGGGGTTCGGAGCAAGATTCCGCAGGCAGCCAGGGTCAGCCACGACGTCGAACAGCAGTTCTTCGGGTTGGCGGCCAAAACTCCTCTCAAACAGCGGATGATCCCGATGCGCCAACATCCAGGTTTTCGTCGCGCCGTCATCGATATCGGCGAAATTCGCAACGGGATCGCCGGCGGGCCAGCGATCAGGCTTCATGTTCCAGACGTAAAGAAAATTGCCCTCGCGAATGGCGCGGGCCGGGTATCCGAGATTGTCCCGCCGGGCATGGGAGTGGCGTTCCCGGCCTGAGAAAATTCGGGGCCGAGCCTTCGGCTCCACCAACCCGGAGCGGCCGGAGCGGAGCAGCGGCAGCAGGCTGCGGCCAACCATGTTCGCCGGGACTGGAACGCCGGCAGCCTCGAGAAAGGTGGGCGCGAAGTCGGCGAAGCTGGCGAGATCGTCGACCACACGTCCGCCTTTTACCTGCGCGGGGAGCATGACGGCGAGGGGTAGATGAATCCCAGCGTCGAACATTGTCGCTTTGGCGCCGGGGAAGGGCATGCCGTTATCCGAGGTGACGACCACCAACGTGTTCTCGAGTTCGTCTATCTTCGACAGCAGGTCGAGCATGCGGCCAAG
>JBBQRA010000278.1:0-7081 GCA_038215275.1 Bryobacterales bacterium | reverse complement strand
ACTTGCGTCCGCCGGATCCCTGGCAACTTCGCCACTTCCTCGGCGAACGCTGCCGGAAACCGGAAGCTCCGGTCTGTCAGATTCTGCGACGGGCTCAAGTACATATCCGGGTTCAACGCAATCCGCAGCCACTCTTCAATCGAACCGTACGCCGCCTGTGTCATCCCGCCCAGCGCCACAATCAAGGAAACCGAAAGCGCCAGCGCCGCCACCGCTCCCGACGTCCGCCGCGGCGATTGAATCAACGAATCCGCCGCCAACGCTCCCTCCACCGGCCACACCGCCTTCAATACCGGCCGCAAGCCCTTCGCCAACCAAAGCCCTAGCGTCGGCACCATTAACACGCCCGCGAAAATACTCAGGAAGTACCCGCCATAAAAGATCAGCCGCCCCTCCCCATACACGAGCGACAACCCCACCAGCGCCAGAAACACAAATGCCAACGTCCGCCGCGTCCGGTTCTCCCCCGCCGTCAGCAGTTGGAACTTGCCCTTCTGTAACGCCTGCACCGGATCCACCCGCGCCGCGTTCCTCGCCGGAATCCATGCCGCCACCAGACTCGTGATCAACCCCAGTAACATCGCCCCGGCCAGCAGTTTCGGATCCGACGAAACCTCCTCGGCCCGCTGCGCCACTCCATAAATCTCGCCTAACAAATTCCCCAGCGAACCTGCCATCCCCCGCGCAATCAGCACTCCCAGCGCCGCCCCCAGACCCGCCCCAATCAACCCGCCCACCGCACTCTCCATCAGGAACAGCACTTGAATCTGCCCCCGCGTCGCGCCCAGCGCCCGCAGTATCCCGATCTCACTCCGCCGCTGCGTCACCGCAATCGCGAACGAGTTGTAGATGATGAACATCCCAATGAACAGCGCGAACAAACTCGTAATATTCGCGAGCATCCCATACACGCTCGACAACGATTCAAACTGCTTGCCCCGAGACGAAGGAGACTCCACCTGAAAGCCGGCCCCCAATACCTGCTCCAACTTCTTGGCCACAGCCTCCGGCGCCAAACCCTCCTGTACCGCCAAATCGATCCGGTCAAACCGCCGCCCCCGGCCGAACACCTTTTGGGCGGCATACACGTCCATAATCGCCAGGTTCCCGCCGAACGCCGTCGTCAACCCGCTCGACTTCATAATGCCGCGCACAATGAACTTCTTCGGCCCATCCATCGAGTTCAGCGTCAACGAGTCGTTGCTCTTAATCCCGTTCTCCGCCGCGAACTCCTGCGTGATCATGATCGAATCCGGCTGCGCCAAAAACACGAGAGGGTCTTCGATAAACGAGTCATCGCCGTCTTCGAGCGCGTAATCGCGCAGCGAGCGGTCGCCCGTCATGTCCACCGCCAGAATCAGCAGATTCCCCTTCGACCGGGTCTCCGGATTCGCCACGGCCTCAATCACGGGCACGGCCACCCGCACCTCCGGCACATTTTGAACGCGTTCAAGAACCTCTTCCTCGAACCCGGCCTCGCCCGCCGTAATCTGCAACTGCGTCGCCCCGGCTATCCGGTCGACGGTCTGCGTGAACGCCTTAACCACACTTTGATTCGCCGTATGCATCCCGACGAAAACCGCCACGCCCAGCACAATCCCTGCAATCGTAAGCAGGCTCCGCAGCAGATGCTTCCGCACATACTGCCAGCTAATCAGCTTCAGGAGGATCATACCCGCAGGTCCTGCACCACGACGCCGTCTTTCAAAGCAATCTGCCGCGGGCAGCTCTCCGCCACGGTCTTGTCATGCGTCACGATCAGTACGGTTGTTTCCAACCGCTCATGAAGATCCCGAATCAACCCGAGAATCTCCACGCCCGTCGCCGAATCCAAATTCCCCGTCGGCTCATCCGCCAGCAGTATCGGCGGATACACGCTCAGCGCCCGCGCAATCGCCACCCGCTGCCGCTCCCCGCCCGATAGCTCCTCCGGCAAATGATCCAGCCGCTTGCTCAGCCCCACCAGCGTCAGCAGCTCGTTCGCCCGCTCGTCAATCTGCGCCTTCTTCCATCCCCGCAAGTGCAGCGGCAGCGACACGTTCTCGAGGCAATTCAACGTCGGCAGCAGATTGAAAAACTGGAAAATGAAGCCGATCTTGTCCCGCCGCAGCTTCGTCAACGCGTCATCGCTCAGCCCGCTCAGCACCGCCCCGTCCAGCGCGATCTCCCCCGTCGTCGGCTTATCCAGCCCGCCAATCAGATTCAACAGCGTCGACTTGCCCGACCCCGACGGCCCCACCAGCGAAACCATCTCCCCTTTGTCAATCTGCAAATCGACTGTGTTCAGCGCGGTGACCTGCTTTTTGCCGTCGAACCGCTTGGTAACGCCTGTCAGTTCTATCATTCGCTGCTACTTATTCATGATGACACGCCGTGTCCCCCCGGCTCATAATGAGAGACGCGTGAACAGGAACTTCAATGGCTTCGAAGCACTAGCGGTTTTTGGGAGTTCCATCCTGGTGCTCCTCATCGTTCGCTGGTGGATCCTTCGCGGCCTCCACCGCGCTTCCATCGGGCCGGACTCCTTCCCTCAGGTCGCCTGGGAATATCTCAAGACACCTTCCCTGCTCTGGGTCCTCGCCGGCTCGGTTGAACTCGGCCTCGATGTCTTCGATCTCGAACCCCGCTGGCGCGACCTCGCTCAGAACTCCATCGTCGGCTTCGTCATTTTCAGCATGGCGATCATGCTCAACGCGATGGTCCAGCGCGGCATCTCCAAGCTCCCCTTCGCGATGGCCGGCCTCTCGCGCACCCTCACTCGCCTCTTCGTTTTCGGCATCGGCCTGCTCATCCTCCTCCGCTTCTGGGGCATCTCCATTACCCCCATCCTCACCGCCCTCGGCGTCGGTGGCCTCGCCGTGGCTCTCGCCCTGCAGGACACTCTCGGCAACCTCTTCGCCGGCGTCCACCTCCTGGTCGAAGCTCCCATCTCCGTCGGCCAGTTCGTCCGCCTCTCCGCCGAGGAGGAAGGCACCGTCACCGACATCGGCTGGCGCACCACCCGCATCCAAACCCCCGCCAACGCCACCATCATCGTCCCCAACAAAACCATCACCAATGGCAACCTGCTCAACTACGATCTCCCCGTCCTCCGCATCGGCACCGGCATCCCCATCCTCGTCGGCCACGGCGCCGACATCACCCTCGTCGAACGCATTTGCGTGGAAGCCGCCAAGGCCCACCCCGGCGTCCTCTCCGACGCGGACCCCCTCCTCGTCGCCGACCCCGGCATGACCGCCACCCACCTCCAGTTCCGCCTCGTCTTCCAGGTCGAAAAGCAGCTCGGCTCCGTCCTCATTCGCTCCGCGATCCTCAAAACCCTCCTTCAGCGCTTCAACGAAGAGCAAGTCCCCTTCCCCGAAATCCCGGGGCGCCGATGAGAATCGGCATCGACGCCGGCGGCACTTTCACTGATTTCGTCATCCAACACGACGACGGCCGCCTCGAAAGCTTCAAGCTCCCGTCCAACCCTCGCAACCCCGCCGCTGTTATCCTCGCTGGCCTCCCCACCGCCCGGAAACTCGAAATCATCCACGGCTCCACCGTCGCCACCAACGCCCTGCTCGAACGCAAAGGCGACCACACCGCCTTCGTCACCACTGGCGGCTTCGAGGACCTCCTCCTCATCGGCCGCCAGAACCGTCCCGAACTCTATAACCTCTCGCCCGCCCCCCGCCGCTTCCTGGTCGCCGATGCCGATTGCCACGGCGTCAAGGAACGAACCCACGCCGACGGCTCCATCGCCCTCACCCCCACCCCCGCCGAACTCGCCCGTCTCCGCCGCCGCCTCCTGAAAAGTGGCGTCAAAAGCGTTGCCGTCTGCCTCCTCCACGGCTGGCAGACCCCCGCCAACGAGCAACTCATCGCCGCCGCCCTCGGCGACGAGTTCTTCCTCTCCATCTCCCATCAAATCGCCCCCGAATTCCGCGAATACGAACGCGCCGCCACCACCGTCGTCAACGCCTACGTCGGCCCGCTCATGGACTCCTACCTCGGCGCCCTCGGTCGACCCGTGCACATTATGCAGTCCAGCGGTGGCCTCCTCTCCGCCGAGGAAGCCCGCCGCCAACCCGTCCGTACCATCCTCTCCGGTCCCGCCGGCGGCATCATCGGCGCAGTCGGTGCCGCGCGGGCCTCCGGCCTCACCCACATCCTCGCCTTCGACATGGGCGGCACCTCCACCGACGTCTCCCTCTCCGAAGGCGCCCCCCGCATGACCGTCGAAGCCAGCGTCGACGGCCTCCCCCTCCGCGTCCCCATGCTCGACATCCATACCGTCGGCGCCGGAGGCGGCTCACTTGCCCGCATCGATGAAGGCGGCCTCCTCCGCGTCGGCCCCGAAAGCGCCGGCGCAGACCCCGGCCCCGCCTGCTATGGCCGCGGCGACCGCCCCACCGTCACCGACGCCCAGGTCGTCCTCGGCCGCATCGCCGCCCATCAACTCGCCGGCGGCTCCCGGCCCATCTTCCCGGACCGCGCCACCACCGCCGTCGCCTCGCTCGGCCTCGGCCTTGAAGCTGGCGCCGCCGGCATCATCCGCGTCGCCAACGCCAGCATGGAACGCGCCATCCGCGCCGTCAGCGTTGAACGCGGCTACGATCCTCGCGGCTTCACCCTCCTCGCCTTCGGCGGCGGCGGCGGCCTCCACGCCTGTGAAATCGCCGCCTCCCTCGGCATCAGGCAGGTGCTCGTCCCCCAGTTCGCCGGTGCCCTCTCCGCCCTCGGCATGCTGCTCGCCGACCAGGTCCGCGACTTCGCCGTCGGCGTCCTCGGCCAGTCCAAGCACGCCACCGCCTTCGCCGCTCTCGCCTCCCGCGCCCCCCGCAACGGCCACCGCGAACGCTTCGCCGACGTCCGCTACGCCGGCCAAAGCTACGAACTCACCATCCCCTGGTCAAGTTCCCTCGCCGCCGATTTCGCCGCCGCGCACGAAAAGATGTACGGCTACGCCATCCCGGACCGCCCCATCGAAGTCGTAACGCTCCGCCTCCGCGTAACCCACGAAGTGAATCCGCCCCAACTCTTACATCCCGGCCGTTCCCCCCAGCCTCCGGCCCACCGCCGCGTCTGGGTCGACGGCAAATTCCGCCGCATTCCCGTCTTCGATCGCAACCAGGTACCCGCCGCGTCCACGCCCGGCCCCGCCTTAGTCCTGGACTATGGCTCCACAACCTTCATCCCGCCACACTGGAACTTCCATTGCGACGAAGCCGGCGGCCTGCTTATTGCAGCGGACCGCTAGTCCCCGGTCGCTGTTCCAGATGAATCTCCCCAAAGGTGGATTCATACTGCCGAATATTGTCCTGCAAAAGGTTCGACAATGCCTTGGCCTGCTGCGGACTCAAGTAGACACCCTGAAAATTCTGGATGTTTACCGCATCGGGCGCAGTCTGCGTCGCAATGCCGAACATCAGCAGGAAGTCCCACAAGTTGGGCCGAATCTGCACACTATTCGCGTAACCTTCGCGATAGTCTGGCCCATTTACAAGCGCAATCTTCGGACCAGACACAGGGTGCATATGAATATAATGGCGGAGACGACGGGGCTCGAACCCGCGACCTCCGACGTGACAGGCCGGCGCTCTAACCAACTGAGCTACGTCTCCGCGAGGTCGATTACTAGCCTAGCAAAACAGTTCGCCGCCCGCAAGCATCTACAATGTGGAGAGTGAGAATGCGCCTATATTCCCTGCTACTAGTCCTATTGTTGTCCGCCGCCTGCACCACCCCGGAAAAGCCCGCCGCCACCGCCCCGCCACCGAAGCCACCCAAAATCACGCACTTCTATTCCACCACCAATCCCGTCCCTAAGGGTGAATCCGCCACCGTGTGCTACGGCACCGAGGATGCGACCGAAGTCGCCCTGGCCCCTTACGATGACACCCTGAAGCCGTCGATGAACCGCTGCATCGCCGTCACCCCCACCGGGCCTACCACCTACACGCTTACCGCGAAAGGCCCGGGCGGCGAAACCACCAGCGCCCTCGATCTCACTGTCGGCGGAGCCCCCTCCCGCCCCGCCGCTGCAGCCACCGCCCCGGCCGGCCCCCCGCTCATCACCAGCTTCCAATCCATCGGCGGCGGACGGGTCACGCCCGGCAAGCCCGTCCAGTTCTGTTACTCCACGCGCCCGGAAGCCGTCTCCGTCTCGTCGTCCCCGGAAACCTCTGCCGTACTCAAACCCGGCCAAAATCAGTGCTTCGTCGCCAACCTCACCAAAACTACCAGCTACATCCTGACCGCTCGCGACGCCGCCGGCGCTACCGATCGCATGCAAGTCACAGTAACCGTCGCTCAATAGCGTAAACTGGAAAGGATCGGGCGGTTAGCTCAGTCGGTTAGAGCACCTGCTTTACACGCAGGGGGTCCACGGTTCGAATCCGTGACCGCCCACCATTTCTGCCATCGTTTCCGTAACTTTCCCAGAGCGAAAACCCCAAAGCCGCGTTAGACTGGCTCAAAAGGATTTTCATGTACGGACAAATTCAGAAACCCACAGCTGCGTTCATTGGAGCCTCCTGGCTCGCCCTTCTCGTTGGGGCTTCCACTTACTCCATAGGCCTATGGAACGCCGAAATGCAGTTGAACGAGAAAGGGTATTACTTCACCATTCTCCTCTACGGCCTCTTCGCCGCCGTCTCGCTGCAAAAGTCGGTCCGGGACCGCATGGAAGGCACCAAAGTAACCAGCTTGTACTTCGGCCTCTGCTGGATCTCGGTTGCCATCTGCATGCTGCTTCTCACCATCGGCCTCTGGAACGCCACCTTGGCCCCCAGCGAAAAAGGTTTCTACGCCATGTCGTTTCTGCTGAGTTTGTTCGGCGGGGTCGCGGTACAGAAAAACGTGCGCGATGTCGCCCTCTTCGAAGCCATTGGCCTTTCCGTCGACGGCGGGCCACCCCGTCCGTAACTCGCCCTCACAAGATTGAGGATTTAGCCGATGAGCAGCATATATGGCCCCGCCACGTAGCCGTTGTCGCGCTTGGCTGCGCCTGACTACCATTGGGGCTCTCGCCCTCCTATCCACCTGCGGCCTGCTCTCGCCGCCCCCGCAGCGCGTCTATCGCATCGGAGTGGACAAC
>JBBQRA010000277.1:0-7110 GCA_038215275.1 Bryobacterales bacterium | reverse complement strand
AAAGCGAGGCGACGAAGAAGCTGTATGGGATGGACGAAGAGGTCACCTCCGAGTTCGGCCGCGAGTGCCTGCT
Organism: Bryobacterales bacterium; assembly: GCA_038215275.1. GTDB lineage: Bacteria > Acidobacteriota > Terriglobia > Bryobacterales > Bryobacteraceae. The sequence goes on along the minus strand of JBBQRA010000277.1, from coordinate 7,037 downwards.
GGCCCGGCGGTTGGTGGAGAAGGGCGTCCGCTTCGTCGAACTGCTCACGCCGGCCCGCCCCGGCCTCGACCGCTGGGATCAGCATAGCGGCATCGAGAACGGCCACCGCATCAACGCCCGCAGCGTCGACAAGCCCATCGCTGGCTTGTTGAAGGACCTGAAGTCCCGCGGCATGCTCAACGATACGCTGGTTGTCTGGGGAGGCGAGTTCGGCCGGACGCCGTGCGCGCAAATGCCGGACAATGGGGACCGCAGCCGCGTCGGCCGTGATCATAACCCCTACGGCTTTACGATGTGGATGGCCGGCGGCGGCGTGAAGGGGGGCATGGTCTACGGCGCTACCGACGACTACGGCTACTTCGCGGTCGAGAACAAAGTCCACGTCCACGATCTCCATGCGACCATGCTCCACCTGCTAGGGCTCGACCACAAAAGGCTCACCTATCGCTACTCCGGCCGCGACATGCGGTTGACCGACGTGCATGGAAACGTGGTGAAGGAGATTCTGGCGTAAACTAGGAAGTTCATGCTTTGTGCCGGAATTGTAGGCCTACCGAACGTAGGCAAGAGTACCCTGTTTAACGCGTTGACCCAGAGCCGGAAGGCGATGGCGGCCAACTATCGCTTCTGTACCATCGAGCCGAACAACGGCATGGTCACCGTGCCTGACGAGCGGCTGGAGGTGCTGTCGAAAATCAGCGGCTCGCAGAAGCTCGTGCCGAGCGTTTTCGAGTTTGTCGATATCGCCGGCCTCGTAAAGGGCGCGAGCAAGGGCGAAGGGCTGGGCAACCAGTTCCTCGGCCACATCCGCGAAGTGGATGCGATCGTGCAGGTCGTGCGTTGCTTTGAGAACTCGGATATTGAACACGTGATGGACACCGTGGATCCCATCCGCGACATCGAAGTGATCGATACCGAGCTGATCCTCGCCGACTTAGAGAGCGTCCAGAAGCGCCGCCTGCGCAACGCCAAGGCCGCCAAGTCCGGCGACAAGAAGGCCGCTGCAGAGCTTGAATTGCTCGACCGCCTGGAGCCGCATCTCAGCTCTGGCAAGCATGCTTTTTCGCTCGAAACCACGCCCGAAGAAAAGACGCTGATGAAGCCGCTCTTCCTGCTCACCTACAAACCCACGTTGTTTGCCTGCAATGTGGCTGAAGGCGACCTCGCCGATCCCGAGGCCAACCCGTGGGTCGGCAAAGTGCGGGAGCTTGCCGCCAAGCATCATGGATCCGAAGTTGTTGTTGTCTCGGCCGAGATTGAAGCCGAGCTGATGAACCTCTCGCCCGAGGAACGCGCCGAGTACCTCGAAAGCCTGGGCGTGAAGGAAGGCGGAGCCGGCAGCCTGATCAAGGCCGCTTACCACCTGCTAGGCCTTCGCACGTACCTCACGACCGGTGAGAAGGAAACCCGGGCCTGGACCATCCACGCCGGCGACAAAGCGCCGCAAGCAGCTGCCGTCATCCACTCGGACTTCGAAAAGGCCTTCATTTCGGCCGACACGATTGCGTATGAAGACCTTGTCGCCCTTGGCAGCTTTGCCGCCGCCCGGGCCGTAGGCAAGCTCCGGACGGAAGGCAAAGAGTACATCGTGCAGGATGGCGACGTGATGGAATTCAAGACCTTCGTCTAGGTCAGGATCGTAAACGCCGTCTCCGTCCGCATCACCGGCCGGTACAATGTATCCCGTTCAAACGGCTGGCGGCCCGCCTCGCGAATCAAGCGCAGCAGGTCGCCCCGCCGCAGATTCTGGCTCGTCGTTGCCCCGGCGTCGTGATAGATCTTCTCTTCTACGACTGTCCCGTCAATGTCGTTCGCACCAAACCGTTGCGCAATCTGCGCAATCGCTTCCGACATCATCACCCAGTAGGCCTTGATGTGCGGAATGTTATCCAGCATCAACCGGGACACCGCAATGTTCCGGATATCGTCAAAGCCGGTCGTCGTCGGCAGATGCGACATGTCCGTATTGGCAGGATGGAAGGCTAGCGGAATGAACGTCTGAAAGCCACCGGTTTCGTCCTGAAGTTCTCGCAACTTCACGAGATGGTCGACGCGGTCAGCCTCGGTCTCGATGTGGCCGTAGAGCATGGTGCAGTTCGTCTTCAGGCCGAGTTTATGCGATTCCCGCGCGATGTCGAGCCATTCGCCCCCGTCGATCTTGTGGTCGCAGATCACGCGGCGAATGCGCTCACTGAAGACCTCGGCCCCGCCCCCGGGCTGCGAGTCGATCCCGGCCGCAATCAGCCGCTGCAGCACTTCGCGATTCGAAATCTTCATTCGCTTGGCGAAATAGGAGACCTCCACCATTGTGAACGCTTTCAGATGCACCTGCGGATAGCGCTCCTTCAAGCCCCGGATCATCTCGCAATACCAGTCGAGCGTTAACTCCGGATGCAGGCCGCCCACGATGTGGAACTCGCTTACAGCCTCCGTGTACCCTTCCCCGGCACGGTGCCATACCTCCTCCAGCGACATCGTGTACCCGTTTGGGTCCTTCGCCTTCTTGCCAAACGCGCATAAGCGGCACGAGGCCGTGCAGACGTCCGTCGGGTTAATGTGGCGGTTCACGTTGAAGTACGTCAGGTCGCCGTGCAGCCGCTCGCGCACCAGGTTGGCCAGGTAGCCGGCGCCGAGAATGTCGGGCGTCTGATAGAGCAGCACCCCGTCCTCGAACGACAGCCGCCGTTCCGTCTGAACCTTCTCCATGACTGGAAGCAGGCGGGCATCTTCAAATTGCGGAATCATAGTTTGGCGCTCCAATAAACGTCGGCGGCCCAGAAGGCGAAGAAGAGCACGCTGACATATCCATTCACAGTAAAAAAGGCGGCGTTCACTCGGCTGAGGTCGTGGGGCTTTACCAAGCTGTGCTCATAGATCAGCAGTCCAGCCACCGCGGCCACACCGGCCCACGCCAGCGCTCCGAGGCCAAAGCCCTGCACCAGCATCGCCAGACAGAGCAGCATCGCCCCATGCAGCCCGCGCGACAGCAACAAGGCCCCCGCAATGCCGAAGCGCTTGGGAAGGCTGTGAAGCCCCGCCGATCGGTCAAAATCGACATCCTGGCAGGCATAGATGACATCGAAACCGGCCGTCCAGAACGTCACGGCCGCCGTCAGCCAAAGGATCCGCGGATCGAGACTCCCGGTCACGGCGATCCACGCTGCCGCCGGCGCTACGCCCAAGGCAAAGCCCAGCACTAGATGCGAGAAACTGGTGAACCGCTTTGTGAACGAGTAAAAGAAAACGATCATCAGCGCCGGCAGCGCCAGGTAGAAACACAGCTCACCCAGCGCCCCGGCGGCAATCACAAACGCGAAGGACATCGCAAACAAAAAGCCCCAGGTGAACCGCTTCGACAGTTTCCCGGCGGGGATTTCCCGGCTCTTCGTCCGCGGGTTAGCGGCGTCGATCTCAGCGTCCAGAAGGCGGTTGAACGCCATGGCGGCACTGCGCGCCGTCACCATTGCCACGACGATCCAAGCGAGCTTCTCGATAGCGCCTTCCCGGGGGAACCCCTGGGTGCGCCAAGCCAGCAACGCCCCGGTCAGCGCGAACGGCAGCGCGAACACCGAGTGCTCAAATTTGATCATTCCTAGCGTGAGACGAAGCCGTTCCCAAAACATTCTGCGTTACCATTTTACTGGATGCTCGCTCGATCATTTTTGCTGCTCTTTGTCGTCATGGGATTCGTGGGTTGCTATCAGAGCCCCCGCAAAACCGTATCGGCTGAAAACTACCGTCTCCGCGATGTGAAACTGCCCAACGGCGCCGTTTTGAAAGTGGAAACCATGTCGAAAATGGACGAGGTAATGCGGGGCATGATGTTCCGGGATTCACTGGCCGCCGATCGCGGTATGCTCTTCATCCACGGCGAGCCCGGACTCTATCCGTATTGGATGTACCAGGTGCGGATCCCCCTCGACATCGTGTGGATCGATCGCTACAAGATCGTCACCGAAATCTCCCCGCGCACCCCGCCCTGCCCCAGTGAAAAGAGCTCCGAGTGCCCGAAATTCGGCGGCTCGAGAACGTCCCTCTACGTTCTCGAAATGGCCGCCGGCGAAGCTGAAAAGAACAAATTGCAAGTTGGAAACAGGATCGATTTCTAATATGGACCAAAACTTACTGAGGGACCTGCTTGAGAAGGTGCGCGACGGCCAGACTGATGTCGGAGCGGCTGCTGAACGGTTGCGGCACTTGCCGTTTGAAGATCTTGGTTTCGCCAAGGTCGACCACCATCGAGCACTACGCCACGGCGTGCCGGAAGTGATCTTCGGCGTGGGCAAAGCCCCGGAGCACGTCGTCGAAATCGCAAAAAAGCTGCAGGAACGCGCGAGCAACCTGCTCATCACCCGCGCCACCAAAGAATGCGCTGCCATGGTCCTCGAAGCCATTCCGGAAGCTGAACACTTCCCCCTATCGGGGTGTATTCGCGTGTGGAGGGATAAGACAATGTTCGGCCGCGGCAAGGTGGGCATCGTCTGTGCCGGCACCAGCGACATCCCTGTCGCCGAGGAAGCGCGCATCACGGCAGAGGTGATGGGCAACGAGGTCTTCTCGATCTATGACGTTGGCGTGGCCGGCATTCATCGCCTCATGAGTAACCGCGAAAAGCTAATGGAGGCGAAAGTGCTTGTCGTCTGCGCCGGCATGGAAGGGGCGTTGCCTTCTGCCGTCGGTGGCCTGGTCAGCGTACCAGTGATCGCGGTCCCCACATCGATCGGCTACGGTGCCGCTTTTCAGGGCTTGGCGGCGATGCTGGGCATGTTGACGAGTTGTGCGAGCAACGTCACCGTCGTCAATATTGACAATGGCTTCGGGGGTGCGTACGTGGCCAGCCTCATCAACCGGCCTTAAGAAGCGATCGGCTCCAGCACGACATAGAGACCGAAGTGGGGTTCTAAGGACCCCCTTCCCCAGCGATTGACGGTCCAGCGGACCCGTAGAAACCGAACCTCGGGTTCGCTGGGCAGCTCAAATACAAGTGCGGTTGTCCCCACATAAAACTTCTGCGGAAACCATGCCAACGCAGTTGCAAGCCACGTCTCGCCGTCGGTCGACCCCTCCAGCACGAGATCGAGAGACTCCTGCTCCACAATTGCCGTGATGCCGAGGGTCAATTGCGCGGAGCGCCAATCCCTCTCGATCTCAATCCCAAGGGAAGTGCCGTTCGAACGAACAACCGTTTCCGGCAGCAAAAACAGCGGGACCATACCAGGATCTAGACTTCGCCGGCCGGCTTAGGAGGTGTGGCTCGGTTCGGCTCCATAATCTCAACTTGGTCTTTCGTCAACCGCACCACGCGAACCTGCCCACGCGGGCCAATCGGACCGATGTCCCGGCCGGCCTTTTGCACGGTGATCCCACCGGCATTGCCCACTACCATCCGGGCCGTCTCTGACGTGCTCATGCTCTGCGTTTGCCCGGGCTCCAGGACGCCCATAAAGATACGCTTCCCATCCGCCGTCACTTCAATCCACGTCTTCTCCGTGGCGGCGATGTTCAACGACATGACGCCTTCAGTGCTTGGCTTGTCATCGGCGACAGGTGTAATCGAAGGCTCCACCGGAGCAGTTTCCGTCGTGGGTTGCGGCTGCGCGGGAACCACCGGCTTCAGCACCGGACGCTCCACGGCCGCCACCGGCGCAGCCTCGGCATCCGAACCACGCAACTTATCCCAAAGAAGCGAAACCAAGCCCCCGCCGGCGATCACAACCACGAGGGCCGCGACAGCCAGACCCGTGCGCCCGTCAAAGAAAGAACTGGATCGTTCCGTCACCGGGGCGATGGAAATCAACTTCTTCTCTTCCATCAACCGGCCACGCGGATCACGCGCAGAGCCTATAACTTCCATGTCAACTGCCGGATCCCGCTTTAGGATCGTCGCATACTCGTTCTCGAACTGCTGGCCATTCAGACCAAGAGCTTGGGCATACTGCCGCACGAAGCTACGATTGAAGAACCCGCCCGGGAGTTGATTCCACTGTTCGGCTTCAATCGCCTCCAGATACCGCGAGCCAATCCGCAGCTCCTCCGAGATCGGGCGGATTTCTCTACCCTGCCGAAGCCGCTCTTCCCGTATTCGCTGCCCTAAACTTGCCATAGAACCAGATCTCTCTGACCAGCCTATAATATACCATTGTCAATCGAAGACCTAGTACCAATGGTAACTGTGATTGTGGTCAACTGGAATCGTCGCGAGTTCCTTCGGGAATGTCTCGCATCCATAGAGAAACAAGTCACTTACGCCGGAACCGCCTTTCCCGCCGAGATCATCGTGGTCGATAATGGTTCCGACGACGGCTCCTCAGAACAGGTGAGGTCCGAGTTTCCAACCGTCCAACTCATACAAAATTCTGAAAATCGGGGCTTCTGCGCCGCCAACAATCAAGGCATTGCCGCCGCACGCTCCGCACGAATCGCCCTGCTCAATAACGACGCCTCCGCCCACCCCCATTGGCTCGCCGAGCTTACGGCCGCCCTCGACCGCAATTCCACCACAGGCATGGCCGCCAGCAAAATCTTGCAATACGAATCGCCGGGCCGCATCGACAAAGCCGGCCATATTCTCTACCTCGACGGCCAGAATCGGGGGCGGGGCACGGGCGAGTTGGACCACGGCCAGTATGACGGGCCCCTTAGTTTGGGGTGGCCGGATGGATGCGCCGCCATGTATCGTAAAGCGATGCTCGATCAAATTGGCGGCTTCGATGAAGACCTGTTCGCCTACGCCGACGACGCCGAACTCGGCCTCCGCGCCCGCATCGCCGGATGGGAGTGCGCCTACGCCCCCAAAGCCGTCGTGCGCCATCGCCGAGGCGCCACCCTCGGCCGGGGCAACCCGCGCCGCGTCTTTCTCATCGAACGAAACCGGATTTTGCTGGCAGCAAAACTGTTCCCTTGGCGATTATTGGTATTGAACCCTTATTACTTTCTGCGGCGCCTCGCAGCCGCATCCGGACAGCCCGGCGATCTGGCCGCCTTCCCCGGCTGGCGCGGCAAGCTCACGCTGGCTGGAGCCATTCTGAAGGCTGACC
>JBBQRA010000276.1:0-7137 GCA_038215275.1 Bryobacterales bacterium | reverse complement strand
TCCACGCCATAGCCCCCGATGGCCGCCTCCAACCCGGCAAACTCTTCGCCCCCCTAACCGTCGACGGCCTGAAAACCGACGAGGAAGGCAACGTGTGGATGGCCAGCCTCGACGGCATCGAAGTCTACACGAAGAACGGAGAACCGCTAGGCAAAATCCCCACCCCCGAGCGCCCCACCAACTGCGCCCTCAGCGGAGCGACCCTCTACATCACGACGCCGTCCACCGTCCATCAAATCCCGACCAAAGCCTTCGGCACCCGCACCTTCTGATTCAATCGAACTCGATCGATGCCGCGCGATCACCAAGGCCACCCGCAAGCGGCGATCAATTCGAGCCGGTCCTTACGGACTCGGTACGGGATGAAATGCAGAAGAATTTCGACTGCGTCCAGGATGCGCTTAGCGACAAGTGCTGCTCTTGCCCCAGGATTGAAGCCAGGTGGAAACCTTGTCATGGCTGACGTTTTGTCCTGCATTCAGATCTTCGATACCTTCGTGAATCTGACCCAGTTGCCACTCTTCGGCGGCGACAAAAGCAGTGATGGCTTCAGCGGCAAGAAACGACTTCGACCGCTTTGACTTCTTGGAGAGGGCATCAAGGCGCTTTTTTGTTTCGGAATCGATTCGGATGGAGAGGGTTTCCGTCATCGCTTGTGCTCACTTGTCCACACTTTCACACTGTACGGCAAGACGCCCCTCAGCACAATCGCAAACAGGAAAGCTGCCCCCCACGGCATAGGGCAGCTCCATCTCGTGCATCGCCGTCGTCAAATCGAGGAACGCGCCAGGCACCTCGTTCATCCGGCGGCGCTCTTCCCGAACATGCGTTCGGCCCACTCCGGCCCGTATTAGGCCTCCACCATGTGGCGCTTGATCTCCCGTTCTTAAATCTCCGGGTTCTACCGCCGCAGATTCGCCGCGAACAGGCTCCGCACAGTTGCGTCATCTCGAGCGCCCGGGCAATCTGTTGGCCCGCCAAGCTAACCGCCGCTATTCGCGGTGTGCTGGATCAGGCCGTTGTCCCCGAGGGGGAGAGACAAAGAGAGTGATCCTCGAAAGCCGTGAACCCTGCCCTGATCTCCGCTAATGTGGAAAGAGAAGGGATATCAATCATGGAGGTACATTTCACACCCTCCGGACGCCCCGCTGACGTTTGGGTGCACGATGCCGTTTTCGGCCTGGTTGACGAGCTCGCCGAAACGCGGAGCATGCTCGATGGCCGTTACGACGACATCAAGAGCGGCAAGCGCAAGCTCATTCCCGGCGACGAAGCGTTTGCCCGCCTCCGCGAGTCGGAGCAATGCCCGTGGCTCCAACCCTGCATAAGTGGGTTTGCCCTTCATCCGGAAGCCTTCACCGATATTGACGAAATTGCGAGCTACACCGCGCCCCCAGCCAAGCCAGAAACAGTCCCGCGCCTCACTCCATTTTGCGCGGTCGTTTACTCTTAAAAATACAGCTTCAGCGCCGCCTGCATAATCCGCGGGTCCCGAGCGCTGGTGATGCGCCCGAAAGCCCCGTTCTGGAAGGCGCCGATAGGGTTGCCAAAGTTGGGTTTGTTAAGCGCGTTGAAAATCTCCCAACGGAATTCAAGCCGGCGCCTTTCGCTAAACCGGAAATTCTTGAAGGCGCCGGCGTCGAGATTGATCAGGCCGGGACCGTAGAGCAAATTGCGACTGGACGTGCCGAAGGTGCCGAGCGCGGGCAGCGCGAAGGCGGTGGTATCGAAGTAACGGGCGATCATGGCGCCGCGATCCGCGTTGCCATACACCTCGGGCGCGCGCAGAATGTCGGCGCGGTCCCGGCCAATACCGGCCAAACTGCGGTCCACCCCGGCCGTGACGCTAAAGGGCAACCCGGTTTGCAGAGTCATAATGCTGTTAATCTGCCAGCCCGCCAGGATGTACTTCTTAAATCCGGTCGCCCCCCGGCCCAGAGGAACGTCCCAAAGGATGCTGTTCACCACGCGGTGACGAACGTCAAAGTCGCTGGGCCCTTTGTCCAGGTTCTGGCGGAAAGGGTTGGTGGCCTGATTGCCGGTGCCGGAGTTGCCGTCGTTGGACGCCAGGTCGAGCGACTTGGCCCAGACGTAGCTGCCGAGGATGGAAAAGCCGCTGGAGAGCCGCCGGTTCCAACTCACCTGCAGCGAGTGGTAGGTGGAATTAGCCGTGGATTGGGTCGACCGAATTTCGCTGAAGCCTGGGTAGATGCGGCGGGCATCGACGTTGCCGGTCGTGGACTGGCCAGGGATGAAGATGGCCGGGTTGATGTTCTGCCCAACCATGAATTTGGTTCCTTTCGAGCCGATGTAAGCGAAGGTGAAAACCGTCTTGCCGAGGAACTCGCGTTGCACGTTGAGGTTCCACTGTTGCATATAGCCGCTCGTGAAGTCGGGGTCAATGGAGTTGTGGTTAATGGGGAGAACGAAGCGCCGCCGGGCGCGGTCTTCGGCGGTCACCGGCGGGGTATAGGTCCGGAGAATATCGAGTTGGCCAGGGTTGGACGCGTACGGGTCACTCAGCGAGACGGTAAAGGTTCGAAGTCCGAACGAGAAGGGCTGATTGATGGAGTTCGTATTCAGGCCCACCAGGCGGAGCGTATCCCAGAACACGCCGTAGCCTCCTCGAACGCTCGTCTTGCCATCTCCGAACGGATCCCAGGCGAAGCCAAAGCGAGGGGCGGGCTTCATCCAGTCGTTGTTGACGATGCCGTTGGGGATTCCGTTGTCGCCGGGGAAGAGCGCCCCGACGGGGGCCAGGGGATAGATGCGGCTTTGTTGGCCGGCGCGGAAGGCGCCAAGCTCCTCGTTTCTTTCCTTCACCATCAGGAACGGCTCCCAGCGGAGGCCAAGGTTGAGGGTGAACCGGCGGTTGACGCGCCAGTCGTCCTGAAAGTACAGGAAGGGCGTCCACTTGTACTGATAGGCGCGGATGGGGGAGTTCTGATACACATCGTTCGCGGCTCCCAGGAAGAAGTCGGCGTAGCCGTAGCCCTGATTGCCGGAGCGTTGGCCGTTAACGCTGAACTGAGTATCTTTTTGGAAAAACTCACGGCCGTTGCGGCGGAGCCGGGACAGTTCGCCTCCGAACGTCATGGTGTGGCTGCCGCGGGTATAGGTCATGTTGTTGATGACCTGGTAGTTCATCATGTAGCTCTGAAAGTTGGTGTCGACGCGGACGTTGAGCCCGTTGGCGATGGAGATGGCCCAGTCGGTGGGGACGCCGGGGGGCGACAGGGAGATGCAGCTCTTGCAGCCGAGGGCGGCCCAGTCGAGCGCGGGAGCGGTGGTCAGGGGGGCGCGCACGAACGTGTTGCGAGCGATGGTGGCCGTGACGGTGTTCACCAGATTCGGGGAGAACACGAAGGAATGGTTCAGCGTCGAGTTGAAGGTCACCCAGTTGTTCTGAGAGTTAAACAAGGGAAGCCCGTTGTTCTGGTTGCGGCGGAAATCATCGAAGAAGAAACGGAAGTTGACCTTTTGTTGGTCAGAGACGGAGTGATCAAACTTGATCGTCACCTGATCTTCGTCCGTAGGAAGCGAGACGTTGTACGCAAAAATGTTGCCGGGGCTGTTCGGCAGGGGCATGAAGACTTCGGCGAAGCGGCGGGCCACGGGGTCCAACCGGCTGGCCGGAATCTGGGCGCCGGGGAAGGGAATGCCCTGCGGCGCTTGGGGGCTCACCGTTTCTGGCGGGGCGACTGAAATGGGAGTGCCGCGGATACTGGAGGCACTAAAATTGCCTTGGCGTTCCAGCGCCGTGGGGACGATGGTCGAACTCGATGTGGCGCCCAGGCGCTGGCGCGTGCCCTCGTAAGCGAAAAAGAAGAACGTTCGATCCTTGCCGTTGTACAGCTTGGGGAACAGGATCGGGCCGCCGAGGGTGCCGCCGAACTGGTTGCGGCGAAGCGGGTCTTTGCCGCGGGCAAAGAAATTACGGGTGTTCAGCTTGTCATTGCGGAGGAAGTTGAACAGCACGCCATGGAAGTCGTTGGTGCCGGACTTGGTCACCATGTTAATCACGGCGCCACCGTTGCGGCCGTTGACGGCGTTATAGCCGTTCTGCAGGATGGAAAACTCCTGGAGCGTGTCGGGGTTCGGAAAAGCCGCGGGCAAGTTGTTATACATGTCCATGTTCAGGCCGCCGTCCAGCGTGTAAGAGCTGGCGTTCGGCCGGGCGCCGTTGACGCTGAACACAATGTTGGTATTCAGGGCGATGCCGCTCGCCGCGGAGCCGGTACCCATCTGAATCGAGCCCGGGAGCAGGGCCTGCAGTTGCAGCGCGTTGCGTCCGTTCAGCGGCAGTTCGGTCACGCGACCGCTGTCGACCACCTCTTTCACGGTGCCGCTGAAGGTGTCAACCGTGGTGGCGGTCGCCGAAACGTCGATGACCTGTTGCACGTCGCCAACTTGCATGGAAAAGTCCTGGCGGGCGCGCTGGTTGATCTCGATGAGCAGGGCTTTCACTTGCGCCTTGCGGAATCCTTGGGCTTCAACTTCCATCGAATAAACGCCCGGCCGTAGGTTGGGGAAGATGTAGTCGCCTCGTTCGTTGGACTGGGCGACGTCGCGCGTCCCCGTTCCTTCAAGGACAGCGGTGATGCGGGCGCCCAGCATAGCGCCTCCCGAGCCGTCCGAGACAGTGCCGAAAATTGTGGCGGTAGCCGATTGGGCGTAGGCGGCAAGGCCCGAGGCGACGAGGCCGAGCAGTAAGATTCCGATGCGAAGCATACTGCGCAAAATATCATTTCCGCAAGACAACTGCAACAAGTCTTGCGGCGAAGGTCTTGCGGCGAGAGAAAGTAACAGCAGCCGGTTAGTGATCCATCACGAAACATTTCGGCCTACCCGGCGAGCTTTGCCGCGACATGGTCCTGAGCGAGGGCTTTACTTTGTCGACACTATTTGATATCCCTCGATGCCATGCAGAATCAGGTTCGCTATCTCGCTGCTTCTTTGGCATTCGCCTTGTTCGTTCATGGTCAAGTCGAACGCGCTTCGATCGTCGGTTCCATTGTGGATCAATCGGGCGCCGCCATGGTGGGCGTCCAGGTCACCGTCACCAACGTTGCCACCAACACCGGCACGCGCTCGCTCACGGACGAGGCTGGGGCCTACTCAGCCGTGAACTTAATTCCCGGCTCCTACACCATACAAGCATCAAAAGCTGGTTTCCGTAACGCGATTTTCAAAGACTATACGTTGCAGGTCAGCCAAGCGGCCCGCCTCGACATCACCATGGAGACCGGTGACGTGAACCAGTCGATCGAAGTGACAGGAGCGGCGCCCTTACTCCAGACGGAAAACGCAAGTGTCGGCCAGGTAATTTCGAAGGAAGCCCTGCAGTCGTTGCCGCTAAACGGACGCAACTTCGTACAGTTGGCGATTCTGGCGCCGGGAGTCACAGGATTGGACTATGCCCAGCCAAACACCATCAACTCCGGGCGGCGGCCCGATGAGTTGCGACCTGGCGGCACGGCCATCGCGGCCAACGGCGCGCGCAGTACTTCGAACCAGGTTTTGATCGATGGGATCGACAATACCGAGATGATTTCGCAGACCTTCATCGTGCGGCCCGCCGTCGAAGGAATCCAGGAATTCAAAGTGCTCACGAACAACGCGGGCGCCGAGTATGGACGATCCGCGGGCGCCGTGGTGGTCATCACGTCGAAGTCGGGAGGGAACGAGTTTCATGGATCGCTCTTCCATTTCCTGCGCAACGAAGTCTTCGATGCCCGGAACTTTTTCGCTCGGCCCGATGCGGCCAAACCGCCCTTCAAGTTGAATCAATACGGCGCTTCGCTCGGCGGACCGATTAAGAAGAACAAGACCTTCTTCTTCGCTGATTACGAAGGCTACCGCGAAATTTTCGGCGATACGCAACTGGTCACGGTCCCGACAGCCGCCATGAAGAGCGGGGACTTCCGCGGCGTCGTCGCCAACGGGATCTTCGACCCGCTGACTACGACGCCGAATCCCGCCGGCGGCGCCGCCCTGCGGACGCGCTTTCCGAACGATCAGATTCCGGCCAGCCGTTTCGATTCGATCGGCGCCGGCTTGGTGCAGATGTGGCCGAACCCGCAGCGCGCCGGTTCGATCAATAACTTTGTCGCGAACCCTGTGAAAAAATCCAGTTTGCACCGGGCGGATGGACGCGTGGACCATCAGTTCAATTCGAACAATAACGCGTTCTTCCGCTACTCGATCGATAAGAGTTTGATCACGATGCCCGACACTTTTGACAAGAACATTGGAGGCAACGAAGGGAGCTTCGCCGGGGATTTGGACGCGACGGGACGCAATCTGGTTGGCGCCTTCACGCGGGTGATTTCGCCTTCGACCGTTGGGGACTTCCGCTACGGCTACACGCAGTTCAACTCTTCCTTGTTCCCCACGCAATTGACGAATCCGCTCTGGGCGCGGATTCCGGGCCGCGATTCGGGAGACCCCTTGCAGCCGAGTGCGCCGATCGTTGGCACCGCGGGATATGCCGGGCTGGGCAATGCCCGTTCGACGCCGTTGATCCGGAACCAAAAGATGCACGAATTCATCGCAAACATCTCGACTTTGAGGGGCGCGCACAACATCAAGTACGGCGCCGACATTCGCCTGCGCACGACAGGAGAAACGGCCTCGCCTCCAGGAGAATCCGCCTTCGGGCGTTGGAACTTCGACCCGGCGTACACGCGCAATCCCGCGAGCCCCGGCGGCACCGGAGACACCATCGCCACGATGCTCCTGGGTTTCCCGGTCGCTTTGCGGCGGGATGTGTTCCTGCCTGGCACCGCGACCTTGAACACGAACGAACTGAATTTTTACATTCGTGACGAATGGCGTGTGAATTCGAAGCTCACCTTGAACATCGGATTGCACTACGAGGTGAATACTCCCTTCGTTGAACAGGACAACCAATGGGTCAACTTCGATCCCATCTCGGGTACGCAGTTGGTCGCGGGCCGCAATGGCGTTTCCAGTTCGGGCAACATCAACACAGATTGGAAAGCCTGGGGACCGCGGATCAGCTTCGCCTACCAGTTGGACAAGAAAACCGTGTTCCGCGGAGGTTATGGACTCTTCTACGAACCGCAAGGCAACTTCAACACCAGCATCCGGCAATTCCGCCAGCCGCCCTTCGGT